>NZ_FMHT01000003.1:5420000-5720000 GCF_900091585.1 Micromonospora nigra | reverse complement strand
GCCGGCGTTGTCGGGGTGCAGGCAGTACGGGACGTCGAGGAGCCCTCGGCGGAACGCGGCGTGCAGGGCCCGGCCCGGCTCGGCGTGCAGGTCGAGGACCGCCTCCACCAGGGCCCGGGCCTCGGCGTACACGCCGGTGTCGGGCACCTCGGGCCCGCCCGTGTCGGTGGTCCCGGCGGTGGCGGCGGCGGTCTCCAGGGCGCGGACGTTCTCCTCGACGGTGGGGATGCGGTGCGCCTCGGCGCTGGTCTTGACGATCAGCCGCTGCGCGCCGGCGCGGACCGCCAGCCGGGCCGACGCCTCCAGCAGCCGGCGGGCGCCGCCGACCGTGGTCGGGAACACCCCCATGTAGGTGTAGAGGACGACGTGCCGGTCCACGTGCGCCGGCAGGAACTCCCCGGCGAGGCGGCGCAGTGCCCGCACCGCCTCGGCGTCCTGGTCGGGGTTGGTCTGCTGGGCGTAGCTCAGCGACACGCTGCCGATGCCGTGCCGGGCGAAGAACAGCACCTCCAGCAGGCTGATCGCCACGAGCAGCCCCGGTGGGCAGAGCTGGCCGAGCAGGCAGCCGCCGAAGCTCTCCACGTGGGCGGTGCCGGGGGCCCGCTCGGCGAGCAGTTCGCAGCCGCGCGCCCAGTGACGCACCGACTCGCGCAGCGGGGTGCGGCCGTAGGGCAGGCAGTAGGAGACGGGGCCACCCTCGGTGGCGTCGAGCCCGGCGGCGGTCAGCGCCCGGATGATCGACTCCGGTCGAGACGAGCCGTGCCGGACCTGCACCGGGAAGGTGTCGTCCCGGACCCCGTCGAACAGGGCGCGGGTCGTCTCCTGCGGGTACGCCACGATGGGGTAGCCGTTGAGCGGGGTGCCCTCGGCGAGGGCCCGCCGGGCGGCGGCGTACGCACCGACGCGGGTGTAGCTGTCGATGGTGACGGTGCCGACGGTGGTGGCGGCGGCGAACCGGGTCCGTTCCAGTCCGGCGCGCATGCGGCGCAGGTCGCTGAAACCCATCCGGGGCTGCACGACCAGCCGGCCGGCGGCGGCGGCGTCGGCGACGAACCGGCCGAAGGAGACCTGTCCGGTGCTCATGCCGGCCGCCCCACCGGGGTCCGCGGCTGACCGGTCAGCGCGGTGAGGTACCGCTCGAAGGCCAGCAGGTCGCCGTCGTCGAAGACGGCCTGGTAGCCGGCGGCGCGCAGCCGAGCCCTGCGGTGGGCGTCGTCCCGACCGTCGAGGCCGAGGTTGCCGCCGATGACGACCGGCACGTCGGCCAGGTCCGGTTCGGCTCGCAACCCGGTGACGGCGGCGAGGCCGTCGGCGTACCCGTGGCCGTTGACGCTGCTGACCACGACCAGGTCCGGCGCGTACGCCCGGCACCGGCGCACCAGCAGCTCCACCGGCACGCACGGGCCGAGGTTGTCCACCGCGTACCCCTGTTCGGTGAGGAGCAGCTCCAGGAACACCAGGTTCCAGGTGTGGGAGTCGGAGACGGTTCCGGTCAGCAGGACTTTTCTCGCAGCTTGCGACAGCGCCATCGGGGCTCTCCGGGAATGGGAGGGGACAACCGGTGCGGGCGCGGTTCGCGCGTCCGACGGTTTCGTTGTGCTGATGTCGACCCTAGGAGCGCGGACGGGCCGCAGCCGGTAGTTGCAGGGGCAGGAAGGCGGGCAGGAGCGGCACCGGTCCCCACACATGACGGCGGCCCCCCACGCCGTCGTGGGGGGCCGCCGTCGGGTTGCGTCAGGCGTACTGGGCGAGCAGGCTCTTCGGCCGGATGTCGGTCCAGGTGCGCTCGATGTGGTCGAGGCACTCCTGCCGGCCGGCGGGGCCGAGGGTGGCCTGCCAGCCGGCGGGCACGGCGACGAAGACGGGCCACAGGCAGTGCTGCCCCTCGTCGTTGACCAGGACCAGGAAGGTGCCGTTCTCGTCCTCGAACGGGTTGACCATGTCAGTTTCCTCTCTCGTTGTTGACTGACGATTCGTCGACAGGCAATTCGTCACGCGGTTCCGGACAGTTTCCCGGCGAGGATCCCGCCGATTTCCGCGAGTGGTTCCGATTCGGTCATGCGCAGGTGCGTGGTGTCGATGTCGTGGCATTCCAGGTGGCCGTCGAGGTGGGGCAGCCACCGGGCCGGGGTCAGCCGGTCGGCCCCCGCACCGTCGCCGGCCCGGCCGGCCGTGGTGTCCGCGCCGGCCCGGCCGGCGGTGGTGTCCGCGCCGGCCCGGCCGGCGGTGGTGTCCGCGCCGGCCCGGCCGGCGGTGGTGTCCGCGCCGGCCCGGCCGGCGGAGAAGAACAGCAGGTCGCCGGTGAACACCTCCGGCCGGTACGCGGCCATGATCTCGGCGTGGTTCACCGCGGCCAGGACCAGCGCGTGGACCTCCGCGCCGGTGAAGCCGGCCAGCACCGGGTCACGGCGGCGCAGCACCTCCACCACGGCGTGCGGGTCGTACCGGTCGAGGAAGCCGTCGGGCAGGTCGTCGGTGTCGTCGCCGACCAGCATCCGCATCACCTCGCGGTCGTCGCGGGGGCGGGTGGCCTGCTCGGCGGGCACCGGGTAGGCGTCCATCAGCGCCAGCAGTTCCACCTCCTCCCCCATCGCCTGGAGCCGGGTCGCCATGGCGTGGGCGACCACTCCGCCGAAGGACCAGCCGAGCAGCCGGTACGGCCCGTGGGGCTGCACCCGCCGGATCTCGGCGAGGTAGTCCTCGGCCAGCTCGCCCACGCCACCGGCCCGGTAGCCGGGGGTGGACAGGGCGCGGGTCTGCAGGCCGTACACCGGCTGGTCGGGCCCGAGGTGCTGGGTGAGCCCGGCGTACGACCAGCTCATCCCCGCGCCGGGGTGGACGCAGAACAGCGGCGGGCGGGTGCCGGTGGTGCGCAGCGGCAGCAGCACCCCCGTCGCCGTGCCGTCGTCGGCCCCGTCGCCCAGCAGCCCGGCGGGGGTGGGCCGCTGGAACAGGTCCCGCACGGCCCGGTCCAGGCCGAGTTCGGTGCGGGCCCGGGCGATCAGGCGGGTGGCCAGCAGGGAGTGGCCGCCGAGGTCGAAGAAGTTGTCGTCGGGGCCGACCCGGCCGACACCGAGCATCTCGGCGAACAGGGCGCACAGCCGCTGCTCGGCCGGGGTGCGGGGGGCGCGGCCGGCGGCCGTCCCGTGCTGCGGGGCGGGCAGGGCCCGTCGGTCGAGCTTGCCGTTGGCGGTGACCGGCAGCCGGTCGAGGACCAGCACCGCCGAGGGCACCATGTAGCCGGGCAGCTGCCGCGCGGCGGCGTCGACCAGGGTCGCCTCGTCGACGTCCGCGCCGTCGGCGGGCACGACGTAGCCGACGAGCCGCTTGTCGCCGGGCCGGTCCTCGCGGACGACGACGGCGACCTGGCCGACGCCGGCCTGGGCGCCGAGCACGGCCTCCACCTCGGCCGGCTCGATCCGGAATCCACGGATCTTGACCTGGCCGTCGGCGCGGCCCACGAACCGCAGGTCGCCGGTGCTGGTCCAGGCGACCAGGTCGCCGGTGCGGTACATCCGGCCGCCGGTCGGGTCGAACGGGTCGGCGACGAACCGTTCGGCGGTCAACGCGGGCCGGCCCAGGTAGCCGCGGGCGACCTGCTCGCCGGCCAGGTACAGCTCGCCCGTGCCGCCGAGCGGCACCGGGCGCAGCCGGTCGTCGAGCACGTACGCGCGGGTGTTGTCGAGCAGTCGTCCCAGGTGCACGCCGGTGAACCGGCGGTCGGCGGTCTCGAAACGCTGGTGGTGGGAGGCGAAGGTGACCTCGGTGGGGCCGTAGCTGTGCACCAGCACGGTGTCCGGGCAGTGGTCGAGCACCCGCCGCACGGCGGCCGGGGAGGCGACGTCGCCGCCGGTCCACACCTCCTTGAGCCGGGCCAGGGTGTCAAGTCCCTCGTCGGCCATGACGTGGAACAGGCCCATCGTGAAGTAGGCGGCGGTGACGTCGTACCGCTCGATGGTGCGGGCCAGCTCCCGCAGGTCGGTGCTGTCCCCCTCGGCGACGACGAGTTCCCCACCGTGCAGCAGCGGCACCCACATCTCGTAGGTGGACGAGTCGAAGCCGTACTGGGAGTGCACCAGCATCCGGCGGTGGTGCCCGGCGTCCCAGCACCGGTCGGCGACGAGGTCGCGCACGTTGCGGTGGGTGACGCCGACGCCCTTGGGCCGACCGGTGGACCCGGAGGTGAACATGACGTACATCAGGGCCTGCTCGCCGACGTCGACGGCCGGGTCGTGGTCGGGGGCGCCGGCCGGGGTGGCGCACTCGACGACGACGGTGCCGTGGTCCCGTTCGGCGGCGACGGCCGGACGGTGGGCGACGTCGGTCAGCAGCACCGTCGCACCGGAGTCGGCCAGGACGGTCCGCACCCGGGCGGTGGGCAGTGCGGTGCCGACCGGGACGTACGCGGCCCCGCACTTGAGCACGGCGAGGGTAGCCACCACCAGGTCGACGCCACGGGGCAACAGCACCCCGACCGTCGACTGGGGGCGGACGCCGGCGGCGATCAGCCGGTGGGCGAGGGCGTTCGCGGCCCGGTCCAGCCCGGCGTAGCTGAGCCGCCGGTCGCCGCAGGTCAGGGCGGTCCGGTCCGGGGTACGCCGCGCCTGCTCGCGGAACGCCTCGTGCACGCAGCCCCGGGCGACGGGCACGGCGGTGTCGTTGAGCCCGTGCAGCAGCCGTCGCTCGTCGGCGTCGAGCAGGTCGACGTCGCCGACGGGCCGGTCGGGGTCGGCGGCGACGGCGCGCACCAACCGGGCGAGACGCCGCGTGAGCAGGGTCGCGGTGGTCGGGTCGAACAGGTCGGTGGCGTACTCGAGGACGCCGCGCAGCCCGGCGGGCCCACCGGCGGTGTCGTGGGTCTCCCGGACGGACAGGGTCAGGTCGAACTTGACGGTGCCGGTGTCGAGGCCGATCTCGTCGCCGGCGAACGGCGAACCGGTCGGGTCCACCTCGGCGGTGTTCTGCACCAGCAGCATCACCTGCACGAGCGGGTGGTGGGCGGTGGAGCGGGTCGGGTTGAGTTCCTCGACGAGACGTTCGAACGGCACGTCCTGGTGGTCGTAGGCGGCCAGGTCCGCGTCGCGGACCCGGGCCACCAGCTCGGCGAAGCTCGGGTCACCGGAGACGTCGGTGCGCAGCACGAGCGTGTTGACGAAGAAGCCCACCAGGTCGTCCAGGGCCTCGTCACCACGACCGGCCACCACCGTGCCGATCGGCACGTCGGTGCCCGCCCCCAACCGCGCCAGGACCACCGCCAACGCCGACTGGAGCACCATGAACACGGTGGCCCCGCAGGCGCGGGCGAGGCGACGCACGGCCTCGTGGGTGTCGGCGTCGAGGGTGAAGGGCACCACCTCGCCGCGGTGGCTGGCCTCCGCCGGCCGGGGCCGGTCGGTGGGCAGCTCCAACACCTGCGGTACGCCGTCGAGCGTGCCCCGCCACCAGGCGAGCTGCCGGGCGAGCAGACCCGCCGGATCGTCGGCGGCGCCCAGCAGCTCCCGCTGCCACAGGGTGTAGTCGGCGTACTGCACGGGCAGCGGCGCCCAGTCGGGTGTCGTGCCGTCGATCCGGGCCCGGTAGGCGGTGGACAGGTCGCGCAGCAGCGGGCCCATCGACCAGCCGTCGGCGGCGATGTGGTGCACCAGCAGCACCAGCACCTGCCGGTCCCCGTCGGGGCGCAGCAGCCAGGCCCGCAGCGGCAGGTCGGTGGACAGGTCGAACACGTGGCCGGCGGCGGCGTCCACGGCCGCGGCCACGGCGTCGGCGGCGACGTCGAGCACGGTCAGTTCGGGGTGTGCCCCGTCCAGGACGAGCTGGTGTGGTTCACCGTCGACGGCCCGGTAGACGGTGCGCAGCACCTCGTGCCGCGCGGCGAGGTCGGCCAGCGCCGCGGCGAGGGCGTCGGGGTCCAGTTCGGCGTCGAGACGCAGCGCGACGGGGATGTTGTAGACGGTGCCGGGGCCGCCGAGTTCGGCGAGGAACCACAGCCGGTGCTGCGCGTACGACAGCGGCAGCCGGCCGGTGCGGGCGGCGGGCGTGAGGGGGGCCCGGGTGCCGGTGCCGCTGCTCCGGGCGACCCGGCGTTCCAGGCCGGCCGGGGTGGGGGCCTGGAACAGGTCCCGTACGCCGATCTCGGCCGCCCACACGGCGCGGACCCGGTTGACCAGTTTCGCCGCGAGCAGGGAGTGCCCGCCGAGGGCGAAGAAGTCGTCGTCGACGCCGACCCGGTCGACGTCGAGCACCTCGGCGAACAGGTCGCACATCAGCTGCTCGGCGGGGGTGCGCGGGGCGCGGGACGGGGTGCCGGCGGTGTGGTGGGGGGCCGGCAGCGCGGCCCGGTCGACCTTGCCGTTGGCGGTCAGCGGCAGGGCGTCGAGCACGACGAACGCGGCCGGGACCAGGTGCGCGGGCAGTGCCTCGGCGGCGGCGCGACGCAGGTCGGCGACGGTCGGCTGCACGCCCGGTTCGCCGGGGGTCAGGTATGCCACGAGCCGCTTGTCGCCGGGGCGGTCCTCGCGCACCACCACGGCCACCCGACCGACGTCGGGATGCCGGGCGAGCACCGCGGCCACCTCACCCGGTTCGATCCGGAAGCCCCGGATCTTGACCTGGTCGTCGGCGCGGCCGAGGATCTCCACCGCGCCGGAGGGGGTCCAGCGGGCGAGGTCGCCGGTGCGGTACATGCGGGATCCGGCGGGGCCGAACGGGTCGGCGACGAAGGCGGCGGCGGTGATCCCGGCCCGGTGCAGGTAGCCGTCGGCGAGGCCGGTGCCGGCGACGTACAACTCGCCGGTGACGCCGACGGGCACGGGCCGCAGCCGTCCGTCGAGGACGAGGCAGCGCCGGTCGGCCAGCGGCGCGCCGACGGGGACGGGTGCGGTGGCCGGCGGGGTGTCGACCGGGTGGCAGTTGGTGAAGATCATGCTCTCGACGGGGCCGTACCCGTGCACCAGCCGCAGCCCGGTGAAGCGGCGGCGGGCGCGGGCCAGGTGCTCCACGGACGGTGCCTCGCCCCCGGTGACGACCTGGTCGACGGCGGCGAGGGCGTCGGGATGCTCGTCGAGCAGCACGTTGAACAGGCCGGCGGACAGCCACAGGGTGGTGACGCCGTGGGCGGCGACGAGGTCGGCGATGCGGGCCGGTTCGGGCCGCTGCCCCGGGTGCAGCACGACGGTGGCGCCGTTGAGCAGCGCCCCCCAGAACTCCAGCGCGAACGCGTCCCAGGACACGGGGGCGGCCTGCAACCACACCTGGTCGGGGCCGAAGTCGACGAAGGTCTGCCCGCACAGGGTGCCGACGACGGCCCGGTGCGGGGACAGCGCCCCCTTGGGCCGCCCGGTCGACCCGGAGGTGAACATGACGCAGGCCGGGTCGCCGGGGTCGCCGGGCAGGTCGAGTGGGCTCGCGGGCAGCGCGTCGAGGGTGGCGGCGGCCCGGTCGAGCAGCACGGTGCGGGCGGGTCGGGCCGCGCCGAGGCGGGCGGCCAGGGCGGCGTCGGTGACCAGGGCGGTGAGCGAGGCGTCGGGAACCAGGGCGGTCAGGCGGGCGTCGGGGAACTCCGGGTCGAGCAGGGCGTACGCGGCGCCGGCCTTGAGTGTGGCGAGCACGGCGACGGCCATGGGCAGGCCCCGGTCCAGCAGGACGCCGACGACGTCGCCGCGCCGCACGCCGAGCGCCGCGAGGTGCCGGGCGAGCCGGTTGGCCTCGGCGTCCAGCTCGCCGTACGACATCCGGGCGTCGCCGTGCACCAGCGCGGTGCGGTGCGGGTCGGCGGCAACCCGGCGGGCGAACACGTCGGTGATCCGCTCGTCGGGCCGCCCGGCGGGGGTGGTGTCGTTGAACGCATGGACCACCTCGTGCCGCTGTTCGGCGGTGAGCAGCTCGACGTCGCCGACGCGGGTGCCGGGGTCGGCGACGACGGCGGCGAGCAGCCGGGCGAGGGTGTCGGCGAACCGGCTGACGGTGCCGGGGTCGAACAGGTCGACGGCGTACTCGACGGCGCCGGTGATGCCGGCGGGCCCGCCGGCCGGGTCGTGGTACTCCCGCACGGCCAGGGTCAGGTCGAACTTGGCCACGCCGGCCCGGAAGGACAGTTCCTCGCCGGCCAGGGCGCTGGCCGGCTCCGGGTCGCCGCCGTCGGCGTTCTGCAGCACCAGCATCACCTGCACGAGCGGGTGGTGGGCGGTGGAGCGGGTCGGGTTGAGTTCCTCGACGAGACGTTCGAACGGCACGTCCTGGTGGTCGTAGGCGGCCAGGTCCGCGTCGCGGACCCGGGCCACCAGCTCGGCGAAGCTCGGGTCACCGGAGACGTCGGTGCGCAGCACCAGCGTGTTGACGAAGAAGCCCACCAGGTCGTCCAGGGCCTCGTCACCACGACCGGCCACCACCGTGCCGATCGGCACGTCGGTGCCCGCCCCCAACCGCGCCAGCAGCGCCGCCAACGCCGACTGGAGCACCATGAACACCGTCGCGCCGTGCTCCTGGGCGAGGCGGAGCACCCCGGCGTGGGTGTCGGCGTCGAGCCGGAACGGCACGATCTCGCCGCGCTGGCTGGCCTCCGCCGGCCGGGGCCGGTCGGTGGGCAGCTCCAACACCTGCGGTACGCCGTCGAGCGTGCCCCGCCACCAGGCGAGCTGCCGACCGAGCAGGCTGTCCGGATCGTCGGCGGCACCCAGCAGCTCCCGCTGCCACAGGGTGTAGTCGGCGTACTGCACGGGCAGCGGTTCCCAGCCCGGGGCGTGCCCGGCGGCGCGGGCCGCGTACGCCTCGGCGAGGTCACGCAGCAGCGGGCCGGTGGACCAGCCGTCGGAGGCGATGTGGTGGGTGAGCACCACCAGCACCTGCCCGGGTTGTCCGCCGCCGGTCGGGCGCAGCAGCCAGGCCCGCAGCGGCAGGTCGGCGGACAGGTCGAACACGTGCCCGCAGGCGGTGTCGATCGCCTCGGCGAGGTCGTCGGCCGGCACGTCGAGGACGGTGAGGGGCGGCCGGGCCCCGGCCACGACCATCTGGTACGGCTCTCCGTCCGCACTGCGGTAGACGGTGCCCAGCACCTCGTGCCGCGCGGCGAGGTCGGCCAGCGCCGCCGCCAGCGGCGCGGGGTCCAGGGCGGTGGCGGGACGCAGCACCACGGGCAGGTTGTAGACGGCGCTGGGCCCGCCGAGCTCGGCGAGGAACCACAGCCGGCGCTGCGCGTACGACAGCGGTACCCGCCCGGTGGGGGCGACGACGGGAGCCAGGGCGGGCCGGGCCGCGGCGGCCAGCTGGCCGAGCCGCCGTTCCAGCGCGGCGGGGCTGGGGGCGAGGAACAGGTCCCGGATGCCGACGTCGGTGTCGAGCACCGTCCGCAGCCGGTTGGCCAGCCGGACCGCCAGCATGGAGTGCCCGCCGAGGGCGAAGAAGTCGTCGTCGGGGCCGACCGACGGCAGGCTCAGCACCTCGGCGAACAGGCCGCACAGCAGCTCGGTGCGCACCGGGTCCCCGGTTTCGGCGGCGTGGCTGCGGGCGCGGTCGGCGACGGCGGCGCGCACGGCGGCGCGGCGGGCGTCGAGGCCGGCGCGGTCGGCGTCGGTGAGCACGTCGAGGGTGCCCAGGGCGGCGGCCGGGTCGGCGGCGACGGCGCGCAGCAGCCGCAGGTACGCCGCCAGCAGCAGCTGCGCCGTGTCGGCGTCGAACAGGTCGGTGGCGTACTGGAGCCACACCTCGACCCCGCCGTCGTCGCCGGGGACGCAGGAGACGCTGAGGTCGAACTTGGCGGTGTCGAGGCCGGCGGGGGTGATCCGGGCGTCGAGGTCGAGGATCCGCAGCTCGTCGCCGGGTGGGGTGTCGACGGTGAGCATGACCTGGAAGAACGGGTGGTACGCCAGGGAGCGGGCCGGGTTGAGACGTTCCACCACCAGGTCGAACGGCACCTCCTCGTGTGCGTACGCGGCGAGGTCCGCCTCGCACACCCGGGTCAGCAGGTCGGCGAAGCCCGGGTCGCCGGAGGTGTCGGTGCGCAGCACCAGCGTGTTGACGAAGAACCCGACCAGGTCGTGCAGCGCCTCGTCGGGCCGACCGGCCACCGGCGTGCCGATGGGCACGTCGTCGCCCGCGCCGAGGCGGGTGAGGGTGGCGGCGAGCGCGGCGTGGAAGACCATGAACCCGGTGGCCTGGCAGGTCTCGCCGAGATCCCGCAGCCGGCGGTGGGTGTCGGCGTCGAGCAGGCCGCGAACGGACGCCCCTTCGAAGGTGGGCTCGGCGGGGCGGGGCCGGTCGGTGGGCAGGTCCAGCACGGCGGGCGCGCCGGCCAGGGTGTCCCGCCACCAGGCGAGCTGGGTGGCCAGCACGCTGTCCGGGTCGGACTCCTCCCCCAGCAGCTCCCGCTGCCACAGGGTGTAGTCGGCGTACTGCACCGGCAGCGGCTCCCGGTCCGGGGCGTGCCCGGCGACGCGGGCGGCGTACGCGGTGGCCAGGTCCCGCAGCAGTGGGGCCATCGACCAGCCGTCGGTGGCGATGTGGTGCAGCAGCAGCACCAGCGTCGACTCCGCGCCGGTGACGAACAGCCGCACCCGCAGCGGCTCGTCGACGCCGATGTCGAAGGTGCCGGCGGTGAACTCGGCGACCCGGGCGGCCACCTCGGCGGCCGGGCACTCCACCACGGACAGCCGCACCCCGGAGGTGGGCAGCACCCGTTGCACGGGTTCGCCGTCCACGGACGGGAACACCGTGCGCAGCACCTCGTGCCGGGCCACCACGTCGGCCACGGCCGCGTCCAGCGCCGCCCGCTCGGGCACGCCCGACAGGGCCAGCACCACGGGCACGTGGTACGTCGCCGACGGGCCCTCCAGGCGGTGCAGGAACCACAGCCGGCGCTGCGCGTACGACAGCGGGACCAGTTCCTCGCCCGGAGCGGGACGCCACCCGGCCGGTTCCGGCCGCCCGGCCGTCCGGGTCGGGTCGGCGGCGCGCAGCCGCCCCCGGTCGATCTTGCCGGTGCTGCTGCGCGGCAGCGCCGCCACCAGGTCGACCACGCCGGGCACGGCGGGGGCGGGCAGCCGCTCGGCCAGGTACGCGCGCACCTGCCCGGCGGTGACGTCGCCGACCACGTACGCGACGAGCCGCCGCACCCCGTCGCCCAGTTCCTGGGCGACGACGGCCGCCTCGCGGACGCCGGTGAGGGTGAGCAGGACCGACTCGACGGCGACCGGGTCGATCCGGTGTCCGTTGATCTTGACCTCGTCGTCGACGCGGCCGAGGTAGCCGAGCTGCCCGTCGGGGCGTACCCGCACCAGGTCGCCGGTGCGGTAGGCGGCCCGGCCGTCGAGGGTGGTGAAGCGGCGCACGGTCAGCTCGGGGCGGCCCAGGTAGCCGTGGGCGAGTCCGCCGCCGAGCAGCCACAGCTCGCCGTCGACGAGGGCGGCCCGCACGCCGGGCAGGGGCCGCCCGATCGGCACGTCTCCGCCGTCGTGGGTGGACAGGTCGGCGACGGTCGCCACGACGGTGGCCTCGGTGGGCCCGTACGTGTTGAGCAGCCGCACCCGGTCCCCCACCGCCCGCCGCCAGCGTCGCACCCGCTCCGGCAGGGCCGCCTCGCCGCCGATGACCACGGTCCGCAGCGCCGGGGGCAGCGAAACGGTGCCGGTGGACAGGGCGTAGGCCAGCTCGTGCCAGTACGCGGTGGGCAGGTCCAACAGGGTGATCCCGTGCGTGGCGCAGCCGGCCAGCAGGTCGGGCACGTCGAGCATGTCGTCGGCGCGCAGCACCAGCGTGGCCCCGGTGCACAGGGTCACGAACACCTCCTCGACGCTGGCGTCGAAGTGCAGCGGCGCGAACTGGAGCACCCGGTCGGCGGGGGTGACGCCGTAACGGTCCACGGCCCCGGCGACGAAGTGGGCCAGGGCGTCCCGGCCGACGACCACCCCGTTCGGGGTGCCGGTGGAGCCGGAGGTGTAAATGACGTAGGCGGTGTCGACGGGCACGGCGGCGCCGGGCAGCACCAGCTCACCTCGCGCCGCCACCTCGTCCAGGGTGGGCGGGGCGCCCGCGCACGCGTCGGCGAGGATCGCCTCGGTACGCGCCGTCGGTGCGCCCGGGTCCAGGGGCAGGTACGCCGCGCCGGCGCGCAGGGCCGCGAGGATCGCCACCACGGCCTCGACGCCCCGCGGCCGGTGGACCGCCACCAGCCGCCCCGGCCCGGCCCCCTCGGCGCGCAGCCGGTCGGCCCGCCGGGCGACGGCGGCGTCCAGCTCGGCGTAGCTGAGGCGGGTCACACCGGCGACGACGGCCGGGTGGTCCGGGTCGGCGTGGACCCGGGCCGTGAACGCCTCGTCGACCTCGACGGCCGGCCCGGCCAGTGGCCCCCCGTCGAGGATCACCGTCGGTCGGGGGCCGGCGGCGGAGGTGGGCGCGGGCCCGGCGTGGTCGATCGAGGGCATCGAACTTCCTCCTGGGGTCGGGTGGGTGGCGCGGAAGGGCCGGGCGGGCCCGGCGGCGGGCCCCGGTCGCGGGTGGCCGGAGGAACGGAAAAGGCCCCGGCGGCGCGTTGACCTGAGGCTAGTCAGCGCACCGCCGGGGCAGCGGCAGTCGGCGAGGCAGGATGGGGTCCGCCCGGCGGCGGGTTCTACCGGGCGCCCGCCCCCGTCCGTCGGCGCAGCGCGGGTCGCGCGGGGGCGGACGAGGCCGCGCCCGCGGCGAGCCGTTCGGCCAGCGCGGCCACCGTGGGTGCCTGGAACACGTCCCGGATGCTGACCTCCACCGACAGCGCGGTGCGGATCCGGTTGACCAGCCGCACGGCGAGCAACGAGTGCCCGCCGACCCGGAAGAAGTTGTCGGTGTCGCCGACCGGTCGCCCGTCGAGCGCCTCGGAGAACAGCGTCCGCAGCGTCTCCCGCCGTGGGTCGGGGGGCGTGGCGGTGTCGGCCGTGGCACCGGGGGCGGGCAGGGCGGCGACGTCGAGGCACCCGTCGGGGGTCAGCTGCAGCGTCGGCACGACCACGACGTCCACCGGCACCAGCGCCTCGGGCAGGGTCCGGGCGGCGTGCCGGCGCAGGTCCGCGGCGACGACGCCAGGGCCGGCCGCGACCACGTACGCCACCAGGCGCGGCCCGTCGGCGGGGTCGGTGTGGACAGCGACGGCGGCCCGCCGTACCGCGGGGTGCCCGGCCAGGGCGGCGACGACCCGGTCCGGGTCGACGGGGGTCGTGCCCACGGTGAGCCGGCGGTGGACCCGAAGGCTGCCGTCGGCGGCCCAGCTCGCCACGGTGCCGGTGCGCACCATCCGCCCGCCCACCGGATCGCACGGGGCGGCCACGAACCGGGCGGCGGTGGCGCCGGGCCGGTGCGGATACCCGCTGGCGACGGCGGGGCCGCACAGGTACAGCTCGCCGCGAACCCCGACGGGCACGGGGCGCAGTCGTTCGTCGAGGACGTGACAGTGGTCCCCGATCCGGGCCACCGCCGGCCGGGTTCCGGCCGGGGTGGACGACGGGCCGGTCCCGGCCGGGGTGGACGACGGGCCGGTCCCGGCCGCGACAGGCGACGAACCGTCCGGGGCGGGCGACGGGGCGACCGGGTGGAGCAGAGCCCAGGGGCCGGCCTCGGTGGATCCGAGGGCGGTCAGCAGGCGCAGGCCCGGATGCCGGCGGCGCACGGCGTCCAGGTGCGCACCCGGTGGGTTGCCGGTGGTGACGACCTGCCGCAGCCGGCCGAGGGCCGTGGGGTGTTCGTCGGCGAGCAGCGCGAGCAGGTCGGCCGGCAGCGCCAGCGAGGTCACGCCGTGCGTGGTGACCAGCTCGGCCACCCGTTCCGGGGCGGATGGGACGGGAGCCGGCAGGACGCAGGTCGCGCCGGAGCTGAGCCCGGCCCACAGCGCGGCGGTGAACTCCGCCGTCACGGGCGCCTGCCAGGGCAGCCACACCTGCCCGGGGCCGGTGTCGGGTAGCCGCCCGACCAGCGCCCGGTGCGGCAGTGCCACCGGGCGGGGCGGGGTGCCGGTGACGAGGACGACGGCGGTGTCACCGGGGGCGACGGTCGGCCCGGCGGGCACGTCGGGGTGCTGCCGCCAGTCGTCGGCGTCGAGCCGCACGGTGCGCCCGGGTGGCAACCCCGGCAGCAGCCGGGCGGCCAGCGCGCCGGTGGTGACCAGGGCGGCGAGGGTGACGGTGGCGGCGTGGGCGGCCGGCTGGTCCGGGTCCAGGGGCAGGTAGGCCGCTCCGGCCCGCAGGGCGGCGAGGGCGGCCAGCGGCAGGTCCGCGCCAGGGGCCAGCAGCACACCGACGACGTCGCCCCGGCCGACACCGAGGGTGGCCAGGTGCCGGGCGAGCCGGTCGGCGTCGGCGACCAGGCCGGCGTACGACACGGGGCCGCGCGTGGTGACCAGGGCGACCGCGTCGGGCGAGGCGGCGGCGCGGGCGGCGACCAGGTCACCGATGCCGGGGCCGGCCGGAGAGTTCGGGTGGGTGGCGGTGAGTCGGCGACGCTCGTCGGCGGTGAGCACCTCCAGCGCACCGACGGTGGTGTCCGGGGCGGCGACGGCCTCGCGCAGCAGCCGGGCCAGCCGCTCGGCGAGCCGGTCGGCGGTGGACCGGTCGAACAGGTCGGTGGCGTACTCCAGCACGCCGGTGATGCCGTTCGGCGTGGCCCCGTCGCGGTCCTCGCGCACGGCGAGGGTGAGGTCGAACTTCGCGGTGCCGGTGTCGAACGGCAGCGGCGACCCGGCGAGTACCTCGCCGCCCGGCCGGGGCCCGGTGCTGTCCTGGAGCACCAGCGTGACCTGGACGAGGGGGTGGTGGGCGGTGGAGCGGGTCGGGTTGATCTCCTCGACGAGACGTTCGAAGGGTACGTCCTGGTGGTCGTAGGCGGCCAGGTCGGCGTCGCGGACCCGGGCCACCAGGTCGGCGAACGTGGGGTCACCGGAGACGTCGGTGCGCAGCACCAGCGTGTTGACGAAGAAGCCCACCAGGTCGTCCAGGGCCTCGTCGCCGCGACCGGCGACGGCGGTGCCGACGGGGATGTCGGTGCCCGCGCCGAGCCGCGACAGCAGGGTCGCGAGGCCGGCCTGGAGCACCATGAACACCGTCGCCCCGGTGTCGCGGGCCAGCCGCAGCACCGCGGCGTGGGTGCGCGCGTCGAGGGCGAAGGGCACCACGTCGCCGCGGTGGCTGGACACGGCCGGGCGGGGCCGGTCGGTGGGCAGCTCCAACACCTGCGGTACGCCGTCGAGCGTGCGCCGCCACCAGGCCAGCTGCCGCCCGAGCAGGCTGTCCGGATCGTCGGCGACGCCGAACAGGTCCCGCTGCCACAGGGTGTAGTCGGCGTACTGGACGGGCAGGGGCGCCCGCTCGGGGGTCCGCCCGGCGGCACGGGCCGCGTACGCCTCGGCGAGGTCGCGCAGCAGCGGGCCGGTGGACCAGCCGTCGGAGGCGATGTGGTGCACCAGCACCACCAGCAGTTGGCTGTCGTCGTCGACCCGGACGAGCCACACCTTCAGCGGAATCTGCGCGCCGAGGTCGAACACGTGGCCGGTGGTGGCCTCGACCACGCCGGGCACCTCGGCGGCGGTGACGTCCAGGACGGTCACCTCCGGCTCCACCCGGTCGAGGACCACCTGGAACGGCTCGCCGTCGACGGCGGCGTACACGGTGCGCAGCACCTCGTGCCGGGCGACGACGTCGCCGACTGCGGCGGTCAGGACGGTCGGGTCGAGCGGACGGTCCAGGCGCAACACCACCGGGACGTTGTACATCCGGTTCGCCCCACCCATCTCGGTGAGGAACCACAACCGGCGCTGCGCGTACGACAGGGGCACCTGGTCGGGGCGGGTCGTCGGGGTCAGCGGCGGGCGGGTGCCTACGCCGGTCAGCTCCCCGATGCGCCGGTCGAGGCCGGCGACGGTGGGGGTGCGGAAGAAGTCGCGCAGTCCGACCTCGACGCCGAGCACGCCCCGGATCCGGTTGACGAGCTTGGTGGCGAGCAGGGAGTGTCCGCCGTGGCGGAAGAAGTTGTCGTGCGGCCCGACCCGGTCGACGCCGAGGGCGGCGGCGAACATGTCGCAGAGGATCTCCTCCCGCGCCGTCAACGGCCCGTCGGGGGTGGCGGTGCCGCCGGGTCCGCCGGTGGCCGGGGTGTCGGTGGCGGTGCGCAGGGCGGCGCGGCGGGCGTCGAGGCCGGCGCGGTCGGCGTCGGTGAGCACGTCGAGGGTGCCCAGGGCGGCGGCCGGGTCGGCGGCGACGGCGCGCAGCAGCCGCAGGTACGCCGCCAGCAGCAGCTGCGCCGTGTCGGCGTCGAACAGGTCGGTGGCGTACTGGACCTGCACCTCGACACCGGCGGGCGCGCCGGCGTCGTCGCGCACCTCGGTGCAGAAGACCGTCAGGTCGAACTTCGCGGCGTCCAGGGTGGCCGGGCGGACGGCGGCGGGCAGGTCGCCGACGCGCAGCCCGGCCGGCGGGGTGGTGTCGACGGTGAGCATGACCTGGAAGAACGGGTGGTACGCCAGGGAGCGGGCCGGGTTGAGACGTTCCACCACCAGGTCGAACGGCACCTCCTCGTGCGCGTACGCGGCGAGGTCCGCCGCACGCACCCGGGTCAGCAGGTCGGCGAAGCCCGGGTCGCCGGAGGTGTCGGTGCGCAGCACCACGGTGTTGACGAAGAAGCCCACCAGGTCGTGCAGCGCCTCGTCGGGCCGGCCGGCGACCGGCGCGCCGATCGGCACGTCCTCCCCGACGCCGAGCTGGGTCAGGGTGGCGGCCAGACCGGCCTGCATGGCCATGAACATGCTGGCCCGTCGGGTGCGGGCGAGGTCGGCGAGGAGGCGGTGGCTGCCGGCGTCGAGCCAGCCGGTGACGACGCCGCCGCGCCGGGTGGGTTCGGCGGGGCGGGGCCGGTCGGTGGGCAGGTCCAGCACGGCGGGCGCGCCGGCCAGGGTCTGCTTCCACCAGGCGAGCTGGGTGGCCAGCACGCTGTCCGGGTCGGACTCCTCCCCCAGCAGCTCCCGCTGCCACAGGGTGTAGTCGGCGTACTGCACCGGCAGCGGTTCCCAGTCCGGGGCGTGCCCGGCGACGCGGGCCGCGTACGCGGTCGACAGGTCCCGCAGCAGCGGGCCGGTGGACGCGCCGTCGGTGGCGACGTGGTGCAGCAGCAGCACCAGCGTCGACTCCGCGCCGGTGACGAACAGCCGCACCCGCAGGGGTGGCTCGGCGGTGATGTCGAAGGTGCCGGCGGTGAACTCGGCGACCCGGGCGGCCACCTCGGCGGCCGGGCACTCCACCACGGACAGGACGACGTCGCGGCCGTCGAGGACCCGCTGCACCGGTTCGCCGTCCACGGACGGGAACACCGTGCGCAGCACCTCGTGCCGGGCCACCACGTCGGCCACGGCCGCGCCGAGCGCCGCCCGCTCGGGCACGCCCGACAGGGCCAGCACCACCGGCACGTGGTACGTCGCCGACGGGCCCTCCAGACTGTGCAGGAACCACAGCCGGCGCTGCGCGTACGACAAGGGGATCACGGGCACTCCTCCTGCTCGACCACGACCGGACCGTCCGTCGCGCCGTGGGGGTTCGTACGGCGTGCGGGCCGCCCGCAGGGACGGCCCGCACGCCGGGGGGTCAGGCCGACGCCGCCTCCAGCCGGGCCTCGATGGCCCCGGCCAGGTCGCGCAGCTTCGGGTTCTCGTAGACGGTGCGCACCGGCAGGCTCAGCCCCAGCTCGGCGCGGACCCGGGAGACCAGCTTGATCGCCAGCAGCGAGTGGCCGCCCAGTTTGAAGAAGTTGTCGTCGGCGCTGATCGACGGCGCGCCCAGCACGTGCGACCAGACGGCGGCGATCAGCTCCTCGACCCGACCGGCCGGCCGCTGCCCGACGGGGGTGTCGGGCACCGACTGCGGCGTCGGTGCGGGCAGTGCGGCCCGGTCGAGCTTGCCGCTGTTGGTCAGGGGGAAACGGTCCAGGGCGACGAACGAGTCCGGCACCATGTACCCGGGCAGGCTCTCCGCGGCCCGCTCGCGCAGCGTGGCCGGGTCGACCGGCCCGGTGGACCGGTGGTAGGCGACCAGCGCCGGCTCCTGCCCGTCGTCGGCGCGGACCACCACGGCCACCTCGGCGACAGCCGGGTGCCCGGCGAGCACCGCCTCGATCTCGCCCAGCTCGATACGGTGGCCGCGCACCTTGACCTGGCCGTCGACGCGGCCGTGGAACTCCAGCCGCCCGTCGGGCAGCTGGCGGCACCGGTCGCCGGTGCGGTACATGCGTCCACCGTCGCCGGCCGGGTCGGCGACGAACCGCTCGGCGGTCAGACCGGGCCGCCGCCGGTAGCCGCGCGCCACCCGGGAGCCGGCCAGGTACAACTCGCCGATCTGCCCGGCGGGGACGGGGGCGAGGGTGTCGTCGAGCAGCCGCAGGCGCAGCCCCGGCAGCACGCTGCCGATGTGCGGCGGCACCTCGCCGGTGATCCACCCGGCGGTGGCGTCCACGGTGCACTCGGTCGGCCCGTACAGGTTGACCGCGCGCAGCACCCCCGCGTCGACCAGGTGGGCCAGCCGATCCCACAGGCCGGCGCTGATCGCCTCGCCGCCGACGAGCAGGGTCAGCGGGCGGCCCTGCGCGGCACGCGCCGAGCCGGTGAGGTGTTCCAGCAGCGGGTCGGCGTGCGACGGGGTGATGTCCAGGTCGGTCAGCGCGGCGTCCTCGACCAGCGCGCCGAGCAGCGCCGGGTCGGTGCGGGTCTGCTCGTCGAGCATGACGACGGTGTCGCCCCGGCACAGGCGTACCCACTGCTGCACGGAGGCGTCGAACGACGGCGAGGCGTTCCAGGCGACCCGGCCCGCCTCCCCGACCACGACGCCGGTGGCCTCCAGTTCGGCGAGCAGGGCGCTGACCGCGCCCCGACTGACCTCGACGCCCTTGGGGCGGCCGGTGGAACCGGAGGTGTAGATGACGTAGGCCAGCGTGTCCGGGAACACCGGCACGGGCCGGTAGCCGGTCGGCGTCCCGCCGGGTGCGGCCAGGTCGGCCACCGGCACCCGGGGCACGTCCCCGACGGGGGTCCCGGCGTCCGTGTCGTCGACGACCAGCAGGTCGGCGCCGGAGTCCTCGACGAGGTAGCGACGCCGGTCGGCGGGCAGGCGCGGGTCCACCGGCAGGTAGGCCGCGCCGGCGGTGAGCGTGCCCAGCAGGGCGGCCACCAGGTCCACGCCCCGGGGCAGGCACAACGCGACGACGGTCTCCGGTCCGACGCCCCGCGCGGTGAGCCGGTGGGCGATGCGGGCCGCCCGGTCGCGCAGTTCGGCGAAGGTGACGGTGACGTCACCGGCCACGACGGCGGGCCGGTCGGGCGGCGCGTCGGCGAGGCGGTCGAGCAGGTCCCGGCTGGCGGCCGGCGGTACGGTGGCGGCGAAGTCGATCACTGCACTGGTCATGGCCGGCTCACTTCCCGAACGGGGTGGTCGCCGGGGCGGGGCTGGGCTGGCAGTCGGCCAACGACACCTCGTCACCCATCGCCACGACGATCTTGCGGGCGCCGGTGAACGCCTCCCGGCCGTGGGCGCACAGGATGTTGTCGACCATCAGCAGGTCGCCTCGCTGCCAGGTCTCGCGCACGGTGACCCGGTCGTAGACGTCGTTGATGGCGGAGACCTCCTGCGCGGTGAGCGCCGAGCCGTCGCCGACGTACGTGTCGAAGGGCAGGCCGTCCTCGCCGTAGGTCTCCAGCAGGACCTCGCGCACGTCCGGGTCGAGGGTCCACCGGTTCCAGAAGGCGTAGTGGTTGAACCAGGACTGTTCGCCGGTGACCGGGTGGGTGATGATCGCGGCGCGGCGCTGGCGGGTACGCAGTTCGCCGTCGGGCAGCCACTCGTGGCCGATGACGTTCTCCCGGCAGTACTCCTCGACGCCGGCCGGGTCGTCGGTGGCGAAGCTCTTGTGCCACGGCAGACCGGCCAGCTCGGAGAAGTTGCGCACCAGCAGCCAGCCGGCGGCGGCGAACCGGTCGCGCAGGTGCGCCGGCATCAGCCGCAGCGCCTCGCGCATGTCGCCGACGGTGGTGGCGCCGCCGGTCTCGGGGGCGGTGAGGCAGGCGAACAGCAGGGTGCCCGGGAAGTCGAGGGTGTAGCTGTTCTCGTTGTGCAGCCGGATGGGCTGCACGGCGGGCAGGTCGGTGGAGGAGAAGACGCCCTCGCCGAAGTCGGTACGCGGGGTGGCCTTCTCCCGGTACCCGGTGCGCTGCGGCATCAGCACGTCGCGGACCCGGGCGAAGTCGGTGGTGTCGGCCACCGGCAGGCCGCGGACCATGACGGCACCGGAGCGCAGCAGCTCGGCACGGACGGCCTGCCGGTGGGCGGTGACCCACGCCACGGCGGCGTCGATCCCGTCGATCGGCGGGGTGACGATGACGGCCGGCTTGCCCGGCTCGCGGCGCACGTCGAGGTGGGCGGCGGGCACCACCTGCGCTGTGGGTGACATCGGGGATCCTCCTGGGGATGGGTGGGTGGTCAGGCGTACTCGGGCCGGACGGTGACGCCGTCGACGACCGTGGTGACCAGGGACAGGAAGTCGTCCACCTGGTCCTGGAAGTAGAAGTGGCCGCCGGGCAGCACGTGCGTGGTGACGGCCGCGCGGGTGACGTCGGCCCAGCGGCCGAGGGCGTCGGCCGGCACGACGGGATCGACGTCGCCCCCGATCACGGCGACGGGGCAGTCCAGCGGCGTCGTGTCGGCGCACCGGTAGGCGTCGTCGATGGCGAAGTCGGCCCGGATCGACGGCAGCACCAGTTCCCGCAGCTCGGGCTCGTCGAGGATGCCGTCGTCGGTGCCACCGCGTTCCTTGATGGCGGCGACGAGCTGGTCGTCGTCGAGCGTGTCCGGGTGCACGGGGCTGGGGTTGGGCAGGAACGGGGCCCGGCAGGCGGAGGCGATCAGGGCGCGCGGGGGGCGACCGGCCGCGGTCAGTGCGCGGGTGACCTCGTACGCCACCAGGGAGCCCATGCTGTGCCCGAGCACGACCAGGTCGTCGGTGTCGGGCGGCAGACAGGCCACGATGTCCTCGACGAGGTCGGCCATCCGCTCGGGCAGCGGCTCGGTGAACCGGGCACCGCGCCCGGGGTACTGACCGACGAGCAGCCGTACGCCGGCGGGCAGGCGCTCCCGCCACGGCGCGTACGCGTGGGCGTTGCCTCCGGCGTGCGGAAGCACGAGCAGTGAGGTGCGGTGGGCCTCGCCGTCGTCGCCGGGGAGCACCCAGACGACGTCCTCGGGCGACGGGTGGCTGGCCGGCGTGCCGCCGGTCGGGTGTCGGGCAGGGTTCACGATGCGCTCCATTCGTCGACGCGCGTGAGATGACATCGGATGAATAATCAGGAATGAGTGGTGTGCGATTGATAGAGGCATTCGCACGTGTGATCCCATTCGGGCTGAGCCTATCGGGGCGGTGGGCCGACCAGCGGCAGTCCGCGGGGCAGGTTGGGTGCGGCTAGCCGCCCACCGGCCCGCCGGGCAGGGCGGTGCCGGCCTGGGTCCGCCGGCGCAGCGCCGGCCGGGCACGGGCCGGCGCGGCGGGCAGTTGCTCGGTGAGGGTGGCGATGGTGGGTGCGGTGAAGATGTCGCGGATGGTCAGGTCGACGCCGAGGACGGTGCGGGCGCGGGCGGCGAGTCTCGCGGCGAGCAGGGAGTGGCCGCCCAGGTCGAAGAAGTCGTCGTCGATACTGACCGACGGCACGCCGAGGACCTCGGCGTACAGGCCGCACAGGATCTCCTCCCGCGGGTCACGGGGGCCGCGACCGGCTGCCCGTCCGGCGCTCAGGTCCGGTGCGGGAAGGGCCCTGCGGTCGAGCTTGCCGTTCGCGGTCAACGGCATCCGGTCCAGCACCACCACCACCGACGGCACCATGTGCTCCGGCAACCGACCCCGCACCCACTGCCGCACGTCCTCGGCCAGGCTGGCGGGGGACGCGGAAGCGGAGTCGGCGGAGGTCGAGGCGGGGGGCGCGGAAGCGGAGTCGGCGGTGCCCGGTCGCGTGTCCGGAACGAGGTAGGCGACGAGGCGGAGGGTGCCGGTCGGGTCCGGGACAGCGACCACCGCGGCCTGACCCACCCGCTCATGACCCGACAACACCGCCTCGACCTCACCAGGCTCGACCCGGAACCCCCGAATCTTCACCTGCCCATCAGCCCGCCCCACGAACTCCAACACCCCAGCCGCAGTCCACCTCGCCAGATCACCCGTCCGATACAACCGCTCACCCGGCCCACCAAACGGATCAGCCACAAACCGCTGCGCCGTCAAACCCGACCGATTCAAATAACCAACCGCCACACCCACACCCGCCAAATACACCTCACCAACAACCCCCACCGGCACCGGCCGCAAACAACCATCCAACACAAACGCCCGCTTGTTCGCCACCGCCCGACCCACCGGCACCGACGAACCAACAAAACCAACCGGCACCTCAAACGTCGTCGAAAAGCCCATCGACTCCGCCGGCCCATAACCATTAGCCACCCGCAACCCCGGACACCGCGCCACAATCCGCGCCACATGCGCACCCGAAGCCGCCTCACCCCCCGTAAACGCCACCCGCACCCCGTCAAACGCCTCCGGATACTCCTCCACCAACAAATTGAACAACCCCGACGACAACTGCAACATCGACACCCGATGCTCCGCCACCAACGACGCAATCACCGACGGCTCAGGCCGCTGCCCCTCCTGCAGAACACACACCCCACCAAACAGCAACGCCCCCCAGAACTCCAACGAAAACGCATCCCACGACACCGGAGAACACTGCAAGAACACCTCACCCGGCCCAAACACCGCATAACCCTGCCCCACCAGACTCCCCACCAAAGCCCGATGCGACGCCACCACACCCTTCGGCACCCCCGTCGACCCCGACGTGAACATCACACACGCCACATCCGAACCACCCACCCCCACCAAAGGCGCCACCGAACCACACGAACCAATAACCCCCGCATCCGAATCAACCCGAACCACCGAACAACCACCAACACCCCCCACCCGAGACACCAAACCATCCCGAGTCACCAACACCACCGCACCCGACTCCCCCAACAACCACCCCAACCGCTCATCAGGAAACTCCGGATCCAACAACACATAACCAGCCCCCGCCTTCACCACCCCCAACACCGCAACCGCAAACTCCACCCCCCGCTCCAACAACACCCCCACCACATCACCCCGACCAACCCCCACCGACAACAAATGCCACGCCAAACGAGACGACCGAACATCCAACTCCCCATACGACAAACCCACCCCCCCACACACCACCGCCAACGCACCCGCATCCACACCCACCCGCCCCGCAAACAAACCACCCAACGAACCATCCACCACCGACACACCCGTCTCATTCCACCCACGCAGAACGGCATGGCGCTCGTCGGGATCGAGGACGTCGACGGCGTCCACCGGCAGGGTCGGGTCGGCGAGCACCTGGGTCAGCACGCGGCGCAGGGCGGCGACGAGCCGTTCGACGGTCGACGGGTCGAACAGGGCCGCGCTGTAGATCAGCGCGCCGCCGATGCCGGCGTCGCCCTCGTCGCGCAGCAGGAACTCCAGGTCGAACTTCGCGGCGGCGGTGTCGACCACGCCGCCCCGGCCGCAGCGCAGGCCGGGCAGCCGCAGGTCGCCGTCGGTCGCGTCGTCGAGGGCCAGGCAGACCTGGAACAGGGGGTGGCGGGCAAGGGAGCGGACCGGGTTGAGTGCCTCCAGGAGCAGGTCGAAGGGCAGTTCGGCGTGGGCGAGGGCGTCGAGATCGGTGGCGCGTACCCGGGCCAGCAGGTCGGTGAAGGACGGGTCGCCGGAGGTGTCGGTGCGCAGCACCACGGTGTTGACGAAGAAGCCGACCAGCGCGTCCAGCGTGTCGTCGCAGCGGCCGGCGACCGGGGTGCCGATGGGCACGTCGGTGCCGGCACCGAACCGGGTCAGGGTGAGCGCGAGTGCCGCCTGGAGCACCATGAACGGGGTGCACCGCTGGTCGCGGGCGAGCTGACGGATGCGCTCGGTGAGGTCGGGGTCCAGCCGGACGGGCACGGCACCGCCGCGGTGGTCGGCGACCGCCGGGCGGGGCCGGTCCAGGGGCAGCGCGATCTCCTCGGGCAATCCGTCCAGGGCGGTCCGCCAGTGGGCGAGGTCGGTGGCGTGCACGCTGGTGGGGTCGTCACGGTCGCCGAGCATGACCCGGTGCCAGAGGGCGTAGTCGGCGTACTGGACGGGCAGCGGCGGCCAGTCGGGGGCGCGGCCCACGCGCCGGGCCGCGTACGCGGTGGTCAGGTCGGCGAGGAGGGGACGCAGCGACTGCCCGTCCGTGGCGATGTGGTGCAGCAGCACGAGCAGCACCCACTCCTGCTCGCCGCAGTCGACCAGGGTGACCCGGATCGGCGGGGCGGCGGTGAGGTCGAAGGCGTGCCGGGCCTCCTCGGCCAGCAGCGCGTCCACGTCGTCGGGGGCGGCCCGGCGTAGCACCACGGGAACCGACGCGGTGTCGACGACGCGCTGGTACGGCTCGCCGTCGACGGTCTCGACGACGGTGCGCAGCACCTCGTGGCGGTCGGCCAGATCGGTCAGGGCGGCCCGCAGGGCGTCGACGTCGAGGTCACCGGTGAGCCGCACGGCGAGTGGCACGTTGTAGGTGGCGCCGCTTCCCTCCAGGGAGTCGATGAGCCAGAGCCGGCGCTGCGCGTACGACAGCGGGACCCGGTCGGGGCGCGGCCCGGCGGTGACGGCGGGCCGCGAGCGGGCGCGGCCGGTGGTGGCGAGGTGGTCGGTGAGGGTGGCGATGGTGGGTGCGGTGAAGATGTCGCGGATGGTCAGGTCGACGCCGAGGACGGTGCGGGCGCGGGCGGCGAGTCTCGCGGCGAGCAGGGAGTGGCCGCCCAGGTCGAAGAAGTCGTCGTCGATACTGACCGACGGCACGCCGAGGACCTCGGCGTACAGGCCGCACAGGATCTCCTCCCGCGGGTCACGGGGGCCACGACCGGCTGCCCGACCGGCGCTCAGGTCCGGTGCGGGCAGGGCCCTGCGGTCGAGCTTGCCGTTCGCGGTCAACGGCATCCGGTCCAGCACCACCACCACCGACGGCACCATGTGCTCCGGCAACCGACCCCGCACCCACTGCCGCACGTCCTCGGCCAGGCTGGCGGGGGACGCGGAAGCGGAGTCGGCGGAGGTCGAGGCGGGGGGCGCGGAAGCGGAGTCGGCGGTGCCCGGTCGCGTGTCCGGAACGAGGTAGGCGACGAGGCGGAGGGTGCCGGTCGGGTCCGGGACAGCGACCACCGCGGCCTGACCCACCCGCTCATGACCCGACAACACCGCCTCGACCTCACCAGGCTCGACCCGGAACCCCCGAATCTTCACCTGCCCATCAGCCCGCCCCACGAACTCCAACACCCCAGCCGCAGTCCACCTCGCCAGATCACCCGTCCGATACAACCGCTCACCCGGCCCACCAAACGGATCAGCCACAAACCGCTGCGCCGTCAAACCCGACCGATTCAAATAACCAACCGCCACACCCACACCCGCCAAATACACCTCACCAACAACCCCCACCGGCACCGGCCGCAAACAACCATCCAACACAAACGCCCGCTTGTTCGCCACCGCCCGACCCACCGGCACCGACGAACCAACAAAACCAACCGGCACCTCAAACGTCGTCGAAAAGCCCATCGACTCCGCCGGCCCATAACCATTAGCCACCCGCAACCCCGGACACCGCGCCACAATCCGCGCCACATGCGCACCCGAAGCCGCCTCACCCCCCGTAAACGCCACCCGCACCCCGTCAAACGCCTCCGGATACTCCTCCACCAACAAATTGAACAACCCCGACGACAACTGCAACATCGACACCCGATGCTCCGCCACCAACGACGCAATCACCGACGGCTCAGGCCGCTGCCCCTCCTGCAGAACACACACCCCACCAAACAGCAACGCCCCCCAGAACTCCAACGAAAACGCATCCCACGACACCGGAGAACACTGCAAGAACACCTCACCCGGCCCAAACACCGCATAACCCTGCCCCACCAGACTCCCCACCAAAGCCCGATGCGACGCCACCACACCCTTCGGCACCCCCGTCGACCCCGACGTGAACATCACACACGCCACATCCGAACCACCCACCCCCACCAAAGGCGCCACCGAACCACACGAACCAATAACCCCCGCATCCGAATCAACCCGAACCACCGAACAACCACCAACACCCCCCACCCGAGACACCAAACCATCCCGAGTCACCAACACCACCGCACCCGACTCCCCCAACAACCACCCCAACCGCTCATCAGGAAACTCCGGATCCAACAACACATAACCAGCCCCCGCCTTCACCACCCCCAACACCGCAACCGCAAACTCCACCCCCCGCTCCAACAACACCCCCACCACATCACCCCGACCAACCCCCACCGACAACAAATGCCACGCCAAACGAGACGACCGAACATCCAACTCCCCATACGACAAACCCACCCCCCACACACCACCGCCAACGCACCCGCATCCACACCCACCCGCCCCGCAAACAAACCACCCAACGAACCATCCACCACCGACACACCCGTCTCATTCCACCCACGCAACACCGCGTCACGCTCCACGGCGTCGAGCAGGTCGATGTCGCCGACCGGCGTGTCGGGGCGGGCGGTCATGGCGGCCAGCACCCGGCGGAAGGTGCGCTGGTAGGCGTCCAGGTCCACGGCGTCGCGGTGGGCACTGTCGACACTGACGTCGATGCGCAGGCCGCCCTCGGGATGGTGGGTGACGGTGAGGGCCAGGTCCTCGACGGTGCCACCGGTGGAGAACAGGTGGTGCACGGCGGGCAGCCCGGCGAAGGTGTTCTGCTCGTCCCCGGCCACGAAGTTGACGACCGGACCGAACTCACGCCGCCCGTCGGTGGACCAGCCGAGGTCGCGCAGCAGGTCGGCGGAGTCGTACCGCTGGTGCCACTGCGCCCGCAACGCCTGTCGGGCGACCTTGGCGGCCAACGCCTCGGCGGTCTCGGCCGGGTCGACGCGGCAGCGCAGCGGCAGGACGTTCGCCATCATGCCGGGCACGCCGATGGCGGCCGGACCGAGCCGGCCGGGCACCGGGAGGCTGAGCAGCACGTCGTCCTCCCCGGTCCACAGGTGCCGGTGCACGGCGGCCGCGGTGAGCAGCGCCTGCTGCCACGTCACGCCCGCTCGTTCGGCGAAGCCGCGCAGCCGCGCGACGCCCTCGACGTCGACGCGGCAGACCTGGCGGGTGACCCGGTTGGTGGGCCGCGCCGGCGACGGCGGCCCCGGCGGCTGGGGGGCGTCGGCCATCATCTGCCGCCAGTACGCGGCGTCGCGCTGCTGCGCCCGGGAGCCGGTGTAACGGGCCTGCTCGTCGAGCAGGGCGGTGAAGGAACCCAGCGGTGCACCGGCGGGGTGGCCACCGACCAGGGCGGTGTACAGTTCCGCGCCGCGTCGGCGCAGCACGGTGGAGGTGTAGCCGTCGTGGATCAGGTGGTGGGCCCGGTTGTACCAGAGGTGATGGTCCGGACCAAGTCGGATGATCTCGTGGTGGAACAGCCGGTCACGTTCGAGGTCGGGGGCGGCGTCCATGTCCTCGCGCATCAGCCGCAGCGCCGCCGCGTGGGGATCCGGTTCGGCGCTGAGGTCCCGCAGCCGGGGGGTGAAGTCCGGTGCCGGTCCGAGGTACTGGGCGGGCACCCCGTCGACCTCGGTGAAGCGCAGCCGCAGGGTCTCGTCCTCGGCGACCAGCGTCCGCACGGTCGCCAACAGGGCGTCCGGGTCCAACGGTCCCCGGATCTCCAGGTAGCCGCCCATGTTGTGCACGGGGTTGGTGGGATCGATCCGCTGGGCGTACCAGACGCCGAGCTGCGCGGCGTTCAGCGGCCGGGTGCCGGTCGTCGGGTCGGACATGGTGAAACCCCCATCTGGGCGCGGTTGCGGTGCGGTCGGACAGGCGGCGACGGCCCACCGCGACGTCTTCAGGTGTGTGAAGAGGCGCGCGGTGGGCCGGCGGCGGGACTACGGGCGACGAAACGGACCGGGCGGAGGGTCACTGCTTCCGCTGGATGAGGTCCAGGATGTCCTGGACGCTCTGCACGGTGGTCAGCTCGTCGTCGGTGAACTCGATGTCGAAGATCTTCTCGACCTTGACGAGGATGTCGACGAAGGTCAGGGAGTCGATGCCCAGGTCCTCGTTGAGCAGGTGGGTGGGGCCGATCAGCTCCATCTCCAGGTCCGGCACCTGCTCCAGGACGATCTCGTTGACTCTCTCCAGGGTGTTGAGCACGGTTGTCTCCCATCGTGGCGGTGGCACTCGACGTGCCTCGGTACGGTCGGTTCGGGTCTCCCGGCGTGTGCCACCGGGACGTCGCGGAGGTCAGGCGGCCGGGCCGGTGAGGCTCAGCTCGGGCCAGGTGAGTGCGGCGGCAGCCCAGGTGGCGCCACCACCGAAGGCAGCCAGCAGCACCTTGTCGCCGGGGGTGAAGGTGCCGGCGGTGACCGCGTCGACGAAGGCCAGCGGAATGGACGCGGCGGAGGTGTTGGCCACCCTGTCGACGTTGATGACGGCCTTCTCGGCGGGGATGCCGATGGCCTCGGCGGTGGCGGTGAGGATGCGGCGGTTGGCCTGGTGGGCGACGAGCCAGTCGACGTCATCGACGCTCCAGCCCATCTCGTTCAGCACGGTCGTGGCGGCGCCGGTCATCCGGGCGATGGCGTGTTTGTAGACGGACCGGCCGGCCATGGTGAAGTAGCTGTGGTCGATGTCGGTGGGCACGCCGAACGAGCGTTGCCGGGACCCGCCGGCGGGAGTCTTCATGATGTCCAGCAGGTCGCCGTCACTGCCCATCATCTGGGCGGTGATGCTGCCCTGCTCGTCGTGGCCGCCGGCCCGTACGACCACCGCGCCAGCGCCGTCGCCGAAGATCGGGGCGGTGATCTGGTCCGACCTGTCGAGGATCGTCGAGATGGCGTCGGCGCCGATCACCAGCCCGGTGCGGTACGCGCCGGTGGCCAGCAGTCCGGCGCTGACCGAGAGCGCGTAGACGAAGCCGGAGCAGGCGGCGTTGAGGTCGAAGGCCGCGATGCCCCGGAGGCCGAGGCGGGCGGCGACGGCCGGGGCGGTGGCGGGGAACGGGTGGTCGGGGGAGCACGTGGCCAGGACCAGGAAATCGATGTCCGGGTTGCCGCAGGACTGCAGCGCCCGCCGACCCGCCTCCACGGCCAGGTCGGAGGTGGCGCCCTCGGGTTCGAGGAAGAACCGTTGCTCGATGCCCGTCCGGTCGCGGATCCAGTCGGTGGTGACGCCGAGCTGCTCGGCGATCTCGTCGTTCTTCACCGCCCGCTCGGGGACGTAGGCGCCGAGGCCGGCGATGACGGCCGTGCGGGTGTGCTTCCTGTATTCGACGTTCGCCGACACAGTTCGTCCTCCCTCGTGTCGTGGTCGGGCGGCCCGGCGCCGCGCCGGCCGCTTCTGCTCGGTGGTGCAGTCATTGAACCGGCGCCGCGCGGTGCCGGGCGGCAGTTGTTCCGGCACCCGCGCAGCAGTTGCGCCGCTGGTCAGGCCCCGACGTGGGCCGGGACGCCGGCTGCGGGGCGGGCCGCGGATTCGAGCTGGGTGGCCCGGACCAGGTGCAGGATCCGGAACCGGGACTGCCCGGCCTCGTAGCTGGGCTGCACCAGGCCGCGCAGCACCAGGTCACGGACGGCCCGGCCGCTGTCGGGCAGGCTGCTCCCGGTCAGCGCGGTGACGTCCGCCAGGCCGAAGCGGTCGCCGCGGCGGCACAGGTCGGCGAGCAGGTCCCGGTCGGCGGTGGGCAGGGCGGCCAGCCGGTGGTCGAGGGCGTCCCGCAGCCGGATGTCGCCGTCGGCTCCCGCGAGGTGGTGCAGCAGGTTCGCCGGGTCCGCGTGCAGGCACTGGTGCAGGGTCGGCACGTCGTAGACGACCAGCCAGGACGCGGCGGCCTGCAACGCCAGCGGCAGCCCGTCGACGCGGCGGCAGATGTCGGCGACGAGCCCGCTGTCGGCGGGGGCGGGGGTGAAGTCGGGGCGGACCCGGCGGGCCCGTTCCACGAACACCCGCACGGCGGGGCTCTGCCCGATGGTGAGCGGGTCGTCGTCCTCGGGCACGGCCAGCGGGGTGAGCAGGAACGTCCGTTCCCCGGGCAGGTGCAGGGGTTGGGCCGCGGTGACGAGGATGCGCAGACCGGGGCAGTCGCGCAGCAGCGCGGCGACCCGGTCGGCGCGGACGACGGGACCGGTCACGCCGTCGACGACCAGCAGGGGTGGCCGGTCTGCGACGGTGTCGACGAACGCGGCGATGTCGTCGGTGGCGTCGCCGGCATTGAGCAGCTGGTGGACGCAGGCCCGCACCAGGGCGGCGAGGCGGTCTCCGCCGGCGGGGGCGGCGTCGGCCGCGCACCAGAGCACCGGGGTGCGTTCGGCGGTGTGCAACCGGGTCGCCACCTCCAGGGCGAGGCGGGTGCGCCCGACCCCGTCCACCCCGGTCACGGTGACCAACCGTTCGGCACCGGAGGCCAGCTCGCCGGTCAGGGTCGAGGTTTCGGTCTCCCGGCCTACCAGCACGTCCAGGGCGAACGGTGGGGCGGGAGGATCGGCCTCGTAGGCGGCCTTGACCGCCCAACTGGTGCGGCCCTGGTTGGCGGCGGTCTCCAGGTCCGCGCGGGCCCGCAGGCCCAGCCGCAGTCCGTCGGCGATCAGCCGTACGGTGTCCTGCCGGGGCCGCCGTGCCCGACCCTGTTCCAGGTCGCGGATGGCCCGGACGCTGACCGTGGAGAAGTCCGCCAGTTCCCGCTGGGTCAGCCCGATGCGCAAACGGTGCTGACGGACCAGCAGCCCGAACTGCGGAACGTCCTCGCCAGTGCCCACGTCGATGCTCATGTTGCGGTCTCCACTTCTCCGGCGGCAGTGGACGAGCCGGTGCCACGCTGTCCCGTTGGTGTGGCGCACCAATCCCGTCACCGGGATCACCGCTCGTCCCCGCCAATGGTCCGGGCGCCGCTATCGGCGAGGCATCGCGCGCCCTATCGTCGGCGTATCAGCAGTTCAGGCCCATCTTCAGGGGTGCCGCGACGTGAATCGCTATCACCGGAATAGGTGCTCTCCACAATGGTGATAGCGCCGGGATAAACGCTGAGATAAGGCCGGGATTCCGCCCGTGGTTAGCGTTCCGTCAACACCCCAGGGAAACGCTGACAAGGAGTCGACATGGGCCGCATCTCCGCCGTGAAGGTCTTCGCTCTCGCCGCCGCCACCGCCGGCCTCATCGCCCTCGGCGCGACGGCCGCGCAGGCCTCCGACGGTTCCGCTCCCGCGCCGACCGGCACCGTGGCCACCCCCACGCCGACCACGTCGACCGACGGCAACAACCCCTGGGACTGACGGCAGGCTCAGGAGGCGGCGGAGCCCAGGACGGCGAGTTCCTCGGCCAGGCCCTCCGCCTCCCGCGTCTCGTGCCGCATCCCCCGCGCCCGGAAGGTCTGCGTGGCCTGGTCGAGCAACTGCCGGGCCGGCACCGGGTCGCCGGCCCGGGCCAGCAGCCGGGCCAGGTCCAGCCGCACCAGCGCCGCTCCGCCGTGGTCCATGATCTGCTCGCGTACGGTCAGGGCGCGCTCGAAGGCGTCCCGGGCCTGCGCGTAGCGCCCCATGGCGGCGTGCACCTCGCCGAGGTTACGCAGCAGATGCCCCTCGCCGATGATGTCCCGGCCGTGCCGCACCATCTCCAGCACCCCGGTCAGGGTCCGTTCCGCCTCGGCGTGTTCGCCCATCTGTAACTGCACCTGGCCGGCCCGCCGCAGGGCATGGGCCTCGCCGTGGGCGTAGCCGACGGAGCGGAAGACGTCCAGCGCCTCCTCCAGCTGGGCCCGGGCGACGGCGCTGTGCCCCCGCCGCATCCAGATGTGCGCGCTCTGGGTGAGCACCGTCGCCCGGCCCACCACGTCGCCGACCCGGTCGAAGTCGCGGGCGGCCTGCTCGTAGCGCAGCAGCGCCCGGTCGTCCTCGCCGGCCTGCCGGTCGAGCAGGGCCAGGTCGCGGCGGCACAGGGCGAGCCCGTGCACCTCCCCCAGCTCGTCGAAGATCTCCAGCGACTCGGCCAGCGCCCGGCGCGCCTCCTCCGGGTGCTGCCGGCTCAGATGCATGGTGCCCAGGGACGCGAGCACGGCGGCGACACCGCGCCGGTTGCCGGCTGCGCGGGTGGCCTCCAGTGCCCGCTGGTGGGTGCGTTCCCACAGGTCGAAGTAGCCGCGCGCCTCGAACAGCGTCACCAGGGTGGTGGTCAGGTCCCAGCACAGCTCGTCGAGCCCCGCCTGGGCGGCCTGCTCGACGGCCAGGCACAGGTTGGCGTGCTCCATGTCCAACCACTCGACCGGATCGGTCAGCAGAGCGTCGACGTACCCGGCGGGCGGCTGCCAGCGGCGGCCCGAGCCGCGCAGCACCGTGTAGTCACCCCCGTAGATCCGCGCGTGGGCCTGCTCGGCGACCGCCAGCCAGCCGCCGAGCATCCGTTCGGTCGCGGCGAGCTGCACGGCGGGACTGTCGTGCAGGGTCAGCTGTTCCCGGGCGAACAGCCGGATCACCTCGTGGAAGCGGTACCGGAACTCGCCGGTGCGCTCCACCGCGACCGCGTCGAGCATCTGCACGTCGACCAGCGGCTCCACCAGGTCGGACGGGAAGGGCCGGTGGTCGTCGAGCAGCGCGCCCGCGACCCAGCCGGGCACCGCCGGCCCCTCGGCGAGGCTGAACAGGCGCAGCAGGCGACGGTCGGCGCGGTTGAGGCCGTCGTGGGTCAGCGACAGGCTGGCCCGGATGGTCATCTCGCCGTGCGCCAACTCGTCGAGCCGGTGCCGTTCGTTGGCCAGCCGGTGCACCATGGACGCCAGCGTCCAGTGCGGACGGGCGGCCAGCCGGGCGGCCACGATCCGCAGCGCCAGCGGCAACCCGCCGACCGTCCGGACCAGGGCGGCGGCGGCCTCCGGCTCCCGGGCCACCCGTTCGACGCCGGCCACCCGGGCCAGCAGGTCCAGCGACTGGGCCTCGTCGAACACGTCCAGCTCGACGCGCTGCGCTCCGGGCAGGGCGGCCAACCGGGACCGGCTGGTCACCACCACGGCGCAGCTGCTGCTGCCGGGCAGCAGCGGGGCGATCTGCCGTTCGCTGGCCGCGTCGTCGAGGACCACCAGCATCCGCCGGGCGGCCAGCAGCGTCCGGTACATCTCGGCGCGTTCGTCGGTGTCGTCGGGGATCACCGGACCGGGGATGCCCAGGGCCCGCAGGAACCGGCCGAGCATGTCCCTGGCGCTGACCGGTTCGGGCCCGGCTCCCCGCAGGTCCCCGTAGAGCTGCCCGTCGGGGAACCGCTCGCCGAGGCGGTGGGCGATGTGGGTGGCCATCGCGCTCTTGCCGATCCCGGGCTTGCCGACGATGACCACCAGGCCGAGCGCCCGCTGGTCGTCGCCGCCCAGCAGCGCGGCCCGCGCCGTACGCAGCACCTGCTCGTCGGCGACGAAGTCGGCGGTGTCGGCCGGCAGCTGGTGGGGCTTCTCGTCCCCGTACGCCGGCAGGGGCGCCGCCGACGGTGGGGCGGCACGTTCGGCGGGGTGGGCGGGGTGGGCGGCCGGTGCGACGCTCAGCAGGGCCGGGTCCCCGGCGAGGATGGCGTTCTCCAGTTGCCGCAGTTCCTCCCCCGGCGTCAGGCCCAGCTCGTCGGCGAGCAGCCGGCGGCCGGCGCGGTACACCTCCAGCGCCTCGGCCTGCCGCCCCGAACGGTGCAGGGCGAGCATGAGCTGGCCGCGCAGCCGCTCCCGCAGTGGATACTCGTCGACCAGCCGGCGGACCTCCCCGACCAGGTCGTGGCTGCGTCCCAGGCTCAGCTCCAGTTCCAGGTACGTCTCGACCGCGGTCAACCGGTCCTCGTCGAGGCGTTGCCCCCGGATCCGCAGCACGTCGCTGGGGATGCCGTCCAGGCACGGGCCCCGCCACAGGGCGACGGCACCGCGCAGGGTCTCGGCGGCCTCGGCGGCGCGGCCCTCCTTCACCAGCACCCGGGACGCGGCCACCTGACGGTGGAACAGGTGCAGGTCGACCGCGTCCTCACCGGTTTGCAGCAGGTACCCGGGCGCGCGGGACACCACCGTGGCGGCGACGCCGGCCTCGGTGAAGCTCTTGCGCAGCCGGGAGATGCAGATCTGGATCTGGGTGCGGGCGGTGTCCGGGGGTTCGTCCGGCCAGATGAGGTCGAGCAGCCGATCCGTGCCCACGACCCGGCCGGCCTCGGTGAGCAGGCAGGCCAGGATGATCTCCTGGCGCCCGGGAGGCACGCGTACCGGCCCGTCCGGCCCGTCGACCTGTAGGGGGCCCAGGATCCGGAAGACGACTCCGGTGGGGAGTACTGGACTGGCGACGGTCGAGTCGGGCATGGATCTCCAGAGCCAGCTGTTGCAGGAGCAGCGTTCGCCGACACAGCTCACCCCATCGCAGCGACTTCTGTAAATCAGCGCCGCTGACCATGAGTTCTACCCGTTGGTATGGTTGCGCGATCCGGACCATCGATGATCGTGTGGACCGGTCCGGCAGCGTCCGCCGTGGCATGCGGTCGTGTCCGCCGAAGGGCGCGCGCCGCGCGGGAAAGCGCCGTGATAGGCCGGAGATGGCTGCCTCGCCGACAGTGTCTCCACGAACCACCAGCGGGTGGACCAACGGGGAACAGGCAGAGGAGATCCCGATGATCGGCGACGGGAGCCTGCGGACACGCAGCACGGCAGCGACGGCGGCGGGCGTCGACCACGTTCGACTGTCGTACCACTATCTCGACACCGGCGACATCGACGGGTACGGTTCCCTGCTCGACGAGGACGCCCAGGTACGCCGCCCGGACCTGGCACAGGGCCGTGGCCGCGCGGAGGTGCTGCGTACCCACGCCCAGATCGCCGGGCCACCCACCCGGCACCGGATCTACAAGGTCGTGGCCGACGGCGACGCGGTGGCGGTGACCGGCCGGTACACCCACGCGGGCCGGCGCGGGCAGAGCGGCACGGAGGTCGACTTCGTCGACATGTTCACGCTCACCGACGAGGGAATGCTGCTCGGCTACCGGCGGTTCTACTACGTCGCGCCCGCCTGAGCGCCACCCGTGCCGACCCGCGGACGGACGTCAGGCCACCTACGACACGACCGGGGGGAGCAGCGCTGGGCGCCGCTCCCCCCGGTGTCCGCGCGGGCGGCACGGTCAGCCGGTGAACTTCTCCAAGGCCAACTCCAGCGCGCCGTCGTCGGGCCTGGCGTACGACTTCAAGGTGAGCTTGTTGTAGGACACGAAGCTCGGGCACCGCACTGCCGGGGCGTTGATGGTGCCGCCGTCGGCGATCTTCTCACCGGTCCTGGCGTTGTGGAAGGTCAGGGTGTAGCGCGACGAGACGTAGTCGATGGTGACCTTCTTGTCGTCGCTGCCCTTGTAGTCGCACTTCTTGCCCGCACCCTCGCTGCCCTCGACGTACTGCAGGCAGCCGACGACGGAGACCTCGTCCCAGTCCGTGCTGCGGGCGTAGTACGGCTTGTTGTAGCCGACCGACTTGGTCACCCACGACGACGGCCGGTCCGGGGAGTTCGAGAAGGTGTAGATCTTGGCGCCCTTCGCGCTGGTGTACGGCGCGGCGTTCAGGATCGGGCTGCCCTCGCAGACGGCAGACATGTCGCTGGAGTTCCGGGCGGTGACCGCGTTGTTGTTGTTCGGCTGGGGATCGACCGGCTGGGGCGCGGAGGAGTTCTGGGCATCGCCGGTGGGGGCCGGCACGCCGCTGGAGGACGACGCGATCGGGGCCGGGTCGTCGTCGTCGCCGCTGAGAGCGAAGTAGCCGATGGTGCCTCCGCAGACGACGAGCACGGCCATGACGGCGGCGCCGATGCCCAGGCCGATCATCAGCCCCTTGTTCGACTTCGGGGGCGGGGGCGGGGGGAGGGGCGCGCCGAACTGCGGCGGATAACCGGGCTGGCCCGGGAAGCCCTGCTGCGGCTGACCGTAGGCCGGCTGCCCCACCGGGGAGCCGGGCGGGGTGCCCCACGGGGCAACATTCGGATCCGGCTGCTGCCCTCCGTACGGAGGGTGACTCTCACTCATCTCAGGCCCTTGTCGCTGTCGAGGGGTGCGTAGGCACGCGATCAGAAGTCAGGGTAGTAAGCAGTGCAAATCCGGGGTTGAGACTACGATGCGTGGTCCCGAGGACTGGATCTCCCCCGGAGGGTGGTGACTCTGAGTACGGGTACTCATGCGCCCGGCAGGCACCGCCGTCCCGGCCAGCCACCCGTACCGCCGTTGACGCCGTACCCGAGGATGGGCCCATGATCGGGCACAACCGGAGCCGGGCGCGGGACAACCGTCGGCAGCGCGACCGTACACGCAAGCGGCGGGGACGGTCCGCCTACCACCCCGACGGCTGCTGCGACGGCTGCGACGGCTGCGACGGCTGCAACTTCGGGTTGTTCTCGACCCTGCTGACCGTGGGGTCGGTCGCCGCCGCCGCGACCCGGGCCCTGGCGCTTGACCGGGCGGGCCTGGCCGCCATCCGCGGTTACCGTCGGTGGCTGTCCCCGCACTGGCCCGGGCAGTGCCGGTTCACCCCGACCTGCGGCGTGTACGGGCTGGCGGCGGTGGAGCGGCACGGGCTCGCCACCGGTGGGCGGATGGCCGCGCAGCGGCTACGCCGCTGCCGCCCGGGTGTCCCGCGCGGCACCCACGACCCGGTCCGCTGACGTCGCTACCGTCGACGACCCGTCCCGCCCACCTCCCCCGGTCCGGCCACGCGCACCTGACGGCAGCGCCCTCACTGCCACACGAGCACCTCCTCCAGTGGCTTGCGGGTCAGGTCGGGCACGGTGGCGTCGGGAGCCGGGAAGCCGACCGGGATCACCACGTACGGGCGTTCCTCCGCCGGTCGGCCACAGACCGAGTTGAGAAAGCGCATCGGGCTGGGGGTGTGGGTGAGCGTCGCCAGACCGGCGTGGTGCAGGGCGGTGATCAGCAGCCCGACGGCGATCCCGACGGACTCCTTGACGTAGTACGGCTTCGGCGTGTTCGGCCCCTGGTGCACCTCGAACACGACGATCACCACCGGGGCCACCTCGAGGAACGGCTTCTGCCAGTCGGTGCCCAGCGGCGCGAGCGCCCGCAGCCACTCGTCCGATGCCCGGCGGCTGTAGAACTCGCGCTCCTCCGCCTCGGCCGCCTCGCGCAGCCGGCGCTTGCGCTCCGGGTCACTGATCACGACGAAGCGCCACGGTTGCAGGTTGGCGCCGCTCGGAGCGGTGGAAGCGGCACGGACCGCCTCTTCGACGACCTCCCTCGGCACCGGCTCCGCCGAGAAGTGCCGGATCGACCGACGCGTCGTCATCCGGTCGGCGAAGGCGCGGACGGTGTCGACCATCTCCTGGTCACGCCCGCGTCCCCGCACCCCGTCCGCAGCACTGCCCATGGTCTCCTCCTCTGCTCGACGGTGACGCCAGCAACCCGCGAGCGGGCCGGTGCGGCCCGCACCGCAAGCCGCGGCACCGGTCAGCATGCCCGTCCGCCCGGACACCGCGCCCCACCGGGGCCCACCCCGGCCTGCCACCGACCGGCGCGTAGCGTGCGGGTGTGGGTAACCCGCTGACCGAGCTGTCGCTACCGCAGTTGCGCCGTCGCACCAGCGAGAAGTGGCGGCGGTACCCGCCGGACGTGCTGCCCCTGTTCGTCGCCGAGATGGACGTGCCGCTCGCCGGGCCGGTGGCTCGGGCGTTGACCGACGCCGTCGCGCTCGGCGACACCGGCTACCTGTCCGGGCCGGTCTACGCCGAGGCGCTGGCCGGGTTCGCCGACCAGCGGTGGGGCTGGCGGCTGGACGTGGCGCACACGGCGATCGTGCCGGACGTCATGCTGGGGATCGTCGAGATGCTCCGGCTCGTGACCGGCACCGGGGACGCCGTCGTGGTCAACCCGCCGGTCTACCCGCCGTTCTTCATGTTCGTGTCCAGCCTGGACCGGCGGATCGTGGAGGCGCCGTTGGGCGCGGACGGGCGACTCGACCCGGCCACCCTGCGCCGCGCGTTCGCCTCGGCGACGGCTGGCGGTCGCCGGGCGGCGTACCTGCTGTGCAGCCCGCACAATCCGACCGGGGTCGTGCACACCCGCGCCGAGTTGACGGAGGTGGCGGCGCTGGCGGCCCACTACGGCGTACGGGTGGTCGTCGACGAGATCCACGCGCCGCTGGTGTGTCCCGGCGCGCGGTTCGTGCCGTACCTGACGGTGCCGGGCGGGGAGGACGGCCTGGCGGTGCTGTCGGCGTCGAAGGCGTGGAACCTGGCCGGGTTGAAGGCCGCCCTGGCGGTGGCCGGTCCCGCTGCGGCGGCCGACCTGGCCCGGTTGCCCGAGGAGGTCTCCCACGGGCCGAGCCACCTGGGGATCATCGCGCACGCCGCCGCCCTGACCGACGGTGTCGGGTGGCTCGACGACCTCCTGTCGGGGCTCGACGAGAACCGGCGGCTGCTGGCCGACCTGCTGGCCGAGCGACTGCCGGGGGTGACGTACCGGATGCCGCAGGGCACGTACCTCGCCTGGCTGGACTGTCGGGCGCTGGGCCTCGGGGACGATCCCGCCGCGGTGTTCCTCGACCGGGCCCGGGTGGCGCTGGTGCCCGGGCCCGCGTTCGGCACGGGCGGCGCGGGGCACGCCCGGCTGAACTTCGCCACGTCACCGGAGCTTCTCACGCAGGCCCTGGACCGGATGGCCACGGCGCCTCGCCGGCCGTGAGGGCACCGGGAACCGGCACGAGGTCGGACACGGCGCCGCCCGAGGGCTTCTGCACCGCAGGGTAGTGGACGTCGCTCTCGACAGTAAGGATTGTTGACAGAAATCCGACCCATCGACAGACTTGCAAGCGAGAGCGCTCTCTGGACCGGGCGGAGCGCAGTCGCCTCAGCCCGCGCTCTCCCCGTCCACCGCATCCGACGCATCCACTGCATCAGACGCCCAGACGCCCAGACGCCCAGGAGGCTGCCATGGCCAGAATCCGTACCCTCGCCGCCGCCGTGGTGGTGGCGCTCGGCGCCACGCTGCTCCCCCAGGGCGTGCCGGAGCCTGCCGCCGCGGCGATCGGCGGGATCACCTGGCAGGACGAGTTCAACGCGCCCGCGGGCACGCCCGTCGATCAGGGCCGGTGGCGGTTCGACATCGGTGGCGGCGGCTGGGGCAACAACGAGCGGCAGTACTACACATCCAGCACCGCCAACGCCGTGCACGACGGCCAGGGCAACCTGGTCATCACCGCCCGGCGGGAGAACCCGGCGAACTACCAGTGCCACTACGGCCGGTGCGAGTACACCTCGGCCCGGCTCCTCACGGCCGCGACCTTCACCCAGGCGTACGGCCGGTTCGAGGCCCGCATCAAGATCCCGCGAGGGCAGGGCATCTGGCCGGCGTTCTGGATGCTCGGCAACGACATGGGCAGCGTCGGCTGGCCCGCCGCCGGCGAGATCGACATCATGGAGAACGTCGGAAAGGAGCCGAACACCGTCTACGGCACCATCCACGGGCCGGGCTACTCCGGCGGCGCGGGCATCACCGGCAGCCGCACCCTCGCCCGCCCGCTCGCCGACGACTTCCACACCTACCGGGTGGACTGGGAACCCAACTCCATCGTCTGGTACCTCGACGGCGTCGAGTACCACCGCGTCGACCCCAGTCGCCTGGGCGGCAACCGTTGGGTCTTCGACCACCCGTTCTTCATGATCCTCAACGTCGCCGTCGGGGGCAACTGGCCCGGCTACCCGGACGCCACGACGCAGTTCCCCCAGCAGATGCTGGTCGACTACGTCCGGGTCTCCGCCCACGTGTCGGACGGTGGTGGCACCCGCCTGCGGGGAGCGCACAGCGGCCGCTGCATCGACATCCCCAACGCCAACCCGGTCGACGGGGCCGGGCTGCAGATCTGGGACTGCAACGACACCGCCGCGCAGTCCTGGACGTTCGCCGCCGACGGCACGGTCCGGGCGATGGGCAAGTGCATGGACCCGGCCTGGGCCGGCACCGCCAACGGCACCGAGGTCAACCTCGTCACCTGCAACGGCAACCCGGCCCAGCGGTTCACCCTCACCGGCGCCGGTGACCTGGTGAACCTCAGCGCCAACCGGTGCGTCGACGTCCGCGAGTGGAACCCGAACAACGGCGGCAGGCTCCACCTGTGGGACTGCACGGGCGGCGCCAACCAGAAGTGGTCGCGGGCCTGACGGCGCGCTGATCCGCTCCGGCGCGGGTGCCCACCGCCCCGGCGCACCTGCACCGCGCCGCCCCGGGGGCCCACCCGTCGGGGCGGCGCGTCGCAGGGACGGGATCGAGGCCGGGAGCCGGGTCAGCCGGGCCGGGCGGGGGCGGGCAGGGCCGGAGCGACTTCGACGGATCGAAATATTGCATGTCGGTTACGAACGGTCGTAAGGTGCTGTGGGAGCGCTCCCGGACCCCCCGCCGGGGCCCGTGGCCGCACCTCCACCCACCACCCACCAGATTGCGACGGTCCCCCATGAAGCATCCTCCGCGCCCGTCCCGGCGCCAGTTGGTCGTGGCCGGCGCCGTCGGCGCGCTGACCCTGGGCGCGTCGGTGGCCCTGCCCGCCGCCAACGCCTCGGCAGCAACCGGCTGCGCCGTCACCTACTCGGCAAACAGCTGGCAAGGCGGGTTCACCGGCACCGTCACCATCAAGAACCTCGGTGACCCGGTCAACGGTTGGACCCTCGGTTTCACCTTCCCCGACGCCGCCCAGCGCGTCACCCAGGGCTGGTCGGCGACGTGGAGCCAGAGCGGCAGCGACGTCACGGCCCGCAGCCTGGGCTGGAACGGTTCGCTGGCCACCGGCGCGAGCACCAGCATCGGCTTCAACGGCTCGTGGAGCGGCAGCAACCCGTCCCCGACCTCGTTCACCCTCAACGGCACGACCTGCACGGGTTCAACGACGCCCACCACGCCCCCGCCGACCACCCCACCGCCCACCACCCCGCCGCCCACCACGCCCCCGCCGACCACCCCGCCGCCGACCGGTACCACGCCGGTGGCGATCAACGGACAGCTGCGGGTCTGCGGCGTCAACCTGTGCAACCAGTACGGCAAGCCGATCCAGCTGCGCGGCATGAGCACGCACGGCATCCAGTGGTTCGGCCACTGCTACAACGACGCCTCGCTCGACGCCCTGGCCACGGACTGGCGCGCCGACCTGTTCCGGGTCGCCATGTACGTGCAGGAGGACGGCTACGAGACCGACCCGGCCGGGTTCACCAACCGGGTCAACAACCTGGTCGAAGAGGCCACCGAGCGCGGCATGTACGCGATGATCGACTTCCACACCCTGACGCCCGGCGACCCGATGTTCAACCTGGAGCGGGCCAAGACCTTCTTCCGGGCCGTCTCCGCGCGGCACGCCGACAAGAACAACGTGATCTACGAGATCGCCAACGAGCCCAACGGGGTCAGCTGGTCGACCATCAAGAACTACGCCGAGCAGGTCATCCCGGTGATCCGCGCCAACGACCCCGACGCGGTGGTCATCGTGGGCACCCGCGCCTGGTCCTCGCTGGGCGTCTCGGAGGGCGCCAACTCCACCGAGATCATCAACAACCCGGTGAACGCGAGCAACATCATGTACGCGTTCCACTTCTACGCCGCGTCGCACAAGGACAACTACCGCGCCGAGGTCGAGCGGGCCGCCGCCCGGCTGCCGCTGTTCGTCACCGAGTTCGGCACCGTGGACTACACCGGGGACGGGGCGGCCGACCTGGCCAGCAGCACCACCTGGCTCGACCTGCTGGACCGCCTGAAGATCGGCTACGCGAACTGGACGTACTCCGACAAGGCCGAGGGTAGCGCCGCGTTCCGGCCCGGCACCTGCTACGGCGGCACGTACGCCGGCACCGGCGTGCTGACCCAGTCCGGCGCGTTCATGCGCGAGCGCATCCGCACCCCGGACAACTTCCCGACCAGCTGACCACCACCGTGACCGGGGGCCCCGCCGATCGGCGGGGCCCCCGGCCCGTCTCCGGCCCGACGTACAGCCCCACGTACGGCCCGACGTGTGGCCCGCGCCGTCCCGACCGCGGAGCCGGGCGACCGGTCACGCCGGGACGGTGGCGGCCAGGTCTACGACCCGGCTGGCCAGGCGGGCCAGCAGCGCGTCGTCGTGGCTGACCACCAGCACCCCGGCCCCGGTACGTCGCTGGTGCTCGCCGACGACCTGCGCGACGTGTGCCTGGGTGGAGGCGTCCAGCATGGCGGTCGCCTCGTCGCACAGCAGGTACCGGGGCTCGTGTGCCAGCGCCCGGGCCAGGCAGGCCCGTTGCAGCTGTCCGTCGCTGACGGCGTGCGGGCGGCGGGTCAGCAGGTCCGGGGTGAGTCCGACCAGGTCGGCCAACTCCCGCGCCCGGGTCCGGGCACTCGACTCCGGCACACCGGTGGCCCGCAGCGGCTCGGCGACGATGTCGGCAAGACTGAGCCGGGGATCGGTGGCCGCACGGGGGCTCTGGAACAGGATCGCCACCCGGGTCCGCACCGCGACGGGCACCCGGTGCCGACTGCCGGTGACCGGCACACCGTCCACGCTCACCCGGCCGACGTCGGGGGTGTGCAGCAGGGCGAGCACCCGGGCCAGGGTGGACTTTCCGCTGCCGGACGGGCCGCGCAGGCCGACCGTCTCGCCGGGTGCCACGTGCAGGTCCACCCGGTCGAGGACGAGGTGCCGGCCGTAGCGGACGCTCACGGCGTGGGCGCGCAGCCCGGCCTCGCTCATGCCGGCACTCCGATCGGGTGGTGGCAGGCGGCCACACCGCCCTGCCCGCCGACCGGGACCGGCTCCGGCCGGAGCCGGCAGGCGTCGGTGACCGCCGGGCAGCGCGCCGCGAACACGCAGCCGGTGGGCAGGTCGGTCAGCATCGGCGGATGCCCGGGTACGGGGCGGAAGGCCCGCTCGGGCAGCGCGTCGAGCAGCGCCGCCGAGTACGGGTGGGCGGGCCCGTCGAACAGCTCCCCCGCGGGGCGGTGCTCGACGATCCGGCTGGCGTACATGACCGCCACCGTGTCGGCGACGCGGCGGGCGGCGGCCAGGTCATGGGTGATCAGCAGGACGGCCGCCCCGTCGTCGCAGCGACGACGCAGCAGGTCGAGGGTGTGGTCGACCAGTGGCCGGTCGAGCCCCGTGGTGGGCTCGTCGGCGAGCAGCAACGGTGGGTCCGGGGCCAGTGCCAGCGCCAGCGCCAGCCGTTGCGCCATCCCACCGGACAGTTCGTGCGGATGGTGGTCGAGGTCGGCCGGGTCCAGCCCGACCTCGGTGGCGAGCCGGTCGGCTGCGGCCGGGGCACGGTCGCGGGGGTGACCGTGGGCGCGCAGCGTCTCCACGAGCAGCCGCCGGCCGGTACGCACCGGGGTCAGCGCGGTGGCGGGGCTCTGCGGGACCAGCCCGACGGCCCGTCCCCGAACCTGCCGGGCCAGCCGCCGCTCACCGCAGGTGAACAGATCGACGGGGCCGGCGGTGGTCGGGCCCGTTCGGGTGGGCGGGCCGACGGAGGCAGGGGCCGGCGCGCGTCCGGCAGCCGGCATCGTGGGGCGCAGCAGTGCGCTTCCGGTGACGGTGGCATTACCGGGAAGGAGGCCGAGGAGCGCGTGGGCGAGCACCGACTTGCCGCAGCCGGACTCACCGACCACGGCCAGCAGCTCACCGGGGCGGATCTCCAGACACAGGTCGGAAACGGCGTGCACGACGGCGTCGGGCAGCCGGAAGCGGACGGTCAGCCCCTCGACCGCCAGCAACGGGCCCGGGGCGACGGGCACGGCACCGGCGACGGTCGGCAGGGTGTCGGCGGTGCTCACAGCTGCAACTCCGATCGGACCCGGGGGTCGAGCCGGTCCCGCCACCGGCCGGTGAGCACCGCGAGGGCGAGGGTGACCACGATGAGCGCCAGCCCGGGGGTGAGGCTGGCCCACCAGGCGCCGGTCAGCAGGGACCGCTGCCCGTCGTTGATCATGTTGCCCAGAGAGGCGAGGTGCGGCGGCAGGCCGAGACCGAGGAACGACAGGGCCGTCTCGTGCCAGACCGCGTGCGGGACCATCAGCGTCACCGCCAGCGCGAGGCGGGGCAGCACGTGCGGCAGCAGGTGTCGGGTGAGCACCCGGGCTCGGCTCGCCCCGCCGGACACGGCCGCGTCGATGAACGGCCGGGTCCGCAGGCTGAGCAGCTCGGAGCGGACGATCCGGGCGGTGGCCAGCCAGTGGGTCAGCCCGATGGACAGCACGACCGCGCCCAGGCCAGGGCGCAGCATGGCCACCACGAAGATGCCGAGCAGCAGGTGCGGCAGGGCGGCGACGGTGTCGACGACCCGCATGAGGATCCGGTCGACGATGCCGCCCACGGTGCCGGCCACCGCCCCGACCAGGCCGCCGATCACGGCGGCCACCAGCGCGGCGACGACCCCGACGAGCAACGAGACCCGTAGGCCGTAGAGGCTGCGCAGGGCGACGTCGCGACCGAGGTCGTCGGTGCCGGCCGGATGCGCGAACGAGGGGGCCTGCCGGGTGCGGGCCAGGTCGACCGCGCTCTGGTCCAGCGGCCAGAGCACCGGCGCGAGCAGGCAGGCGGTCACCACCACGGCCAGCACGGCGGCGGCGACGAGGCCACCGACGCGGCCGGGGCGCAGCCGGGGCAGGCGGAGACTACGGGCGGGAGCGAGGGCGGTCATTCGAGGCGTACCCGGGGATCGGCGGCGGCGTAGCCGAGGTCGGCGGCGAGGTTCGCGGCCAGCACCACGACGGCGGTGGCCAGGGTGGTGGCGGCGAGCAGGGGGAAGTCGCTGCCGAGTGCGGCCTGCACGGTGACCGCGCCGAGCCCGGGCAGGGAGAACACGGTCTCGACCAGCACCGCCCCGCCGACGATCTCGGGCAGGTGGGTGCCCACCAGGGTGAGGAACGGCAGCAGCGCGGTGCGCAGGGCGTGTCCGAACAGGACGGTGCGGCCGGGCAGGCCACGGGCCCGCGCCGCCAGCACGTGGTCGTCGCGCAGGCTCTCGGCGACGGCGTCGCGGACGAACAGCACGAACCAGGGCGCCTGGGACAGGGCGAGGACGCCGACGGGCAGCACCAGGTGACGGGCCACGTCGGCGACGCCGGTGCCGGTGGCGGTCACGTCGGTGAGCCCGCCGGCGGGCAGCCAGCCGAGGCCGAGCGCGAACACGGCGATCGCGGCCAGGCCGACCCAGAACACCGGGACCGACTGGACCGCGTACGCCACGGCGCGCAGCGCCCGGTCGAACCAGCCGCCGCGGCGGTACGCGGCCAGGGTGCCCAGCAGCAGGCTGGCGACCAGCACGAGGGCGAGTGCCGCACCGACCAGCAGCAGGGTCCAGCCCGCCCGGGCGGCGAGCACGTCGACGACCGGTTCGTGCCGGCTGGTCGACCAGCCCAGGTCGCCCCGGAGCAGGTTGCCGACCCAGCGGAGGTACTGCACGTACAGCGGGTCGTCGACACCCCAGTTCGCGCGGATCTGGGCGAGGTTCTCCTCGCTGGTGGTGAACGCCGCCGCGCCCGCGTACTGCTGGGCCGGGTCGACCGGCGAGGCCGCACCGAGCAGGAACATGCCCGCGCTGGTGGCGGCGAGCACCGGGACGGCGACCAGCAGTCGGCGCCCGACGACGGCTCGGGCTCCGGCGAGCCGTCGCGGGCGGGTCGGCGGCGTCACGACCGCTTGGTCCAGGTGTGCACGTTCCACCAGAGGCTGTTGGCCACGTCGTGCTCGTGCGGCTCGACCCGCGGGGCGACGCCGGAGACGGCCTCCGACACGACGTAGGTGTGCTGGAGGTAGGTGAGGAACACCCACGGCACGTCGGTCGCGAGCTGCTGTTGGAAGGTCACGTAGGCCGCCCTGCGGGCACCCGGGTCGGTCTGGGCCCGCCCCTGGTCGAGCGCCTTGTCGGTGACGGGCGAGGAGTACGAGCCGGGGTTGAAGAAGCCCTGGGCGGCGAACCGCGAGTGGAACAGCTTGTAGGACACGAAGTCCGGGTCGTACGGGGTGCCGAAGCCCATGAGCAGGGCGTCGTCGCCCATGCGTGGGGTGATCGCGTCCCAGGTCAGCCCCTCGGGGGTGATCCGGATGCCGACCTTCCGGGCGTCGGCGGTGACGGCGAGGGCAAGCTCCTTGCGCAGGCTGTCGGCGGCCGGGTACATCAGCGCGAAGGCGGCCTGCCTGCCGTCCTTGACCCGGATGCCGTCCGGGCCGGGTCGCCACCCGGCCGCGTCGAGGGCGGCGGTGGCGGCCGCCGGGTCGGCGGAGGGTGATCCGGCGACCGAGGGGTCGGCGTACTCCGAGGTGGGTGGCACCGGTCCGAACGCCGGCTCGCCCGCCCCGCCGAGCACGCCGGTGACCATCGCGGCCCGGTCCACGGCGGCACTGAGTGCCCGGCGGACGGCGAGGTCACCGGTCACCGGGTTCCCCATGGGCAGCATGACGCCCCGGTAGTCGGCCGTGGGCACCGTCTCCAGCCGGTAGCCGGGCTGGCCCTCGAATCCGGCGGCGAGCTTGGGGGCGAGCTCCACGGCGTCGAACTCGCCGGCCCGGGCCCGCTGGGCACGGACGTTGTCGTCGGCAACGAAGGCCACCACCACCCCGTCGTTGGCGGGTCGGCCGCCCCAGTACCGGTCGTTGGCCGCGAGCACCAGCCGGTCGCCGGGGGTCCAGGAGGTGACCCGGTACGGACCGGTGCCCACCGGGGCGCGGTTGAACCGGGCCCGGTTGACGTCCTGCCCGGCGAACTCCGCCGCCGGCACGACGCCGAGGGTGAGCCGCTGGAGGAACGGCGCGTACGGGTGGCTCAGCGTGAACACGACGGTGGCGTCGTCCGGGGCGGTGACGGAGGCGAGCATGTCGAGGTCGGAGCGCAGCGTCGAGTCGACCTTCGGGTCCAGGACGGCCTGGTAGGTGAAGACGACGTCGCGGGCGGTGAGCGGGGTGCCGTCGTGGAACAGCACGCCCTCGCGGAGCCGGGCGGTGACCGTCCGGCCGTCGGGGGCGACGGTGGGCAACTCGCGCGCCAGGGCCGGGACGAGCTGGTTGCGCTGGTCCCGGGCGACGAGCCCGTCGAAGATCAGCGAGGCGCCGTCGACACCGTAGTTGAGCACCGGGTTGAGCGTGTCCGGCTCCCCGGCGGTGGCCACGACGATGGTGTCGGCCGTCGCCGCCCCCGGTGGACCGGCGGGGGTCGAGCAGGCGGCCAGCGCGGCGAGGGCCAGGGTCGCGGCGGCCAGCCGGACGGGGCCGGTTCGGGGCATCGGATGCTCCTCGGGCAACGGCGTGCGGGAGCCACCACCACGGCACCCGACGACGGTCGTTCCGCCGCTGCTGCCATCCTGATGTAGTTGCCAGTCATTGGCAATATGGTTCCCGGTGGCGATGATCACCGGGCTGGTCCGGCGACTCGCCCGTCGCCGGTCACCGGATCGGATTACCGACCGACACGGAACGGGTGCCGCGCTTCAGGCCAACGACATCAGGACCACGAGCCGGGTCGGAGTCGAGGAGCCACCGGCCGGCTCGGTGGACAGCCCCAGCGTCGCGGCGTCGCCCACCGGGCCCACCACGGTGGTCGCCGCCGTCGCGCCCACCGGCAGCAGCCGCACCGGACGGGCCGGCCCCACGACGCCGATCAGCCACAACTGGTACGCCCGCCCCTCCCCCGGCGCCCGCAGGTCGCGCAGCAGCACCACCGCCCGGTCACGGGCAGGCGACACCACCACCGTCGCCGCCGCGCCACCCTGCATGGTCCGGGTGCGGACCCGCGCGTCCGGCGCGGACACGACCTCGCCGACCTGGCGGGCGTTGCCGCCGGTGACCCGCTCCCGGCGGATCCGCTCGTCGTCGACGACCAGGGTGACCGCCGTCGCGCCGAACGCCGCGACCACCGCCACCGCGCAGGTGACGGCGAACCGCCGCCAGGGGCGCTCCTGCGCCGCCGGCGGGCGCGGCGGCACCGGCTCCGGCCGCCGCGCCCCGCCCCGTCCGCCTCGCATGGCCACCCCACCGTCTGCCGCCCCTCTTCGACGGTAGTGTTCCGGGCCGCCCGGGCCGGGCGGATTGGTGACCGTCGGCGAACCGCCGGCGCCTCGCGCGGCACCCGGCGGCGTCCACGGCCGCGCTCAGCGGGGCCGGGTCGGCGCGAGGGACGACAGGTGCGCCAGCGCCTCGGCGTGGCTGTCGAAGATCGGGAAGACCTGGTCCAGCCGCATGGTGTAGAGGACCGTACGGACAAACTCCGCCGGAGCGGCGAGACAGAGTACGGACCCCCGCTCGACGGCGTCCCGGTGAGCGCGCACCAGCAGGCCCAGGCCGGTGGAGTCGATCAGGTGCACCCGGGTGAGGTCGACCAGCACGTGGCCGCCCATCTCCTTCGCGTGCGCCAGCGCCGACCGCAGGGTGTCCCCGGTGTCGAGGTCGACGTCGCCGGCGGCGACCACGACCGTGACGCCGTCCACGTGGTCGATACCCAGGATCCCGCTGGGCCCGTGCCCCTCGCAGACCGCCGCACCCCCGGTGGACGGGCCGAGGGCGCTGCAGTGCGGGCACCGGTGCGGCCCCGCCGCGAACGGCGACCCGCTCCACCCCTGCTCCGACACCAACGGCCACACGACCTGGGCGTCGGGCAGCGCGCAGGCCACGTCCGCGGTGTCTGCGCAGGTGTCACAGACCAGAGTCACCAGCTGCTCGTACGCTACGACCGTCATTTTCGCCTTCTCCCGGTCGACGTCAGATCAGCGCAAGCCTGCCGTCGGAAATCGGCGGGAAACACGCGGTCATATGACGGTTGCATGACGAACCGGAGGTTATTGCGTGCCACCACCGGCCTCGACCAGCCACGCCGCCGGCCGAAGGCGATCGTTGCCGTAACGCAAAGGTCGCGAATAATTCGTCACCGCGTAGCCTGCGAGCATGAGCGACGAGGGGCCGACGGGGCACGGCGTCCCCATGGTCACGTCGGCGCCGCTGCTGTCCCGCGCGTTCACCGCCGCGACGGTGACCGAACTGCGGCATCAGCTCGCCAGCCACGTCGCGGCCGCCGGGCTGACCGACGACCCGGGTGACGACTTCGTCCTGGCCGTGCACGAACTGGTCACCAACGCCGTACGGCACGGCGGCGGCGCGGGCCGCCTCCTGCTCGTCCGGCGGGGTGACCTGCTGGTGTGCGAGGTCAGCGACGACGGCCCCGGCGACGACGACCTCACCGTCGACCTGCCCGCCACCAACGTTCCCGGCGGGCGCGGGCTCTGGCTGGCGCACCGGCTGACCGGCGCGCTGAGCCTCACCAGCCGCCCCGGCGGCGTCACCGCCACCGTGACCGCCCGCCTACCGACCGGTGCGGGCGGGGGCGACACCGGCCCACGCTGAGTCCGCGCGCCGGCATCTGTCACTCAACTGTCACGCAACCGTGCGGTCGACTCCACGGTCGTTGCCCAGGGTGGGGGGCCAGGCGACCGGCGCCGGCGGATGGCCGCGGACGTTGGGCGTCGGCGAGGTCGACCCCGACCAGAAGGAGACCCCCACCGTGGTGCTGCCCTGGCCCTGGCCCTACCCCGACGACAACTCGTTCCGCGCGGTGTGGGACCAGCCCGAGCACCACGACGAGGACGTCCGGCTCGCCGCCCTGGTCGCGCAACGGCTGGCGGCCGACTGGTCGACCCGGCGTCAACAGATCACGGTCCTGGTGCAGAACCAGGTCGTCATCCTCAGCGGACAGGTCGGCGGGCCGGAGTCCCGCCGGGCGGCCGGCGAGCTGGCGTGGGACGTGCCGGGGGTGGTCGACGTCTGCAACGCGTTGCATGTCGCCAGCCCCCGACGCCGCCGCTCCTGATCCGTTCGGCCCGGCCGGGTGGGCCGGCCGGCACGGGTGAGCGCGGAGGCGGTCCGGTTCAGGCCGACACGTCGCGACGACGGAAGCCCACCACCCCCACGGCGAGCAGCAGGACAGCCACCGTGGTGAGCACCACCATCGGCAGCGCCGCCGGGTCGACCGAGGGCACGGACGGCACGTGGGTGTAGGGCGACAGGTTCAGCGCCACCTGGGGCAGTTCGAGCACCGCGCCGAGCTGCCCCAGCAGCAGAAACCCGATCAGCGCCGCCCAACTCGCCACCGCCGACCAGCGTGGCGCCAGCCCGAACAACGCCGTCACCACACCGGCGACCACCAGCAGCGCGGGCAGCCGCACCAGCGCCGCCGCGCCGAGCGCGACGGCCCGGCCGAGCGGGTCACCGGCGAGCAGCCCGTACCCGAGCCCGGTGGTCAGGCCGGCCAGCAGCACCAGCGCGAACGCGCCCAGCACCGCACCCGACACCTGGGTGGTGAGCCAACGGGTGCGGCTCACCGCCGTGGCCAGCGCCACCTCCAGGATCCCGTCGGCCTCGTCGCCGCGCGTGCGCAGCAGCGCCTGCACGACGTACGCCCCGATGGCCAGCGCGAACAGCCCCAGGATGGCCGCCAGGTAGGCGTCGACGAGGTCCGCGCCCCCGCCGAGCTGGGCGATCGCCTCAGCCGCCGCGGGATTCTCGGCGATCATGTCGTCCACCTCGTCGCCGGCCAGCCCCATGGAGAACCCGAGCAGCGCCACCGCGACCGCCCATCCGGCCAGCGCACCCCGGTGCAGCCGCCACGTCAGCCCGGCCGGGCCGAGCAGCCCGGGTTCGGCGCGGGCCGGACCCTGGCGGGCGGCCAGCAGCCCCGCCCCGAGATCGCGCCGCCGGGCGAGCAGGTAGGCCACGGCGACACCGGCCGCCAGCAGCGCCACCGGCAGGGCGAGCACCCACCAGCGTTCGCCGCCGAACGGGCGGACCTGGTTGCCCCAGCCCAGCGGTGACAACCAGGACGGCCAGGCGCTGGTTACCCGCAGACCGTCGGCACTGCGCTCGCCGAGCACGTCGCCGGCCGCCCGCAGCACGAAGGCGAGCCCGACCGTGGCGGCGGCGAGGGCGTTGGCCCCCCGCGCGGTGACCGACAGCTGGGCGGTCACCGCGGCGAGGCCGGTGAAGGCGACGCCGACACCGCCGACCGCCGCCGCCGCGGCCACCGCGCCGGCCAGCGGCAGGCCGGTGCCGGCCAGGGCGACCGCGAGCAGTGCGGCGGTGAGCACGTTCGCGCCGACCACGACCGTCAACGCGGCCGTCAGCAGGGCGTACCGGCCGACGACCGCCGCGCCGAGCAGTTCGGCACGACCGGTCTCCTCGTTCTGCCGGGTGTGCCGCACCACGGCGAACGTGCTCAGCAGGGCGGCGAGCAGGGCCAGGGTGACGTAGGTCTCGGCCACCACCACCGCACCGGGATCCGTGCCGGCGACCGGCCCGTTGAACGCGCGGGCGACGAGACTGCTGGCCGCCGTCTCGGCGTACCCGACGCGGGTCCGCTCGTCGGGGTAGACGCCCGCGACGCTCTCGGCCAGGGCGTAGCCGAGCAGCGGCGTGCCGAGCACCCACACCGCCAGCCGGACGCGGTCGCGACGCAGCGCGAGTCGGGCGAGCCGGCCGGTGCCGGCGAACGTGTTCATCGCCCCTGCTTCCGGGCCGCCGGGCCACCGTCGCGTGCGGTGGTTCCTCCGGACCGCGCGGCGCCCCCGTCGGCCGTGGTGTCGTCGGTGCCGTTCGGGCCGTAGTGGCGCAGGAACAGCTCCTCGAGGGTGGGTGGGGCGCTGGTGAGGGCCCGCACGCCGAAGCCGACGAGGTGGCCGAGCAGCGCGTCGAGGTGGGCGGGTTCGACCTCCAGCCGGATGCGTCCGTCGACCTCGCGGACCTCGTGCACCCCGGGCAGGGCGTCCAGGCCCGTCAGTGGCCTGGCCGTGGCCACGGTCACCGTCGTGCGGGCGAGGTGACGCAGCTCGGTCAGGCTGCCCGACTCGACGGTGCGGCCCTCCCGGATGATGCTGACCCGGTCGCACAGCGCCTCCACCTCGGCGAGCACGTGGCTGGACAGCAGCACCGTGGCGCCGTCGCGGGTCGACCGGCGGACCTCCTCCTGGAAGACGGCCTCCATCAGCGGGTCCAGGCCCGACGTCGGCTCGTCGAGCACGTACAGCTCGACGTCGGAGGCGAAGGCGGCGACGATGGCGACCTTCTGGCGGTTGCCCTTGGAGTAGGCGCGACACTTCTTCGTCGGATCGAGGTCGAAGCGGTCCAGCAGCTCGTCCCGGCGGCGCGGGTCGAGCCCGCCGCGCAGCGCGCCGAGCAGGTCGATGGCCTCGCCCCCGGAGAGGTTGGGCCACAGGTTCACGTCGCCGGGCACGTACGCCAGGCGGCGGTGCAGCGCGACCGCGTCCCGCCAGGGGTCGGCGTCGAACAGACTCACCCGACCGGAGTCGCGACGCAGCAGTCCGAGCAGGATCCGGATGGTGGTGGACTTGCCGGAGCCGTTCGGCCCGAGGAACCCGTGCACCTCCCCCGGCTCGACCCGGAGCGCGAGGCCGTCCAGCGCGCGGAACGCGCCGAAGGTCTTCACGAGGTTCTCGATGGCGATGACGGGCATGGGTCCTCCTGCCGCGGCCGGTGCGGACCCCCGCATCGTACTGACCATCGGTCAGTCAGTTCAATACCGTCGGTCAGGACGGGATACGCTGCACGCATGACCGGCGAGGCCCCCGACGACACCCGCAGCAGGATCCTGCGGGCCGCCCTGGACCTGTTCGCCGCACAGGGCTACCAGCGCACCTCGCTGCGCCAGATCGCCGAGCGGCTACGGCTGACGAAGGCGGCGATCCTCTACCACTTCCCCAGCAAGGAACAGCTCGTCGCCGCCCTGGTGGAACCGCTGCTCGGTGACCTGGAAAGGCTGCTGGACGAGGTCGGGACACTGCCGCCGCAGCGGGCCCGGTGGGCGCTGCTGGAGGGCTGGGTCGACACGCTCCTGGCGCACCGTCGACCACTGGGCACCCTCTTCCACGACATCACGCTGATCGGCCGGGGCGCCACGTACCAGCGGTTGATGCGGGTGGCGCTGCGGGCCAACGAGATCGCCGCCGGGCCGGACGCCGGGCGCCGGGAACGCGTCCGCGCGGTGCAGGCGATCGCCATGTGCAGCGATCCGGTGGTGTTCTTCCTCGACATTCCGCCGGAGGCACTGCGCGCCGACATGCTCGACGGCGCCCGCCGCCTCCTCGCCGACCCGCCGTCGCGGGCTCCCGTGCCCGGGGGCACCGGGCGGCGACGGCCGGGGCGCCCCAGGACGCTGGAACCGGAGCAGGTCGAGGCCGCCCGGCGGATGCACGCGGCGGGCACCCACTCGGCTGACGAGATCGCCTCGGCCCTGGGCGTGTCCCGCGCGACCGTCTACCGCCACCTGAACCAGACCACCCTGTCCTGATCCGCTGATTCTGAGACGATTACGAGACGGTTTCGAGACGACCGGGTCGGTCGGCGCGGCCCGCGTCCCGGACGGGGCCCGGGTGGGGGTTTGTCGCTGGGGTGGGCGGGTAGCCCAGCGGCCCGTCCTGCGACGGGACTCCGACCGCCGAGCCGGGCGGTCCGCGACGGTCGACGACAGGAGTGGTGTCGGTGGGTCCGGTGTCCCGCGAGCCCGGTGGGCGCTGAGCGTGTGCGGCATCGGCGGGGAGGCGCGCTTCGACGGCGTGCCACCCGACACCGACGCGGTCGCCCGCATCGCCGAGGCCATGCGCTCCCGTGGCCCCGACGGCGGCGGCCTGTGGAGCGACGAGTGGGTGACCCTCGGCCACCGCCGGCTGACCGTCATCGACCTGTCCGACGCGGGGGCCCAGCCGATGGTCCGCGAGGACCTCGGGCTGGCGCTGGTCTTCAACGGCTGCGTCTACAACTATCCGCAGCTGCGCGATCAGTTGCGGGCCGCCGGGCACACCTTCCGCTCCACCAGCGACACCGAGGTCATCCTGATGGCCTACGCGCAGTGGGGTGAGGACTTCGTCGACCGACTGGTCGGCATGTTCGCCGTGGCGATCGTCGACCGGGCCCGGCGGCGGCTGGTGCTGGCACGCGACCGGCTCGGCGTCAAACCGCTCTACCTCGCCGAGACACCGGGCCGGCTGCGCTTCGCCTCCACCCTGCCCGCCCTGCTGCGCGGCGGGGACGTGGACACCACCATCGACCCGGTGGCGCTGCACCACTACCTGTCCTGGCACTCGATCGTGCCGGCCCCCCGCACCATCCTGCGCGGAGTGCGCAAACTGCCACCGGCGACCGTACGGGTGGTGGAGGCCGACGGGCGCAGCCGCGAACGCGTCTACTGGCGGCCCGACTACGTCCGCGATCGGGGCCGGGAACAGCTGGGCGTCCGGGACTGGCAGGCGCTGATCGGCGACGCGCTGCGCACCGCGGTACGCCGGCGGCTCGTGGCCGACGTGCCGGTGGGCGTCCTGCTCTCCGGCGGTCTCGACTCCAGCCTGATCGTGGCGCTGCTCGCCGAGGCGGGCCAGCATCACCTGCAGACCTTCAGCATCGGCTTCGACAGTCGCACCGGCGAGACCGGCGACGAGTTCCACTACTCCGACCGGGTGGCCCGCGCGTTCGCCACCGACCACCACCGGATCCGGCTCGCCGACGACGACCTGGTCCCGGCGGTACGGGCCACCGTGGCCGCGATGACCGAGCCGATGGGCAGCCACGACGTGGTCGCCTTCCACCTGCTCTCCGAGCAGGTGTCGCGGCACGTCAAGGTCGCGCAGTCCGGGCAGGGCGCCGACGAGGTCTTCGCCGGGTACGGCTACCACCAGCCGCTGGCCACGGTGCCGCGCGAGCGGACCGGGGACACCTTCGCCGGGGCGTTCTTCGACCGGGACCACGCCGAGCTGCTGCGGGTGGTCCACCCCGCGTACGCCGCCGACACCGACGTCAGCACCGAGCTGGTGGCCGCACACCTGGCCGCACCCGGCGCGGACACCGCGCTGGACGCCGTGCTGCGTCTGGACACCCACCTCATGCTGCCCGACGACCCGGTCAAGCGGGTCGACAGCATGAGCATGGCCTGGGGGTTGGAGGTGCGCACGCCGTTCCTCGACCAGGACCTGGTCGCCCTCGCCGCGGCCTGCCCGCCCGCGCACAAGGTCGACGCGGGCGGCAAGGGGATCCTCAAGCGGGTCGCCCGGGAGGTGCTGCCCCCGGAGGTCGTCGACCGCCCGAAGGGCTACTTCCCGGTGCCGGCCCTGCGTAACGTCGACGGCCCGGTGCGGCACCTCGTCACCGAGGCCCTGCGCGCGTCGGCCGCGCGGCAGCGCGGGCTGTTCCGGCCGGAGTACGTCGCGCGTCTGCTCGCCGAACCGGAGCAGGCGCAGGCGGCGGCCGGGAGCAACAAGCTGTGGCAGCTCGGCCTGCTGGAACTGTGGCTCCAGACCCACGGCATCCGGTGACCCCCGACCGTCACTGTCGGGTTCCCGACACAGGGCGCCCCGCCCAGCCGATCGAGGACCATCGTTGTCGCCATGGCCGTGCGCTGGTCCCGGGGCGGGTACGGACGCCCGATGCCCGGCACCCTCCGGATCACCGTGCTCACCTTCGCCGTGCTGGCCCTGCTGTTCGCCCTGGCGTTCGCGCACCGGCTGCTCGCCGACGGGTCGCTCGGCGCGACCGCGTTCTTCGCCGTCCTCGCCGTGGCGTGCGCGGTGGTCGCGGGAGCGCTGGCCGCCCGTCGCGCCTGGGCACCCTTCCCCGCGTACGCCCTGGCGGGTCTGCTGGCCGCGGCGTCGCTCGGCCTGTTCGGCGCGATCACCGTCGTCGGTCTCGCGCTGCTGGCCTGGGTGCTGTGGGCCCTCAACACCCGCCCGTCGCGGGAGTGGCTGAGCCGCCGCCGTCACCCGCGCTGACGGGTCGCCGGTCAGGCCAGCAGGACGAACGCCGGCGTCGCGACCGCCGCTCCCGCCACCGCGCCGGCCAACACCTGCGCCGGGGTGTGGTCGGCCAGCCGCACCCGCGACCAGCCCACCAGCCCGACCAGCCCCACCAGGGCCAGCAGCGCCGGCCCGAACACCACGACCAGCACCGCCGCCGAGCCGGCCGCCACCGCCGCGTGGGCGCTGAGCTTCCACGTCTGGTTGACCGCGCTGACGACCAGCAGCACGGCGGACATCACGACCACCATCGCCACCAGTGGCCGGGGCGCACCCAGCGCGACCAGGGTGGCCAGCCCGGCGAGCACCGACACCATCCCCCAGGCCAGGGGGCCGCGGCGCTGCTCCCGCACGCCGATGTGGTGGTCGGTCAGCCGGCCCCGTCGTACGCCCCACCAGATCACCACGTACGGCACCGCCGAGCAGAACAGCACCGCCAGCAGCCCCCAGCCGAGGCCGGCCCCGACGGCCGGCGCGGTGCTGTGCAACGCCACCACCAGGGACATGACGGCCGCCAGCACCGCCGGGGCGAACACCTCCGTCACGATCCGCGCCACCCGCAGGGACGCCGACCGGGACGACCGCTCGACGCCTGGGGCCACGGGTCGGGGACCACCTTCCGCACTCGGAACAGTCGCCGCTCGCGCGACGACCGACGCGCCCCGATTGTGGCCCACCGGACCCGCCGCCGGACCCGGTTCGGGTCAGCCCGCCCGCTACCAGACCCGGACCGGGTCAGCCCGCCCGCTGCCGGCGGCTCCGACCACCATTGCCTCGATCGCGTGCAGCAACCGCTCGGCCCGCGCGGCGGGCAGGTACGCGGTGTCGGCGGTGACCACCAACTCCACCGCCCCCGGCGCGTCGACCACCTGGATCCGGCAGCGCCAGGCGAACCGTTCCAGCGGCGGCAACCAGGTGAACGTGCTGCCGGTCGCGGCGGCCCGCGACCCGTCAGCGAGCGCCCGGACAGCGACCACCCCGGCGGAGCCGGGCCCGGCTCCGGTCACCCGCGACCCGACCGGGGCGGCGAGCGGACCGGCGACGGGCGGCACCGGCGCCGGGGCCCCCCGACCGTCGGGCAGCCGGATGTCGTTGAAGAAGCAGTACGGGGCCAGCGCGGTGGCGTAGTCGTGACCGGCCTCGGCGAACGCCCGGGTCATGGCCGCCGGGTCGTAGTAGGCGTGCCGGTACGCCTCCAGGCCGGCGCGGTGCGTCCGGGTGAGCAGGTCGGCCAGGTCCGGACGCCCGGTCAGGTCGACCCGGCACAGCCCGATCTGGTTGAGCTTGCTGATCGCGTCGGCGTACCCCGGGGGGAACCGGTTGTGGGCCATGGTGAACACGCCGCAGCTGTCCTGCCCGTCACCGAGCACGGCGACGGCACCGGCCAGCAGGGCCGTGGCGGTGCTGACCCGGTGTCGGGCCGCGAGGATCCGCAGGGCGGCGTCGAGGGCCGGTGAGACCAGGGAACCCCGCTGGTAGCGCGGGTCGGCGGGAGTGCCCGGGGTGGTGAACGTACCGGCCGGCAGGAGGGCGAAACGTTCAGTCCAGGAGGCGACCGAGCGGTCGGAGCGACGCTGCTCGACCCCCTGCTCGCGCAGGGCGACGTCGAGCGACTGGAGTCCCGGTTCACCGGGCGCGGCACCGCGCAGCAGGATCAGCCGCAGCTCCCGCAGGAGGGTCTCGGTGGCGTGGAAGTCCACCGTCGAGTGGCTGAACACGACCACCACCTGCCGGACCCGGCCGTCGACCACCACCAGCCCGGCGCGCAGGGGCCAGTGCGCGGCGTGGTCGAACCGGGGGCCGCCCAGGCGCTCCGCGAGCGCCGCCGAGGCGGAACGGCCGTCCGGGTCGCCGTCGCCGTCGACGTGGTGCACCGCCACCGGCAGGTCCCCCCGCCCGAAGGCGACCTGGGTCAGTTGGCCGTCGACGACGCGCACCCGGGTGCGCAGCGACTCGTGCCGGGCCACGAGCGTGCCCAACGCCCGTACGGCACGCGGCACGTCGACGTCGGCGCGGCGGGACAGCGGCAACGTACGACGGAGGTTGAGGAAGCTGTTGTGGGCGGACTCGAACTCCACCACGGCCCGCCACATGGCCTGCTGTCCCCAGGTGAGCGGGCCGGTGCGGTCCCGTCCGCCGTCGAAGTGGGCGGGGGTCACCTCGTCGACGACGCGCCGCGGCGGTGCGGTCGCCGTTCCGGCCGGGCGGGACGGCGACCACGGCCACGGCACGTCCCGCAGGGCCGCCTCGACCAGCAGCCGCTCCAGGTCCCGCAGGAAAGGTTCCACAGCTTCCGGCTCGACGAACCGGGTGTCCACGGTGAGGGTGATCCCGAGTGCGCCCGGCTCGTCGACCACATGGGCCAGCAGGTGCCAGGACGCCCGTTCCAGCCCCCTCGTCCAGGAGAATTCGCTCTTGTCCAACTCAGCCCTCAACTCCTTTTCCGTCGCGTCGGTCTTTTTCTCGACAACCTCACCGGAAAGGCGTACGTCGTTGAAGTAGTGGTAGGGCAGGAAAAGAGTGTCGAAGTCGTGGCCCACCGCCTCGAATCGCCCGCGCAGGGCGGCTGGTTCATAGCCGGCGTGCCGATAGCCGTCGAGCGCACCGCGCCACACCCGGGGCAACATGTCGGCGAATGTCGGACGGTCAGCCAGATCGACCACACAGAATCCGATCTGACCCAGGTTGGCCACCGCCTGGGCGTACTCGACCCGGAAGCGATTGTGTGCCATCGGGAACATGCCGCACAGCGCCGGCGGGTGGTCCCGTCGGGCCAGGGCGGTCATCGCCGCCAACAGCACCGCCGACGAGCTGACCCGGTGCCGGGCGGCCACGATGCGGGCGGCCCGCTCGGCGGCCGGGGAGACCAGCACGCCGCGGCGCAGGAGCGGGGTGAGGCCCGGTCCGACGGGGGTCAGCGGTGTGGACGGCAGCCGGGCGAACTGCCGCAGCCAGTACGCCACGGCCCGGTCGGAGCGCTGCCGCCCGGGGCCCTGCTGGTCGAGGGCGACGTCCACCGACTGTGGGCCCGCAGGGTGGGGCACGGTGCCGCGCAGCAGGATCAGGCGCAGGTCACGCAGCACGACCTCCGCCGCGTGGGCATCCACGGTGGAGTGGCTGAACACCACGACGATCTGCCGGACGCGCCCGTCGACCAGCACCAGTGCCACCCGCAGCGGCCATTCGTCGGCGTGGTCGAAGGCCACGTCGCCGAGCCGGGTGGCCGCGGCCCGCGCCGCCGCCGCACCGTCGTCGACACCCGGCAGCACCAGCAGGGGCAGGACCCCGGCGGCGGCGGCCTCCTGGACCGGGCCGTCGGCGCTGGCACGGACCCGGGTCCGCAGGGACGAGTGGCGGCCGACCAGGGCACCGACGGCCCGGGCGACGGCGTCCGGACCGGCGGCCACCCGGGGCGAGACGGGCACCGTGCGCCGCAGGTTCATGAACACGTGGTTGTTCGGGTTGCGCGCCCTGGCCCGCCACATGACCTGCTGGGCCCAGGTCAGCGGTGCGGTCCGCGTCCGCCCGCCCCGGAACTCGGCATTGATGAGCTTTTCGGTGGCCCACTCGGTGGGCACGACGGCGTCGGCGAATCGCATTCCTGACCGTACGACGCCGGTTTACGACGTGAATCGATCGTTTGGCCTCTTGCCGGTGCGCCGTTCAGGCCATTCCGTTGCGTCGTCCACACCCGACAGAATACGGGGCCCGCCCGCCCACGAGGGGAAAAGGCCAACGGTGTGACCAATGTTGACGTACCGACCCGGGACGCCCCCAAAACTACACCGAAGGACGGTATTGCCCGTAGCGTACCAACGCCCGAATTGTCGTTCGGGCAGGAACGGATCTGGTTCACCGAGCAACTGAATCCCGGAACTGCCGGATACGTCGTACACGCCACCTCGCGGCTGCGCGGCGCGCTCGATCCGGTGCTGCTGCGCGCCGCCCTCGACGCCGTCGCCGCCCGGCACGACAGCCTGCGCATGGCGTTCACCGAGGACGAGCGCGGCGAACCCGTCGTACGGGTGCGCGAATCGGTGCGGGTGCCGTTCACGGTCACCGCCGCGGCGGACATGACCGGGGCGCACGCGCTGGTCGCCGAGGCCGTCGGCACCCCCTTCGACCTGGGGACGGCACCGCTGCTGCGGGCCCTCGTGGTGCGGCTGGCCGACGACGACCACGTGCTGCACCTCGGCATGCACCACATCGTCAGCGACGGCTGGTCGATGGACCTCCTGCTGACGGAACTCGCCGCCGGCTACGGCGCGTTGCGTGACGGCGGCCAGGCACCGGCGTCGCCCGTGGGCAGCTACCTCGCGTACGCGGCGCGTCAACGTGCGCGCCTGGCCGCCCCGGCCGCTGACACCGGACTCGCGTACTGGACGCGGGAGTTGGCCGGAGTGCCGGCGCTGGACCTGCCCACCGACCGGCCCCGGCCGGCCGTGCAGTCGTACGCCGGTGGCACCCACCGGTTCGCCCTCGACGCCGAACTGACCGACGGCCTGCGCCGGCTCGGCCGCACCCACCGTGCCACGCTCTACATGACCCTGCTGGCCGGCCTGCAGGCGGTGCTGTTCCGTCACAGCGGGCAGCGCGACTTCGCCATCGGGTCTCCGGTGGCCGGTCGCGTGGAGCCCGACACCGAGCGGCTGGTCGGCCTGTTCCTCAACACCCTGGCATTGCGGGCCGACCTGTCCGCGGCTGACGGGGAGCCCGACTTCGCCACGCTGCTGCGGCGCACCCGGGGCACGGTCGTGCGGGCCCTGGCACACCAGGAGATCCCGTTCGAGCGGCTGGTGAAGGACCTCAACGTGCCGCGCGACGTGAGCCGCACGCCCGTGTTCGGGGTGCTGTTCACCCTCCAGAACTACGAACGCACGGCAGGCCGGTGGCCGGCGGGGCTGACCGCCGAGGGAGTGCGGGCCGACACCACCGTGGCCCGGTTCGACCTGGCGTTCTACCTCAGTGAGACCGACGACGGGCTGCGCGGCATGGTCGTGCACAACACCGACCTGTTCGACGCGGACACCGTAGCGCGGCTGACCGACAGCCTCCGTGTCCTGCTGCGCGACGCGGTGGCCCGGCCGCGGACACCGGTGGTGGACCTGGCGCTGCTCGACACCGCCGGGCGGGCCCGGATGCTGGCCCTCGGCACCCCCGACGCCGACCCGCCGGTCACCGACGAGCCCGTGACGCGGGGGGCGGGCAGTCTCGCGGACCTGATCGTGCCGCACGTCGCCGCCACGCCGGACGTGCCGGCGGTGGTCTGCGGCGCGGACACGGTCAGCTACCGGGACCTCGACGAGCGGGCCAACCGCCTCGCCCACCACCTGCGCGCCCGGGGTGCCGGCCCGGACCGGGTGGTCGCGGTGCTGCTGGAACAGTCGGCCGAGCTGGCGGTGACGCTGCTGGGCGTGCTGCGGTCCGGGGCGGCGTACCTGCCGCTGGACCCGGAGCAGCCGACCCGGCGACTCGCCCTCGTGCTCGCCGACGCCCGGCCCGCGCACGTGGTCACCACCGCGGCGCTGCGGGGTCTGCTGCCCGCCGACGGGCCGGCCCCGACGCTGCTCGACGTCGACGCCGGGGCCATCGCCGGGCTGCCGGCGAGCCCGCCGGACACCGATGTCACCGGCGAACACCTGGCCTACGTCATCTACACCTCCGGCTCCACCGGCGCGCCCAAGGGGGTGGCGGTGCCGCACCGGCCGGTGCTGCGCTACCTCGACGGGGTCGCCGAGCGTCTCGGCGTGGTGCCCGCCGCCCGGTACGCGCTGCTCCAGTCGATGGCCTTCGACTTCAGCGTCACGATCTTCTACCTGGCGTTGGCGACCGGCGGCACGGTGCACCTGCTGCCCCGGCGGGGCACCGGGGCGGAACTGGCGGACCAGCTGCGCCGCCAGCACATCGACTACCTGAAGATCACCCCGTCGCACCTGGCGGCCCTGGCCGCCGAGGTGCCCCCCGGCGAGCTGGTGCCCCGACGCACCCTGCTGCTCGGCGGGGAGGCGTCCGACCTGGACTCCGTGGCCGCCCTCGCGGCGGCGGGGCGGGGCCGGGTGGTCAACCACTACGGACCCACCGAGGCGACCGTCGGCGTCACCACGTACGGGGTGCGACCGGACGGGCCGACGCGGGGGCCGGTGCCGCTCGGGCGTCCCCTGCCGCACGCCCGCGTGCTCGTGCTCGACGAGCGGATGCGCCCCGTGCCGGTCGGGGTGCCCGGCGAGATCATGATCGGCGGGGACCGGCTCGCCCGGGGCTACCTGCACCGGCCCGGCGCCACCGCCGAACGGTTCGTGCCCGACCCGTACGGGCCACCCGGGGCCCGCCTCTACCGCACCGGCGACCTGGGCCGATGGAATGCCGACGGCCAGCTGATGTTCCTCGGCCGCCGCGACCACCAGGTGAAGATCCGGGGTTACCGGGTGGAACTGGGCGAGGTGGAGGCCGCCCTGCGCGCCTGCCCCCCGGTGCGGCAGGCCGTGGCGGCCCTGCGCGCGGACCGCCTCGTCGCCTGGCTGGAACGGCACCCCGACGCGGACCCGCCACCGCCCGCCGAGCTGCGCCGGGTGCTCGCCGAGCGGCTGCCCGAGCACATGGTCCCGCAACGGTTCGTCTGGCTGGACGCGCTGCCGCTGCAGGAACACGGCAAGGTCGACAGGCGGGCACTGCCCGAGCCCACCGACGAACCGGTCACCGGCGGGTACGTCGAGCCGACCGGGCCGGTGGAGACACTCGTCGCCGGGGTGTGGCGGGAGGTCCTCGGGCTGGCCCGGGTGGGCGCCACCGACGACTTCTTCGACATCGGCGGGCACTCGCTGCTGGCGACGCAGGTGGTGGCCCGGCTGCGCCGGGAACTCCCCGCCGTCGTCGGTGCCGACGCCACGGTCAGCGTGATGGACGTGTTCCGGCACCGCACCGTCCGCGCCCTGGCCGCCCTGGTGGCCGCGCCCGGTGACCGGCCGGGCGGGCTGCTGCACGAGCTGACGCCGCCCGTACCGCCGGGTGCCCGGACCGCCACGCTGGTCTGCGTGCCCTACGGCGGCGGCAGCGCGGTAGTCTACCAGCCCCTCGCCGACGCCCTGCCGGCCGGATACCGGCTGCTGTCGGTGGCGATGCCGGGCCATGACATCGGCCTGGCCGACGAGCCGGCCCCGATCGAGGAGGTGGCGACCGGCGTCGCCGCCGAGATCCTCGACGGGGTCGACGGCCCGCTGATCCTCTACGGCCACTGCGGGCCCGGCGGCGCGCTGGCGGTCGAGGTGGCCCGCCGGCTGGAGGCGGCCGGCCGCGACATCGACGCGATCTACCTGGGCGCCGTCTTCCCGTTCGGCCGCCCGGCCGGCGGTCTGCTCGGCCCGCTGCTGCGGCTTCGGCTGGCCGAACGCATCCGCAGCGACCGGATCTACCGGACCTGGTTGCAGGCGCAGGGCACGAACGTGGGCAGCCTGTCCACGTCGGAGATGTCGTTCCTGATCCGCGCGATGCGCCACGACGCGCAGGTCTCCGAGGAGTACTTCACCGAGCTGATGCGCCGGCGGGTGACCCCACTGCGCGCACCGGTGATCTCGGTCGTCGGCGAGGCCGACCGCAGCACTGAATACCACGAGGAACGGTTCCGGGAGTGGCACTTCCTTTCCACGCGGACCGCGCTGGCCGTGGTCGACGAGGGCGGGCACTACTTCCTCAAGTACCGGGCCGCCGAGCTGGCGGAGATCGTCACCCGCGTACACCTGCGACTCGATGCCCCCGCCGACACGGACGTCGCCGGGTCCGCCGACCCGGCGTGGCAGCTCACCGCCGTCTCCGACCGCAGCGGCGGATCCCTCGCGGCTGCGGACCCCGGGGTCGCCGGGCCCGCGCGCCGCGCCCCGCAGCCGAGCATGCGCCGCTTCGGCCTGGTCGCGGCCGGCCAGATCACCTCCGGTACGGGGACGGCGCTGACCAACTTCGCGATCCCCCTGTGGATCTACCTGCAGACCGGGTCGCTGGTGCGCTTCGCGCTGTTCGCCGTGGTCGGACTCCTGCCGGGGCTGCTGGTGGCCCCGCTGGCGGGGGCGTTGATCGACCGCACCAGCCGGCGTCGGGTGCTGCTGCTGGCCGGCACGGCGGCCGGCAGCGCCATCGCGGTCGCGGCGGGGCTGGTGCTCACCGACCGGGCCCAGGTCTGGCACCTCTACGTGCTGGTGGGCTGGCTGTCGATCGCCCTGGCGTTCCAGCGCATCGCGTTCGTCTCGGCGGTGCCACAGCTGGTGCCCAAACGCTTCCTCGGCCACGCCAACGGGCTGGCCCAGACGGCGACGGGACTCACCCAGTTCATGGTGCCGCTGATCGCGGTGGCGCTGCTGGACGCCGTCGGACTGGCCGGCATCCTGGTCATCGACGTGGTCAGCTACCTGTTCGCGATCGGCGTGCTGCTGGCCGTACGGTTCCCGGCGACCCTGGCGCTGCGTCGCCGCGAGGGCATCGGCGCGGAGATCGTCAACGGGCTGCGGTACGCGCTGCGACGGCGGGAGTTCCGGGCCATGCTGGGCTTCTTCGCGGCGCTGAACCTGTTCCTGTTTCCGGCGCTGTTCCTGCTCTCCCCGCTGGTGCTCGGCTTCGCCGGCCTGGCCGAGGTGGCCCGGATCGCGCTGACCGGGGGCGTGGGCGCCGCCGTGGGCGGGCTGGTCATGCTCGTCTGGGGTGGGCCCCGGCGCTACCGGATGCGCGCGGTGCTGCTCGGCACCCTCGGCATCGCCCTCGCCTGCGTGGTCACCGGGCTACGCCCGAGCCTGCTGGTGGTCGGCGCGGGCGCCTTCGGGATGTACCTCGCGTTGGGCGTGGTCAACGGGGTCTACAACACCATCGTCCAGACCAAGGTGCCGGCCCGGTTCCACGGCCGGGTGTTCGCGCTCAACCAGATGGTCGCCTGGTCGACCCTCCCGGTGGGCTGGGGCGTCATCGCGCCGCTGGCCGCCCGGTACGCGGAGCCGCTGCTGCAGCCCGGCGGCGCGCTGGCTCCCACCGTCGGCGCGGTGATCGGCGTCGGCCCGGGCCGGGGCACCGGCCTGCTGTACGTGGTGTTCGGCGTGTGCATCGGGCTGACCGCCCTGGTGTCGTTGCGGACGCGGGTGCTGGCCCGCTTCGACGACGAGGTGCCCGACGCGCCACCGGACGACCTGGTCGGCATCGAGACCCGACGGGCCCGCGCGACCGCCGGCGGTGACCGGCCGTGAGCCCACCCGAGGCGCACCGCCCGCCCGTCGGCGGTACGGTCCCGCAGCTGCTGGCCTGGCGGGCCGCCCTGCACCCGGACCGGGTGGCGGTCGAAGTGCACGGCGTCGACGCGCTCACCTTCGCCGCCTGGCAGGCCGACGCCGGCACCGTGGCGGGAGCCCTGCGACAGCGGGGGGTGCGACCGGGTGACCGGGTGGGACTGGTGTTCGCCAGCCGGGACTGGGCGGGCTACGCCGTGGCGTACTGCGGGGTGCTGCGCGCCGGCGGGGTCGCCGTACCGCTGTCGGACCGGGCGGCCCCGGGCCAGCTCGCGTACGCGTTGGCGCACTGCGAGGCGACCGCCGTCGTGCACGCGGGTGACGTCCCGGTGCTGCCGGCCGGCACGGCCGCGTGGGGCCTGCCCGAGCTGCGCGCCGGCAACGCCGAGCCGGCCGACCATCCGGGGCGTCCCGGCGACCTCGCCCAGATCCTCTACACCTCGGGCACCACCGGCCGTCCGAAGGGGGTGGCCGCCAGCCACGCCAACCTCACCGCCGGCGCGCCCCGGCACCCGCGCCGGCTACCGCTGGCCCACTCGCGGCGGTTCCTGCACGCCTTCCCGATCGGCACCAACGCCGGGCAGACGATGCTGGTCAACGCCCTGACCTCCGCGCCGACGGCGCTGACCCTGCCGCGCTTCACACCGGCCCGGTTCGCCCGGCTGGTCTGCGCACCGGGCACCGGCACGGTGTTCCTCGTCCCGGCGATCGCGATCGAACTGCTCGACTCGGGGGCACTGGCGGGCCTGGACACCTCCGGGGTGCACCTGGTCGGGTCGACCGCCGCGCCGCTGCCCCCGGCGGTCGCGTCCCGCCTGGCGGCGGCGTTCCCGGCCGCGGCGGTGGTCAACTACTACACCTCGACCGAGGCCGCCCCCGCCCAGACCACGATGATCTTCGACCCGGAGCGGCCCGACGCTCTCGGCAGGCCGGTCGCCGGCCAGCTCATGGTCGCCGATCCCGAGGGCCGGGCGCTGCCCGCCGGAACGACCGGCGAGGTGTGGTTGCGCGCGCCGCACGCCCGCGCCTACTACCGCGACGACACCGCGAACCGGGCCACCTTCCGCGCCGGCTGGGTGCGGATGGGCGACATCGGTCGGCTCGACGCCGACGGCTACCTCTACCTGTCCGACCGGCACCAGGACGTCATCAAGTCCGGGGCGTTCAAGATCTCCAGCCTCGAGGTCGAGGCTGCGCTGCACGAGCACCCGTACGTCGCCCAGGCCGCGGTGGTCGGTGTGCCGCACCCGGTGCTCGGCTCGGCGGTCGCCGCCGCGGTGGTACCCAGATCCGCCGCGCCGGCGGACGCGCTGACCCTGCCGGCGTTACGCAGCTTCCTCGTCGACCGGCTCGCCGACCACCAACTGCCGGCCCGGCTGCTGGTGCTGGACCGGCTACCCCGCAATCCGGGCGGCAAGGTCCTCAAGCGGCAGCTCACCGGCCTGTTCGACACCTGACCCACCACCGCACACCACCAGCCCCCACCGCCACACACCACCAGGGAGACCATGTGGGCACCGCCGAGGCCACCTACGCGCAGCACGCCGTCTGGTTCACCGAGCAGGCCGGGGCCGCCGGCACCGCGTACCACATGGCGGTCGGCATCCGGTTCGGCGCCGGACTGGACCGGCGCGCCCTGGCCGCGGCCTGCACGGCGGTGGTCGCCCGGCACCGCCTCCTCGGTGCCCGGGTGGTCACCGACGACGACGGCACGCCCCGGCTGGCCCCGGCGGCGCAACGGCCGGCCCTGACCTCCGGCGCGCTGACCGACGAGCGGGTCGCCGCCGAGATGGCCCGCCCCCACGACCTGCACGACGGCCCGCTGGCACGGTTCGTCCTGCTCAGCGCCGCCGACGACCGGCACCTGCTGCTGGCCACCGCCCACCACCTCGTCTTCGACGGCATGTCCAAGGACGTGCTCGTGCGCGACCTCGCCGCGGCCTACGGGCAGGCGGTCGCCGGGCTGCCGGCGGACCTGCCACCGCTGCCCGAACCGGGGCACGCCGCCGCCGAACGGGACCGGGTCGCCGGGGAACTGCCGGCCGCCCGGGCCCACTGGCGGGCCCGGCCACCGGCCCCCGCCGACGTGGTGCTGCCGGGGCTGCACGAGACGCCCACGCGGGCCGAGCCGGGGCTGAGCGTCGACCTGGACCTGCCCGCCGACCTCGTGGCCGGCGTCGACCGGGCGGCACGGGAGCTCGGGGTGACCCGGTTCGAACTGCTGCTGTGCGCGGTGCACGCGCTGCTGCACCGGTACGGCAACCGGGACGCGGCGGTGGGGGTGACGCTGTCCACCCGCACCCCCGACCAGGGCGACCTCGTCGGGCTGTTCGTCAACGAACTGCCCGTCCGGGTCGCGCCGCCCACCGGCACGCTCCGCGAGTACGCCCACGCGGCCCGGCGGGAACTGCGGGCGCTCAACCGGTTCCGGTCGGTGCCGCTGAGCCACGCCGTGTCGGGGCTGCGCCCGGCACCCGCGATCGCCCCCGTCTCCGTCGGCTACCGCCGGCGCGGCGCGGAACCCACCTTCGCCGGAGTGTCCAGCGAGGTCGACTGGACGGTGTTCTGCGGCGCGGCCCGCAACGCGCTGCACGTCCAGGTGGTCGATGCCCCCACCGGGCTCACCGTGAGCCTCCAGCACAGCCCCCGTGCCCTCGACGCCGACTCGGTGGCCCGGATCGGCAGCCACCTGTGCACCCTGCTGGCCGCCGCGGTCGCCGACCCGGACGCGGACGTGGTGGATCTGCCGGTGCTGCCGGCCGACGAGCAGGACCGGGTGCGGCGGGCGGGGCACGGTCCCGAGCGGACGTACCCGTTCGACGGCGGCGTGCCGGGGCTGATCACCGCCCGCGTGCGCGCCGATCCGGCGGCCGTGGCCGTGGTCGACGGCGACCGGACGCTGACCTACGCCGACCTCGACGCGGCCGGGGCGCGGCTGGCCGACCTGCTGCGTGAGCGCGGTGTCGCCCCGGGCGCCCGGGTCGCGGTCGCCCTCGACCGGTCCTGGCAGGCGGTGGTGACGCTGCTGGCGGTGCTGCGGTGCCGGGCCGCTTACGTGCCGGTCGACCCGCAGCACCCGGCGGCCCGGCAGGATCTGGTGCTGGCCGACGCCGATCCGGCGCTGGTCGTGGCCACCCCGGCCGTCGCCGCCCGGCTCGGCGGGACCTGGCCCGTGCTCGACCCGACCGATCTGGCCGACCGCACCGACGTGCCCGGCCGCACGGACGTACCCGGCCCCACCGACCTGTCCGACCGCACCGGTCCGGGGTCGCCCGTCGACGCGGCCGGCTCGTCCGCCGACACACCGCCCGCCGCGCCGGGCGACGTCGCCTACGTGCTCTACACCTCCGGGTCGACCGGGCGACCCAAGGGCGTCGCGGTACGCCACGACTCGCTGGTGAACCTGCTGTGCGCGCTGCGCGACCTGCTGGACTCCCACCCCGGGCACCGGTGGCTGCACCTGACCTCCCTGGCGTTCGACATCTCCGGCGTGGAGCTGTGGCTGCCGCTGGTCACCGGTGGCCGGGTGGTCGTCGCCTCGGGGGTGAGCGCGCTGGACGGCGCCGGGATCCTGCGGCTGGTCCGCGACACCGGCGTGACCCACGCGCAGGCCACCCCGTCGGGGTGGCGGGTGCTGCTGGAGGCCGGGCTCGGCGCCGGGCCGTCGGGCCCCGCGCCGCTGGTCGCGGTGACCGGCGGAGAGGCGCTGCCCGTCGCCCTGGCCCGCGAGCTGCGGGCCCGCGTCGGCCGGCTGCTCAACGGGTACGGCCCGACCGAGGCGACGATCTACGCCACCATGGCGGAGATCCCGCCCGATCCGGACGAGGTGAGCATCGGACGGCCACTGGCCAACGTGCGGGCCAACGTGCTCGACAACCGGCTGCGGCCGGTGCCGGTGGGCGTACCCGGGGAGCTGTGCCTGGCCGGGGCCGGTCTGGCGACCGGATACCTGAACACGCCCGAGCTGACCGACGAGCGGTTCCTGCCCGACCCGTCCGGCCGGGCGGCCGGACGGATCTACCGCACCGGCGACCGGGCCCGGTGGCTGCCGGACGGCCGGATCGAGTTCCTCGGCCGCAGCGACGACCAGGTCAAGATCCGCGGTCACCGCATCGAGCCGGGAGAGGTGGCCGCGCGGCTGCTGGAACACCCGGCGGTCGCGGACGCCCTCGTCGCGGGCGTCGACGACGGCGACGCCGACGGGACGCGCCTGGTGGCCTGGGTGGCCGCCCGGGCGGCCGCCACGCCGGCGGAGCTGCGCCAGCACCTGTCGCTGACCCTGCCACCGGTCATGGTCCCAGCCGACTGGGTGTTCCTCGACCGGCTGCCGATCGGCCCGAACGGCAAGGTGGACCGGTCGGCGCTGCCACCGCCCGCACCCCGCGCCGACCAGCCGCCGCCCCGCGCGGACCAGCCGCCGCTCCACGCGGACCAGCCGCCGCCCCACGCGGACCAGCCGCTGGAGCCCGCCGCCACCGAGCCCGATCCCCTCGTCGAACAGTTGCGCCTCATCTGGCAGGAGGTGCTGAAGGTTCCCGACATCGGCGTGCACGAGGACCTGTTCGACCTCGGCGGCCACTCCCTGACCGTCACCCGGATCAGCGGCCGGATCCAGCAGCGGCTCGGCGTCGAGGTGCCGCTGGACGCGTTCTTCGACACCCCCACCATCGCCGAGATCGCCGAGCTCGTCCGCCGGGCCGGGAAGGAGTCCTGACATGCCGACGCACCGGCGGCACATCGCCGAACTGGTCAGCCAGGCGACCGAGGGCGTCGTCGGGGTCGAGGACGCCCTCGCCGGGGAGTCCCTCGTGGTGCTCGGCGTCGACTCGCTGGGCCTGCTGCGCCTGGTCGACGCGATCGAGCAGACGTACGGCGTCGAGATCGACCTGTACGGCGCGGTCGGGTTGGACACGGTGGACGACATCGCCGCCGCCGTGGCCCGCGCGGCCGAGGTGGACCCGGCCGACGCGTGAAGAGGGTCAGGTCGCGACGGTCTGCGCGGCCAGGTGGTCCAGGACCGCCCGGACGTCGCCGTCGGTGCGGGCCATCACCCGGCGCTGCCGGGCCGCCCCGTTGCCTTCGTGGCGCAGCCGGGTCAGCTGGCCCAGCACGTAGTCCAGGTCGCCGTGGCGGACCAGGGCGGGAGCCACCGTGGCGAACAGCTCGTCGACCACGTCCCACGCCGGGCGCGCCCTGCCGGACCGCAGATCGATCAGAGTGCCGTCCAGGCCGTCGTGGGCGGCCCGCCAGTGCGCGGCGGAGAGCAGGCAGTCCCGGAACCGGGGAGCCAGCACCCCGGCGCGCACGTCGTCGACCATGGTGGCGACCAACGCCCGCACCAGCCCCGCGACCGCCACCGCGTCGTCCACGGTGGGGCAGACGTCACCGACGCGGATCTCCACCGTCGGGTACGCCGCCGACGGGCGGGCGTACCAGTAGACCATCGCCGCGTCGAGCATGACGCCGGCGGTGATCAGCTCCTCCACGGTGCGGTCGTAGTCGGCGACGGACTCGAAGTACGGCGTCGGCCCGATGCTGGGCCAACGCTCCAGCTGCATCGACCGCCAGCTGGCGTGCCCGGTGTCGCGACCGTCGTACAGTGGCGAGTTCGCGGTGACGGCCTGCACCACCGGCAGCCACGGCCGCAGGTGGTTGCAGACCTGCACGGCCAGTTCGCGGTCCGGAATCCCGATGTGCACGTGGCAGCCGCACACGGCGGGGTCGTGTGCGACCGGGCCGAACCGGCGCGACATCGCCTGGTAGCGAGGCTCGTCCGGCACCGTCCGGTGCGGCTCGACAACGGGGGTGGCACCCACCGCCACCAGCCGCGCGCCGGCCGCCTCGGCCGCCCCGGCGGCGGCGCGACGCAGCGCCACCAACTGCTCGCGCACCTCGGCCAGGTCGGCGCAGACCGGGGTGACCATTTCCACCATGCTGTGCCGGAACTCCTGCCGACTCTGGTTCCGGGCGGTTCCGGACAGCCCGCCCAGCACCCGGTCGGCGACGGGCAGGCTCTCCCCCGTGGTGGCGTCCAGCAGCAGGTACTCCTCCTCGACGCCGAGGGTGAGGGTCGTCAGGTCGGGCACGGTGGTGGCGACTGCCGGTCGGTCCGTCATACGCGGTCGGCGTCCGTTCCTCGGGCGACGCCCCCGGGCGCCGCACTGGCCGTCGCGCTCCGGGTTCCCGGCAAGTGGACCGGGCAAACCGTGCCGCCCGCCCGACGGGGGTCAGCAGCCGCGACCGGTTAGGCGTGCGGTGGCCGCCGTCATCGCCGCCCGGCGGGGACACCGCCGTCCCGCACCGGTCCTGGCACGTACTCACCGGTCATGGCGCGGTGTCCCCGGTCCTGGCGCGTCCTCACCGGCCGGGACGCGGTGCGGGGGCCGGCGCACCCTCCAGCAGCGCGGCGGTCGCGACCGCCGGTTCGGGGTACGCCGCGAGCAGCGCGACGAGGGCGGCGGACGCCTCGCCGCCCCGGCCCGCTTCGCCCTGGCCGGGTGCCGCCCAGGCGTCCGCGCAGCCGAGCAGGGTCGCCACCGCGTCGACCGGGTCCGGGTGGGCGGCGAGCAACGCGACGAGCGGGCCGGCGGCGGGGGCGGCACCACCGGGCGTGGCACCGGGTGCGGGCGTACCGGGCCGGGCGGGGCTCTGCCAGGGCGGCACGAAACGGTCCAGCGCCGGCAGACTGCCGGGGAAGGTGCGCCCCGCCTCGCGCACCAGCAGCGGCACCAGCTCCGACCCGTGCTCCCGCAGGGCCGTGATCAGCGTGGGCAGCCACGGCAGCAGGAGCGGATCGGGCAGCCGGGCGAAGGCGGTGGACATCAACTCGACCACGAACGGCGCGAGCCCCGGCACCGGCTCCAGCGCCTGCACGAACCCCGACAGGTACTGCGGGAAGGCGGGCACCACCAGCGGGTTGGCCAGCAGTTCGACGCAGTGTTCCCGCAGCCGGGCCAACGGCAGCAGGCCCAGCTGGTGGCGGGCCGCCCAGAGCAGCGCCACCTTGGCCGGCGCCTCCGGATGGGCCTGTGCCACCGCGAGTTCGAGCTGGGAGCGATCGCAGCCCAGGGACAGGGCCAGACCCTCCATGCCGAACAGGAATCCCAGCATGGCGCCCACCTGACGCACCCCCGTCTGCTCGTCGGCGACGGCCGTCGGCAGCAGCGTGCAGTAGTGGGCGTACCCGGCCCGTACGAAGGCGGCGCACCAGTGCGGCAGCGGGCCGGTCGTGCGGTGGTGGGCCAGCAGGCGGCGGATGCGGCGCAGCACCTCGGGGGCGTCGTCGGCGGTGCGTTCGGCGGTGAGCAGCTCCACCGCCCGCGCCCCCAACTCGTCGACCAGCCGGGGACTGCCCAGCAGGCGCAGCGCGTCCTCCACGGCCGCCAGCGCCACCGAGGCCGTGGCGTCGGGCGCGCGGACGGCCCGACGCAGCCGCTGTTCGAGCACCTGCTCGACGGTGACGCCCTCGTAGCCCAGCTCGATCAGGGCGCGCTGGTGGCGACCGAGGGCCAGGTCCCAGCTCTCCTGCACCGACCGGTGACCCAGCCCCCGCTCCCCCATGATCGGTCGGGCCGCGTCGCCGGGCAGCAGGTGCCGCAGCATCCACAGCAGGTCGGAGCAGGGCGCGAGGTGGGGTTGGGCGTGCAGATCCAGCAGGGCCCGCTGCACCGTGCGCTTCTCCAGGTCCAGACCCAGCGGGGCGAGCCGGTCCAGCACGTCGCGGGCCAGCGGCGGCAGCGCGTCGTAGCCGACCTGGCCGACCCGGTCCCCGCCGAGCAGGATCTCGCACAGCCGGCGAACGTCGCGGCGGCCCGGCACGACGTCCTTCTCGATGCAGGTGACGGCGGCGTCGGCGAAGTCGTACGGGGTGGGGCGGGCCCGCCCCCGCAGCCCGGCCAGCAGGACGGACGTCTCGAACACGGCGATCGCGTCGGCGGTGCTGGCGAGGTAGCCGTTGCGCCGGGCGAGCCGGACGATGTCGACGCACCAGCCGCGCAGTTCCGCCTCGTCGAGGGCACCCGGTGCCGGCGGCGCGGCGAGGAACCCGCTGAGCCGGTCGGTGACCACCTCGCCCGGGGCCGGACCGGCGGTGGCTCCCCGACGACCCGCACCACGCCCCGACGCCTTACCGGCCCGGCCGTCGAGCCGGTACGGGGTGACCCGGCGGCCGGCCACCGCCTTCGTCCAGGTGGCCGCGGCCACGGACACCGAGCCGGGGGCCAGCCCGAACTGCGCCTCGATGGCCGAGTGGCTGGACGGGATCAGCCCGTACCGCCACCGGGTGGCCGTCCGCGCGGTGATCTCGAAGTCGGGGGCGTCGGCGGCCAGGCCGAACTGTTCGACCCGGCTGGCGGCGTGGAAGGCACCGCAGACGTACAGGCAGTCCGCCGGATCGGCGCCGGACGTGGCGAGGTGCTGCCGGATCCTGGTCCACATGTACCGTTCCCGGTCCTCGTCGCGGTCGAGCCGGTTGGCGTCGGCCGGGCGCAGCCGCCGGAACAGGCTGCCGATGAGGACCATCACCTGCCGGTACGTGTCGTGGTCGGCGTCGACGAGCGGCTGCTCGACGTACTGGTCCCACCACTCCGACCAGTGTCGCACCTTCCCGTGGTGCAGCAGGTACGCCTCCAGTTCGGCGAACCGGGGCCGCAGGTCGCCGATCTCGACGCCGACGGCGTCGCCGTGCAGCGCGTCGTCGGTGGCCCCGTCGGGGGTCCCGTCGGGAGCGGCGTCCCCGTCGTCGCGCGGCTGCCACTGGAAGACGTGGTCGGTCGAGCGGTCCACCAGCACCAGTTCCACGCCCAGCGTGCCCAGCGCGTACGCGATGGCCTGGTATTCCGCCGACGCTTCGGTGATGGGCGCGACGACGCTCAGCGGTGCCCACTGCGCGGGGAAGCCGTCCAGTTCGGACGCGAACGCCTGCACCGCCACGGGCAGCCGACAGTTGCGCAGCTCCGTCAGCAGGGGTTGCAGATCCTCACACAGCTCCAGGTAGATGACCCTGGGTTGCTTGACGCGCAGCCGCCGGACCATGGCCAGCGCGGACGCCGGTGAGTGGTGGCAAACGGGGAAGATCTCCAACGGCTCGCCGAGCGCCCGGTCGACGTCGTCGACGATGCCGGCGAGGATGCCGCCGAGCGCGTCGGCGGAGCCGGCGAAGGTGGCGGCGGCGTCGGTGAGCTGCTGACGCAGCGCCGCGAACGGGCCACTGGAGGTGCCGGGGTCAGCCGGGGCGGTGGAGGTGACGGGGGTCGCGGTCACGACAGGGACGCGATCGCCTGGCGGCCACCGTCGAGGAAGGCCTCCCACCCGCCGCCGTCGGCCTTGGCGCGGGGCTCCACCACCCCGTGCAGGTACTTGTTGAGGATCGCCAGGTCCTCCGGGCTGCGCCGGGCCAGCGATCCCATCAGTGACCCGGCCAGGGTCTCGACGCGCAGGGTCCGGTCGCCGAAGAACTGGCTGTGCAGGATGGCGTCCTCCAGCACCCCGATCTGCTCGGCGGTGGACAGCGCGGACTCCAGCTTCTCGTCGTCGCTGGTGGCCGACGAGGCGGCGGCCCGCAGGTCGGCGAAGCTCTGCAGGAGGATGTCCAGCAGGGTCGGTGGCACGTCCAGCTCGATGCGGTGGCGGCGCAGCAGCTCCTCCGTACGGAACCGGACGATCTCCGCCTCGCTGCGCTTGTTCGTCACCACGGGGATCCGGACGAAGTTGAACCGGCGCTTGAGAGCTGAGGACAGGTCGTTGACGCCACGGTCGCGGCTGTTCGCCGTGGCGATGATGGAGAAGCCGGGTCGGGCGAAGACGATGTTGTCGTCGTTGAGTTCGGGGATGGAGACGTACTTCTCCGACAGGATGGAGATCAGGGCGTCCTGCACGTCGCTGGTGGAGCGGGTCAGCTCCTCGAACCGGCCGATCACCCCCTGTTCCATCGCGGTCATGATCGGCGAGGGGATCATGGACTCGCGGGACTGCCCCTTGGCGATGACCATGGAGACGTTCCACGAGTACTTGATGTGGTCCTCCGTGGTGCCGGCGGTGCCCTGCACGACCAGGGTGGAGTTGCGGCAGATGGCGGCCGAGAGCAGCTCGGCCAGCCAGCTCTTGCCGGTGCCGGGGTCACCGATGAGCAGCAGTCCCCGGTCGGAGGCGAGGGTGACGATGCTCCGCTCGACGAAGCTGCGGTCGCCGAACCACTTCTGCGGGATGTCCCGGTCGAGGCCGTCGGCACGCTCGGAGCCGAGCACGAACAGCCGGATCATGCGAGGGCTCAGCCGCCAGGTGAACGGCTTCGGATCGGTGTCGACCGACTCCAGGTAGTCGAGTTCGTCGGCGTACTTGACCTCGGCGGGGGCACGCAGCATGTCGGACATGAGGGGTTTCCGTCTCCTAGGTGAGAAAGTTCTTGAGTTCGACGACGAGCTTGCGGATGTGGCCGGAGATGACGGGGGCGCCCAGATCCTTCAGGCGCTGCCGGAACCAGGGGTTGACGCTCTGCCCACCGGAACTGGTGACCGAGCCGACGGGAATCAGCCGCACACCCGACCGGTGCACCGCCTCCAGGCCCTGGAACACGGCCGGCGAGTTCCACTCGTAGAAGTCGGAGATCCAGACGAGCACCGTGTTGCGCGGCTCGGCGATCTTCGGCCGGGCCAGGGCGAGCGCGGCCGTGCCGTCGGTGCCGCCACCGAGCTGGGTGCGCAGCAGCACCTCGAACGGGTCGTGCACCCACGGGGTCAGGTCCAGCGCCCGGGTGTCGTACGCGACCAGATGCACGTCCACCTTGGGCAGCCCGGCGAAGATCGACGCCAGGATGGTGCAGTTGACCATCGAGTCGACCATCGATCCGGACTGGTCGACCACCACGATCAGCCGGGCCGGCGTGGTGCGTCGCGCGGTCTGCCGGTAGTAGAGCCGGTCGACGTAGAGGCGTTCGTCGTCGGGGCTCCAGTTGGTCAGGTTCTGCCAGATGGTGCGGTCGAGGTCGAGGTTGCGGTAGACGCGCTTCGGCGGCACGGACCGGTCGACCGCACCGACGCTGGCCTTCTCCACCTGCGTGCGCAACACCTCGGCGACCTCGTCGACGAAGCGGCGGATCAACGCCTTGGCGTTGGCCAGCGCCAACCCGGACAGGTTGTGCTTGTCGCGCAGCAGTTGCTCGACCAGCGACATGCTCGGGGTGAGTTGCCGGGCCAGGGCCGGGTCGGCCAGCACCTCGCGCAGGCGCATCCGGCGCACCAGGTCGCCCTCGAGGCCGGCGAGGGTGGCCCCCAGCCCGGTCCCCTGGCGGCGCAGTTCGCCCGGCTGCGCACCGAGCGCCTGCTCGAACCAGCCGGCGTCGGCCTGCCAGGAGGCGAGCTGGGTGGCGGTGACCGAGCCGCTGCCGGTGCCGAACACGTTGAGCAGCAGCTTCGACACCAGGGCCGCGCGGCGCACCTCGTCGGCACCGGCCGCAGCGGGCGGTCGCGCGTCGTCGGCGGACGGGGCCGCCTCGCCGGTCGACGGGGTGGTCGTCGGAGGCGCGAGCAGGCCGCGCAGTTCGTCGGCCAGCTCGGGGAACCGCTGCACGACGGTGTCCACCGACACCGACGGGTCCAGCAGGGCGGCGGGCAGGTCGAGGTCGCCGACGACGGCCATGCTCGCCGACTCCAGGGCGGGCTGCTCCTCGGGGTCGAACAGCCGGGCCAGCAGTCGCCAGTAGAGCACCTGGCGGCGGTTGGCGTGGACGAGGTCAGGAGTCTGCTCGGTCATGAGCGCAGCAACCGTCCCGCCCGCTCGCGCAGCACCGCGACCGCGTCACCGGCACGGGCCTCGGCCTTCGCCACCTTGGGGTCGGTCACCCCGCCCGCCCAGTCCCCCGTGTGGACGGTCACCGGCTTCCGCTTCACCGTCGCCTGCACGGCAAGGGGTTGCACCGACCACCTGCCGGCATCCCAGCGCATCAGCCCGAGGCACGCCGACGAGGCCGCCACCAGGTCACGGGTCAGCGGCCCGCAGGACGGCAGCCGCTCAGCGTCCACCACCAGCGGCGCGCCGTCCACCTCCAGCGTCAGCGTGCCGTCGTCGTCGCGCACCGCGTAGCCCTCGACGAGCACCGGCTCGGCGATGCCGACCGGGTGCCGGTCCAGCGGTGCGGCGGCCGTCGCCACCGCCGAGGGCAGCAGCACCCGCGCGGTGGCGAACGGGTCGGCCGGCCCACCGAGCTGCGCCCGGTCGTCGTGCCAGGTCAGGTCGCCGCCGCGCAACGGCACGTCGGTCACCTCCAGGGTGCGCCGCTGGGCGAGGGCGGCCAGCAGCACCGGGTACGCGTCCAGCAGCCGCCACAGCGCCGGCCCGCCGATGGTGTCGACCTTCGCCGCGCCCACCGCCGTGCGGACCAGCCTCGGCGGGCCGCCGTCGGCGGGCTCCAGCACCGCGTGGGCCTGCACCTGCACCGCCGTGTCGTGTTCGTGCACGTCGACGCCGAGCAGCAGCAGCCGCCCGGTGACCGGAGCGGCGTCGGCGTCGGCGACGCCGTGGGTCAGCAGCATCCCCCGCGCCCACAGGTCGGCCCAGCGCCGCACCGGCGCCTGCGGCATGGTGGCGACCGGCACCGCGGCACGCAGTTCGGCGGCGAACCCGTCGAGCAGCACCGCCAGCCGCCGCAGCCCGGGCGTCGCCCAGGCAGCCTCGACGGGCGCACCGGCGGCGGCGACCAGTTCGTGGTCGACGCCCCGCCAGCCGGTGACGGCCACCTCGTGCAACCAGGCCCGCGCCGCCGTCACCGGCTGCGCCCCGGACTCCGCCGCCCGTTGCCCGCCGGGCGACGCGGGCCGGTTCCGGTTGAGGGCGGCGTCGAGCTGCCCGAGCAGGGCGTCGTGCACCGCTCCGAGCAGCGCCGACCGGGCCCCGGCCAGGACCGCCACGTGTTCCTCGGAGACCGCCCCGGCGACCACATTCGCCACCGCCTCCGCCGTCGGCCCGCCCAGCGGGGTGCCCGCCAGGGCGCTGGCGAGCGCGCCCAGGGCGGCGGCGTCGGCCTCCCCCGGACGGGCCAGGCCGCCGGTCAACACCTCGTCGACGCCGGTCACCACCCGCAGCGCGTCGGGAATCCCCGTCGGGGGCTCGCCGCCCAGGGTGGTCAGGTGTGCGCCCCGCATCAGTGCCCCGCCCCCGTGGCCGGGAACCAGTGCAGCTCGGGCAGGGCCGTCGCGCTGCCGGGCAGTTCCAGGTAGGCCAGGTGGCGCAGGAAGCGACTGAACACCACGGCGGCCGGCGTCGGTTCAGGCCGACCGTTCAGCCGCCAGATCAGCTCCACGCCGATCTGCACGTCGTCGGCGTCCACCCGCAGGTAGCGGGCCACCCGGGGCACGCCGTACTGGAGCACCGCCTCGTCGACCAGGGCGTGCAGGTGTTTGCACGGGGCGCCGCGCAGGCCGCCGCAGGGACGGTTGTTGTTGGTGCTGCAGTGGTAGGCGTGGCTCCCGGAGGTGATCGAGGAGACGTAGACCCGCTCGATGTCGGACCCGCTGGACACCACCCCCTGCAACCGCCCGTCGGCCAGCTCCACGAAGGGCACCTTGGCCAGCTTGCGCGGCCGGGCGGGCGGCACCACCCGCACCACGCTGCGCCGCTGCCCCGCGGTCAGGTCCACGTCCACCACTCGTTCCTCCCCGGAAAGGGCGTAGAAGCATGACGAATCAACCGCATCCGTACGGTCCGGCGTCGCGGTGACGACAAGGATCATGAACCACGGGTACGACAACGGTCGCACCGCACACCGAACTCACGCCCGAATGCCGCCCGTTGCTTATATAAGTGGGACCTGATATAAAGGCGCCGTGCACGCCTTCGATGTGCTCGGTGACCCGGTGCGACGCCGGATCCTCGAACTGCTCGCGACAGGTGAGATGACCGCCGGCGCACTGAGCGACGCGATCCGCGACGAGTTCGGCATCTCCCAACCGGCCGTCTCCCAACACCTCAGGGTGCTGCGGGACAGCGGCTTCGCGACCGTGCGCCCGCAGGGCACCAGGCGGCTCTACGCCGTGGATCCCGGGCCGCTGCGGGAGGTGGACCGGTGGCTCGACACGTTCCGCCGGTTCTGGACCCCGCCGCTGCACGCCCTGGCCACCGAACTGGCCCGGGGCCGCCGCGAACGACGTACCCGGGGCGACGACCCCGACGACAGGAGGAAACCATGATCGACGCCACCGCCCAGATCAGCGCCGTGCGGCGTCAGCTCGGCCGGCGCACCCTGGCCGCCGGCGAGGCCCGGGTGATGACGATCAGCCAGACGTACGACGCGTCCCTGGAGGACGTGTGGGACGCCTGCACCAACGCCGACCGCATCGCCCGCTGGTTCCTGCCCGTCTCGGGTGACCTGCGGCTGCACGGTCGCTACCAGCTCGAGGGCAACGCCGGCGGGGTGGTCGAGCGCTGCGCCCCGCCCAGGAGCTTCGCCGCGACCTGGGAGTACGGCGACGAGGTGAGCTGGATCGAGGTCACCCTCGACCCCACCGACGACGGCCACACCCGGTTCCAGCTGGAGCACGTGGCACACGTCGGCGACGAGCTCTGGGCGCAGTTCGGCCCGGGCGCGGCGGGTGTCGGCTGGGACTCGGCACTGCTCGGCCTGTCGTCGCACCTCGCCGCCGACGGCAGCGGGATCACCGCCGAGGAGGGCGCCGCGTGGGCCGCCTCCGCGCCGGGCCGGCAGTTCATGGCAGACAGCAGCGAACGGTGGTACGAGGTGGCCGTCGCCGCCGGCGAGGATCCCGCCCGGGCACGGGCCGCCGCCGACCGCACCACGGCCGCGTACACCGGCGCTCCGGGGCAGTGATCGTCACCGTCCGCCGGGTCGTGGCGATCCGCTCGGCCCGGCGGACGCGGCGCGGGCCCTGGCGGCGCGCCGCACGCTGCGCACGGCGCGGGTAACGTGCTGCGGCATGACCGGCGTCGCGTACTCGCACTGCTCGTTCTGCGGCGTGGCCTACCCGGCGGACGCCGGCTGGCCGCGCGACTGCGCCGCCTGCGGTCGGCTGGTCTGGCGCAATCCGCTGCCCGTGGCCGTGGCCGTGCTGCCGGTCCGCACGGCCACGGGGGTGGGGGTGGTCGCGGTGCGGCGGGACATCGAGCCGGCGCGCGGCCAGCTCGCGTTGCCCGGCGGCTTCATCGAGCACGGTGAGGACTGGCGTGACGCGCTGGTGCGGGAGCTTCGCGAAGAGACCACCCTGGCGGCCGACGCGGCCGACGCGGACCTGTTCGCGGTGCACAGCGCGCCCGCCGGCGGGACGCTCATGATCTTCGGCGTACTGCCCGTCCGGCGGGCGGACGAGCTGCCGCCGTCGGTCGCCACCGAGGAGGCGACGGAGTGGCTCGTGCTCACCGAGCCGGTCGAGCTGGCCTTCTCCACGCACACGCAGGTGCTGGCGGACTTTCTCGCGCGCCGGCGGCCCTGAGCAGCCCGCCCGACCAGCCGGGAGCAGGACAGGCCGTCCCGACAGCCGGGGCGGGCCGCCGGTCAAGATTCCTGACGATCCGTCTTCCCAGCGCGGCCGGCGTCCGGCAAGCTGAGAGAGCGCTCTCACAGCCACCACCACCGGGTGTCGGAGCCTCGCTGCGGCACGCGCGCGGGAAGGACGAACTCGCATGATCACCCACACCCCCGGTCACCGCCGACGACTCGGCCGGACCCTCACCCTCGGCCTGGCGCTGGCGACTGTCGTCACCACGACGACCACCGCCGCCAGTGCCGGCCCGCCACGGACCTCCACTCCGGACTTCGGACCGCACGTCACGATCTTCGACCCGAGCATGCCGATCAGCGAGATCCAGGCGACGCTCGACGCGAGGCACGCCGCCCAGGTCGACGACGAGATGGGCACCGGACGGTACGCCTACCTGTTCAAGCCCGGCACCTACGGCACGGACGAACGACCCCTCCAGGTGAAGGTCGGCTACTACACCGAGATCTCCGGTCTGGGCGCCTCACCCACCGATGTCGTGATCAACGGCAAGGTCGAGGCGTACAACCGGTGCCTCACCGAAGGCGGCACGGGCAACTGCATCGCCCTGGTCAACTTCTGGCGCACCCTGTCCAACCTGTCGATCAGGATCAACGCGGCCGGGCAGGACGACTGCCGGGCCTCCGCGAACTTCTGGGCCGTGTCCCAGGCCGTGTCGATGCGACGCCTGGACATCAGCGGCGGCGGGCTGTCCCTGATGGACTACTGCACCGCCGGCCCGCAGTACGCCAGCGGCGGCTTCATCGCCGACTCCCGGCTGCCCGCCACCACCAACGGCTCCCAGCAGCAGTGGCTGACCCGCAACAGCGAGGTCGAAAGCTGGTCCAACGGGGTGTGGAACCAGGTCTTCGCGGGCGTCGTCGGCGCCCCCGACGACGCCGGGTTCCCCGACCCGCCCTACACGACGCTGGACACGACCCCGCTGAGCCGGGAGAAGCCCTACCTGTTCGTCGACGGCAAGGGCCGGTACCAGGTCCGGGTGCCCGCCGCGCAGCGCAACAGCCGAGGCGTCACCTGGGCCGGGGGAACGACCCCGGGCCGCACCATCCCGATCCGGGACTTCTTCGTGGCCAAGCCCTCCGACCCGGTGCACGTCATCAACCGCGCCCTCGCCCGGGGCCAGCACCTGCTGCTCACCCCGGGGGTGTACGACATCGCCCGCAGCATCCGGGTCAAGCGCCCGAACACGGTGGTCCTCGGCATCGGGCACGCCACCCTGACCGCCGTGGGTGGCTCCGTGCCGCTGGACGTCGCGGGCGTCCCCGGTGTCGTCGTCGCCGGCGTCACCATCGACGCCGGCCGCACCGAATCACCGGCGCTGCTGCGGGTCGGCCGCCGGCACGGGATCAACGCGAGCACCTCACGCAACCCCATCACCCTGTCCGACGTGTACTTCCGGGTCGGCGGCCCCCACATCGGCCGGACCGACACCGCCCTGGAGGTCAACAGCGACCACGTCCTCATCGACCACACCTGGGTGTGGCGCGGCGACCACGGCGTCGAGGGATTCACCGAGGGCGTCAACGGCGACACCGACCGCTGGCGGACCAACACCGGTCGCTACGGGGCCGTCATCAACGGCGACCACGTGACGGCCACCGGCCTGTTCGTCGAGCACTTCCAGCGGCACAACACCGTCTGGAACGGTGAACACGGCACGACCGTGCTCTACCAGAACGAACTGCCGTACGACCCGCCGACGCAGGCCGACTGGATGAACGGCGACGTCGCGGGTTGGGCCGGCTACAAGGTCGGCGACCGGGTACGGCACCACACGCTGCACGGCGGCGGCGTGTACGTGTTCAACCAGAACAACCCGTCGATCCGTACGGAGAACGGCTTCGAGGTGCCCGTGACGCCGGGCGTGAGGCTGCACCACATCATGACGGTGAACCTGAGCGCCGGCACGATCGACCACGTCGTGAACGGGGTGGGCGAACCGGCCGACATGGACCGGGTCGGCGCCCCCGTCTACGTGACGCGGTACCCGGCGCCGTGACGGCGGCCGAGCGGGGTGGGTCGCGCCGGAACGCCCGGCCCACCCCGGTCGGTTCCTCATGGCGGTCAGCAGCGCGTCAACGGAACCCGGCCGGCCCGGTCGGGGGTGGGCCGAGCCGGGCGGGTTCGTGTCGCAGGGCCGGCGACATCCGTCTGCTCAGCCTGACCAGTGACCGGTGATCCACATCGGTGGTGTCGTCCGTCCGAGCGGTCGGCCAGTGGATCGTCCCGAGATGCGCGGTCCTGGACGTCGCCGCCGGTGGCCCGCCCGGGCGATTCGGTGCGGCCGGTTCCCGTCCACCCCGACGACGGCGTTACCCTGCACGGGGTGAGCACCGCCGGGCGAAGCGAGCGCACCCTGATCGCGTCGAACAAGAAGGCGCGACACGACTACACGATCCTCAAGACCTACGAGGCGGGCCTCGTGCTGGCCGGTACCGAGGTCAAGTCGCTGCGCGAGGGGCGGGCGTCGCTGGTCGACGCCTTCGCCCAGGAGCGCGACGGCGAACTCCTGCTGTACGGGCTGCACATCGCCGAGTACGGCTACGGCACGTGGACCAACCACGCCCCCCGGCGAACCCGCAAGCTGCTGCTGCACCGGGTCGAGATCGCCCGGATCCTGGAGAAGGTCCGCGCGGGCGGGTACGCGCTGGTGCCGCTGTCGATGTACTTCTCGGGTGGGTGGGCCAAGGTGGAGTTGGCCCTGGCCAGGGGCAAGAAGTCGTACGACAAGCGGCAGGCCCTCGCCGAGCGGGACGCCAACCGGGAGATCGCCCGCGAACTGGGCCGCCACCTCAAGGGCCGCACCCGGCGCGGCTGACGGACGCCATCCCTCCGGCCGACGCGGGTTGGCGTCGGCCGGTGGGCGGCTGTGCCGTCGGGGTCACCGACGCGGAGGCGACGCTAGCCCCCTCAACCGCGACTCGCCCAGCCGCGACCCGTCGGCGTGGCCCGTCTCACGCCGGCGGGGACGCCCGCCCGGCCGGACTCGACGCGGGCCCGGCCGGACTCGACGCGGGCCCGGCCGGACTCGACGCGGGCCCGGCCGGGCTCGACGGCGGGGCGGCCGGACTCTGCCCGGGAGCCGCCGGGGGCGCACCGGCGGGGATCCGCCCGACGCACCGGGGATCCGGGTCGACGACCGGCCGGCGGGGCATCATCCAGTCGAGTGCGGTGTCCTCCACCGGCCACCCGTACACCTGGACCCGACTGATCGGCACGCGGCCCGGATCCGGGCAGAGGGTCTGCGCAAGGACCCGGTTGTTGGGCAGGAAACGCACCTCGCCGCCCCCGTCCAGCACGATGGTCATCCGGTCGGTCACCGTGACCGCCTCACCCCGGACCACCTCCCGGGTGTGCTCGTCGCCCACCTCGACGGCGACGGCGGGCAGCAGCGGCACCCGCAGGAACAACACTCCCATCGCCAACGGCACCAGGCCGGCGACGGCGTAGGTCAGGGTTCGGGCGAGCGCCGGAGCGACCCGATGAGGCACCGGCCCGGTGAGCACCACGGCCCCGGCCGGTGGCAGGGCCAGCAGGACGGCGGTGGCGACCTCACCCTGGCGCAGGGCGGCCACGACGGCCGGACCGAACCAGGCATAGCAGGCCGTCGCCGCGAGCACCGGCAGGCCGACGGTGGCGGCGAACACCAACCCCGGCCGCCCGGGATGGCGCTGCCGGGTGCGCAGGGCGACCCACCACAGCAGGAGCATCAGCAGGGCCGGAAGGAACCGTAGCTGCCAGGTGACCGCCGCCAGCGCGGCCGCCGAGACCAGCACCCAGTCCGGGATGCGCACGGTGCCGTAGGCGAGCAGCGACCGCTCCGGGTCGAACCGGTGCGGGGCGCTGACCTGCAACAGTCTCCCGAGCACGGCGGGCACCAGCACCACCAGCGGAACGGCCCAGACCAGGGCGATGAGCAGCGCGCTGAGCAGCCCCAGCGGGCTGACGTACTGCACGAGCAGCAGCATGGTCGGCATGTCCTGCCGGCTGAGCCGCCACAACCGCAGCACCAGCAGCAGGACGGGGAACGCCGGCGCGACCGTCAGCAGCCACTGCTGCGCCTGCCGGGGCCCCGCCCGGCGGCGGTCCGCGCGGCCGGTCGCGGCCGGTGCGGGTACGCCATCGCGAACCTCTCCCACGGCCACCGCCGCACCTCCACCCTGTCCCCCGGCCCGGGTTCCGGTTGCCGGTCGACCGCCACCTGCTGCGGATAGCTGTAGCGCTGCTCCTCGCCCAGGTGGCGGTCGAAGGCCGCGCGCCACCGGTCGCCGTCGGGGCCGAACGCCGATTCCTGGAGGGAGAGGTTGACCAGGTCCCGCATCGCGGAGTTGGGGCCCGGGTTGACGCCCCACAGCTCCGAGTCCTCCACGCCGATGTCCCAGTGGCGCAGCGGCTGGGGGTTGGTCAGTTTCGTCTTCGGCGGCAGTTCGCCGGGCGGGCGCGGCCCGACGAACCCGGCCAGGATCGCGGCGTCGGTGGTGACCGCGTCGACGACCCCGTCGTACAGCTCCTGGATGCAGTCGCTGACCCGGTTGCGGCTGCGCGCGTCGGCGCCGAGCCCGTCCAGCGTCCGTTCGGAGGTGGACGTGGCGATCGTGCACACGGTGCGCCCGGCGAGGTCACGCAGGCTGGTGACCTGGCGCTTGTCGGAGGCCAGCGTCACCACCGACTGTTCGGTCTCCAGGTAGGGCGCGGAGAAGATGACGCCCTGTTCACGGCGCGGGTCGGTGATGCTGTAGGAGGCGACGACGAGGTCGACGGTGACGAACCGCCCGTCCGGGCCGCGTGCCTGACGGCGGGCCCGGTCCTCGCTCTCGATGGGCAGGAACCTCACGCGCGGCGCGTCGAACCCCAGGTCCTCGGCGATCATGTACGCGATGTCGATGTCGAAGCCCTCGAAGGCGCCGTTCTCCAGTTGCTGGGACACCCCCGGCTGGTCGTCCTTGACGCCGATGAGCAGGGTCTGCTTTCCGGTGAGCCGGGCCTGTTCCAGCAGGTGCTCGCGGGTGGGCGGCCCGGCGGCGACGACCACCCGCACGGCGGCGGCGACCACCACGACGAGCAGGACCAGCAGCGCCGCCAACCGCAGCCGCCGCAGCCGGCCCGCCCGCACGGACGTGGTGGCCGGCGGCATCGGGCCGGGTTCGTGTGGGCTGTGCTGGGTCATGCCGACCTCCCGGTCCCGTACGCGGGTGCTCCATTGTGGCCGACGACGGCGCGGTCGCGACGTCTCGTGACCAGAGCGTGACAGACGGCGGCAAGCTCATCCCGCAGCTGCGAGGCTTGACGTCCCTTCCGGCCGAGTTCGCTAGGCTCAACCCGGCCGGGCCCTCGCGGATGCGTCGGCTAGGGTGGCCGGGTGACGTCGTTCCGTATCGGGGAGGCCGCCGAACTGCTCGGGGTCAGCGCCGACACCGTCCGCCGGTGGATCGACACCGGCCGCCTCGCCGCGAGCCGCGACGACCACGGTCACCGCCTGGTCGAGGGCGCTGACCTGGCGGCGTACGCGCGCCGGCGGGCCGCCGAGCCCGACGACCGTGCCGAGTTGTCCTCGGCCCGCAACCGGCTGCGCGGCATCGTCGTCGGCGTCGTGAAGGACACCGTGATGGCGCAGGTCGACATCCAGGCCGGCCCGTTCCGGGTGGTGTCCCTGATGAGCCGCGAGGCGGTCGACGAGTTGGGGCTGCGGGTCGGCTCGGTGGCGGTCGCGGTCATCAAGTCCACCACCGTGGTCGTCGAGCAGGCGACGACCCGGGGACGGCACGCCTGATGGCTGCCCGGGTGCGACGCGGCGTACGCGGGCCGGTGGCGGTGGCGGTGGCGGTGGCGCTCACGGTCGCCCTGGCGGCCTGCGGTGGCCCGGACGACCGATCCGGCTCGGGGTCCGGCGACCCGGTCGTCGTGTTCGCCGCCGCCTCGCTGACCGAGTCGTTCACCCGGATCGGCCGGGACTTCGAGGCCGCCCACCCCGGCACGGCGGTGGTGTTCACCTTCGCCGGCAGCGCGACCCTGGCCGCCCAGATCAACCAGGGTGCCCCCGCCGACGTGTTCGCCTCGGCCGCGCCGGCGAACATGGCCGCCGTCACCGACGCCGGCAACGCCGCCGGTGCCCCCGTCACGTTCGCCCGCAACCGGCTCGTGATCGCCGTGCCACCGGGGAACCCGCATCGGGTGGGGAGCCTGGCCGACCTGACCCGGCCGGGCACGAAGGTCGCCGTCTGCGCCGCGCAGGTGCCCTGTGGAGCCGCCGCGCGCACCGCGCTCGACACCGCCGGCGTCGCCCTCACCCCCGTCAGCCTCGAACAGGACGTCAAGGGTGCGTTGTCGAAGCTGACGCTCGGGGAGGTCGACGCCGCGCTCGTCTACCGCACCGACGTGAACGCCGCCGACGCGACGGTCGACGCGGTGGAGTTCGCCGAGGCCACCGCTGCGGTCAACGACTGTTCGCTGGTCGTCCTCGCCGACGCGCCGAACCCCGCCGGCGCGCGGGCGTTCGTGGACCACGTCCGTTCCCCGTCGGCGGCCGCGGTGCTCGCCGAGGCCGGTTTCGGGCAGCCGTGACGGCGCCGACCGGCCGACCCGTCGAGGGCGGCCCCACCACCCGGCCGTCCCGCCCTGTCCGGCCATTCCGCCCCGTCCGGCCGCGCCAGCGGGTGCCACTGGTGCTGCTGGTGCCGGCGCTGCTCGGGCTGGCCCTGCTGGTGCTGCCGCTGGCCGGGCTGCTCGGCCGCGCCCCGTGGTCCACCCTGCCGCAGCGGCTGGCCGAGCCGGGCCTGCTCGCCGCGCTGTGGCTGTCGCTACGCACCGCCACCCTGGCCACGGTGCTGTGCCTGCTGCTCGGGGTGCCGCTGGCCTGGCTGCTGGCCCGGGTGTCGTTCCCCGGCCGGCGACTCGTCCGCGCCCTGGTCACCGTGCCGCTGGTGCTGCCGCCGGTGGTGGGCGGGGTGGCGCTGCTGCTGGTCTTCGGGCGGCGCGGCCTCGTCGGGGAGTGGCTGGACGCCACGTTCGGCGTGACGCTGCCGTTCACCACCACGGGCGTGGTCCTCGCCGAGGCGTTCGTGGCGATGCCGTTCCTCGTCATCGCCGTCGAGGGGGCGCTGCGCGGCGCCGACCAGCGGTACGAGGAGGCCGCCGCCACCCTCGGGGCGGGCCGGTGGGTGACCTTCACCCGGGTCACGCTTCCCCTGGTCGCGCCCGGCCTGGCCGCCGGGGCGGTGCTGTGTTGGGCGCGGGCGCTGGGCGAGTTCGGCGCGACCATCACCTTCGCCGGCAACTTCCCGGGCCGCACCCAGACCATGCCGCTGGCCGTCTACCTGGCGCTGGAGACCGATCTGGAGGCGGCGATCGTGCTCAGCCTCGTCCTGCTCGTCGTCTCGGTGGGCATCCTGGTGGCGCTGCGCGACCGATGGCTGGCGGCACCGTGACCGCGGCGGGGCTCGACGCCCACCTGGTCACCGGTCGGGGCGACTTCCGCCTCGACGTGCCGCTGCGGGTCGACGCCGGGGAGGTGGTGGCGCTGCTCGGCCCGAACGGCGCCGGCAAGACCACCGCGCTGCGGACCCTCGCCGGCCTGCACCCGCTCACCGCCGGCCACGTCACCCTCGCCGGCGCGGACCTCGACCGGCCCGCCGCCGGGGTGTTCCTGCCCACGGAGCGGCGCCCGGTCGGGGTGGTCTTCCAGGACTACCTGTTGTTCCCCCACCTGAACGCGCGCGACAACGTGGCGTTCGGGCCCCGCCGGCACGGCGCCGGGCGGCACGCCGCCCGCCGCGCCGCCCAGGAGTGGCTGGACCGGGTCGGGTTGGCGGCGTACGCCGACCACCGGCCCCGGCAGCTCTCCGGCGGTCAGGCCCAACGGGTCGCGCTCGCCCGCGCCCTCGCCGTGGAGCCGGCGCTGCTGCTGCTCGACGAACCGCTCGCCGCGCTGGACGCCCGGACCCGGCTGGACACCCGCGCCGAACTGCACCGGCACCTGAGCGCCCATCCCGGCGCGACGCTACTGGTGACCCACGACCCCCTCGACGCGTTGGTGCTCGCCGACCGGCTGGTCATCGTCGAGGCCGGACGGGTGGTGCAGGAGGGCGACGCCGCCGCGATCACCGCCACCCCCCGCACCGACTACGTCGCCCGGCTCGTCGGGCTGAACCTGCACCGGGGCCGGGCCGACGGCCACACCGTCCTGGTGGGCGACGGGCTCGCGCTCACCGTGGCCGACCGGCTGCACGGTGCCGCGTTCGTGGCCTTCCCACCGGCGGCGGTGGCCCTGCATCCGCACCGCCCCGAGGGCAGCCCGCGCAACACCTGGCCGGCCGTCGTGGCCGGCGTGCAGCGGCACGGCGACAACCTGCGGGTGCAGCTCGACGGGCCGATCGGCGTCGCCGCCGACGTGACACCGGCCGCCGTCGCCCAACTGCGGCTCGTGCCGGGGCAGCGGGTCTGGGCGGCGGTGAAGGCGGCGGAGACGCGCGCCTACCCGGTGGGCGACTGATTGCACACCACCGCCGGGCGCGGGCGGTCGGCACCGGGGTGGGTCGGGTTCGCCCCGAACAGCGGTCGGTCAGTCGGGATGGGTCGGGTTCGCACCCCGGCCGACGGTCGGTCGGTCGGCCAGGAGGTGGGCGTGGGCGGCGCGCAACCGCGCCAGTGCGGGATCGCTGCCGGGGGTCACCCGGTGGTCCAGCTCAGCCCACACCTGCGCCAGGGCGTCGGTGAGGGCACGCACCTCGGCCGCGTGCTGGCGGGTGCTCTGCTCGTGGAGCGTGTCGAGGCGGCGGGCCCAGCCGGCGGTCACGGCGGCCAGCCGGTCGGCGTCCGCCCTGGCCTGGGCCGTGCTGCGGGCGGCCGGCGCCGGCACGATGGCCGCGACCGGCCGGGGGTCACCGTCGCGGGTGAGCAGGGTGACCGTGTCGGTCAGCTCGGCCATGGCGACGAGCTGGGTCAGGCGGGTGCGCGCCTCGCGCAGGGGCAGCGAGCGCGGCTGAACGTTCTGCGGGGTGAGGGCGGGAACGGCCATGAATACATGCTCGCCACGGGGTACGACACTTTCTCGCGTGTCGCGACCCGTCACCGCCGGCCGGGAGGTGGCGCGGCCGAGCGCGGGTTGTTCAGCAGCCCGTCCAGGCGGATGGCCGTGCTGATCAACGACAGGTGGCTGAACGCCTGGGGAAAGTTACCGATCTGCTCCCCGGTGGGCGCGATCTCCTCCGAGAACAGACCGAGGCTCGTGCTGTAGGTGAACAGCTTCTCGAAGACCAACCTGGCCTCGTCGACCCGGCCGACCTGGGCGAGCGCCTCGACATACCAGAAGGAACACATGGTGAAGGTGCCCTCGGCACCGGGGAGGCCGTCGGGGGAGGCCGCCGGGTCGTACCGGTAGACGAGGCTGTCGGACACCAGCTCGTCCTGGATCGCCCGCATCGTCGACTGCCACATCGGGTCGGACGCCGCGATGAAGCCGAACGACGGCATGCTCAGCAGCGACGCGTCCAGCACCTCGGTGTCGTAGTGCTGGACGAACGCGTGCCGGTGGCGGTTGTACCCCCTGTCCATCACCTGCTCGTAGATCGCGTCCCGCGCGGTGGTCCAGCGCAGCAGGTCGGCGGGCTTGCCCTCGTGGGCGGCGACGCGCAACGCCCGGTCGAGCGCCACCCACGACATGAGGCGGCTGTACGTGAACCGCCGGCGCCCGCCACGGGTCTCCCAGATCCCGTCGTCGGGGGTGTCCCAGTTGCGGCAGAGCCAGTTCATCAGGCGCGCGATGTCCCGCCACACGTCCCGCGACACGCCGAGGCCGGCGGCATCGGCCAGGAAGAGGGCCTCGAGGGCCTCGCCGTACACGTCCAGTTGCAACTGGGAGGCGGCGTGGTTGCCGATCCGCACGGGGTAGGACCCCCGGTAGCCCTCGAAGTGGGGCAGGATCTCCTCGCCCACGTGCGGCGAGCCGTCGACCCGGTAGAGCAGTTGCAGGGGGACGTGCCCCTCGGTCGCCTCCCGGATCCGGTCGCCGACCCATTCGAGGTAGTGGGCGGCCTCCTCCGTGTAGCCCAGGTAGAGCAGCGCGTGGACCGAGAACGACGCGTCCCGCAGCCAGGTGTAGCGGTAGTCCCAGTTCCGTTCCCCGCCGATGAGTTCGGGCAGCCCCGCGGTGGGCGCGGCGATCAGGGCACCGGTGGGCGCGTAGGTCATCAACTTCAGGGTGATGGCGGAGCGTTCCACCATCTCCCGCCACCGACCGGTGTACCGGGACCTGTCGAGCCACTGCCGCCAGAACTCGCGCGTCCGGTCGAACTCCAGCTCGATCTCCGCCGGCCGGAACACCCGCGGCTCCCCTTCGGGCTCGGTCTCCAGCACCAGCCCGCCGGTGTCGCCAACGGACAGGGTGATCAGCGCGTGGACGGCGTTGCCGTCGAGATCCAGCTTCTCCTCCCGGACCTGCCGGTCACCGGGCTGCACGGGGCTCAGGGACATCGTCATGCCGGGGGCCCGGAAGAGATGACCCTCGGGCCGTCGCTCCAGGACGTGCTCGTCACGCCCGTAGTTGAACCGGGGCCGGCACTCCACCCGGAACCGCATCGTGCCCCGGACCACCTTGAGCATCCTGATCACCCGGTGCCGGCCGGTCGGCTCCGTGCCGGCCAGGGGCATGAAGTCGATCAGCTCACCCACGCCGTCGACGCTGAGGAAGCGGGTGATGAGGATCGGCGTGCCGGGAAGGTAGAGCTGCTTGCTCACGTACTCGGTGCCGTCGGGGGCGATCCGGAAGTGGCCGCCGCCCCGCCGGTCGAGCAGCGCGGCGAAGATGCTGGGTGAGTCGAAGCGGGGGGCGCAGAACCAGTCGAGGACGCCGTCCTTGCTGATGAGCGCCGCGGTCTGCAGGTCCCCGATGAAACCGTGCGCCTCAACCGGCGGATAGGACTCCACCCGACCCCCCGTGATGACCGATGTTCTCCGATTGTCCCTGGCGGACGGCTCCGCCGGGCCGGGACGGCCAGATCGGCCGGCAACGACCGTCGACACCGCGCGCGGGCGGGCACCGGCCGATCGGCCACGCCCTGCGCCCGGCGGGGCCGATCCCAGGGCCTGGCCGGCAGGTCCGGCCGCACGGCGGGGCCGGCAGGTCCGGCCCCAGGGAGCCTGGCCGGGCCCCGCACCGGCGGGGGGGCCGGTGCGGGGCCCGGCCGTCAGACGACGTGCCGCAGGTAGCCGTCGACCGAGGCGGCCAGCACCTCGTGGCCCGGTCTCGCCCACGCCTCGGCGTTGAACACCTCCACCTCCACCGGCCCGGAGTAGCCGGCCGCGTCGACGGCCTCCCGCAGCCGACGCAACTCGATGCAGCCCTCGCCGGGCAGCGCCCGGCCGAGCAGCACGCCCTCCGGCAACGGGGTCACCCAGTCGCAGACCTGGAACGCGGCGATCCGGTCGCCCGCGCGGGCGATCTGCGCGTACACCGTGTCGTCCCACCACACGTGGTACGCGTCGACCACCACCCCGACCACGCCCGGATCGAACCGCTCGGCGATGTCGAGGGCCTGCCCGAGGGTGGCGATCACGCAGCGGTCGGCGCTGAACATCGGGTGCAGCGGCTCGATGGCCAGCCGCACCCCGGCCGCCCGGGCGTGCGGGGCAAGCTCGGCGATCGCGTCGGCGACCCGGGCGCGGGCCCCGTCGATGTCGCGGCTGCCCGCGGGCAGGCCGCCGGAGACCAGCACCAGTTCGGTGGTGCCGAGGGCGGCGGCCTCGTCGATCGCCCGCAGGTTCTCGTCGCGCCAGTCGTCGGCGGTGAAGAACCCGCCCCGGCACAGCGAGGTGACCGTGAGACCGGCGTCGCGGACCAGCGCCGCGGACCGGGCCAGACCGTACTCGGCGACCGGCTCCCGCCACAGCCCGATGCCCGGGACGCCGGCGGCGACGCAGCCGGCGACCACCTCGGCCAGCGGCCAGTGCTTCGCGGTGGCCTGGTTGAACGAGAACCGCCGCAGCGCGGTCCGGGCCTCCGCCGGCGGGCGGGCCGCCGGAACGTTGACCGCCGCCAGCCCACCGGCGGCGGCCGGGGCGGTCACTGCGGCACCCCGGCTACGGTGAACAACGCCCGGGCGCGGGCGGCGGCCAGCTCGGCGTCGGGCAGCAGACCGGCCGCCTCGGCGAGGGTCAGCAGCGTGGCCAGGTGGGCGGGCGACCGCCCGGACTGCAGGCCGCCGACCATGGTGAAGTGGTCCTGGTGGCCGGTCAGCCAGGCCAGGAACACGATGCCGGTCTTGTAGTTCCAGGTGGGCGCGGCGAACAGGTGCCGGGCCAGCGGGACGGTGGGCGCGAAGATCGCGTCGTAGGCGGCCAGGTCGCCCCCGTCGAGGGCGGCCAGCGCGGCGGCGGCGGCCGGGGCGATCGCCGCGAACACGCCGAGCAGCGCATCGGAGTGGCCCTGCTCGTCGCCCCGGATCAGCTCCGGATAGTGGAAGTCGTCGCCGGTGTAGAGGCGCACCCCGGCGGGCAGTCGGCGGCGCAGCGCGATCTCCCGGCCGGCGTCGAGCAGGGACACCTTGATCCCGTCGACCTTGCCGGCGTGGAGCTTGAGCAGCTCGACCACGGTGTCGGCGGCCAGGTCGAGGTCGGTCGAACCCCAGTAGCCCGACAGCGCCGGGTCGAACATCGGCCCGAGCCAGTGCAGCACCACGGGCGTGTCCGAGGCGGACAGCAGCTCGTCGTACACCCGCAGGTAGTCCTCCGGGCCGCGGGCGGCGGCGGCCAGGTGGCGGCTGCACATCAGCACCGGCCGGGCCCCCGCCGCGACGGTGTCGTCGAACTGCTCGCGGTAGGCGGCGGTGACCTGCGCCAGCGTCGCCGGGCCGGCGGGCAGCTGGTCGGTGGCCACTCCGGCGACGATCCGCCCGCCCACCGCGCGGGCCTCGGCCGCGCTGCGGCGGATCAGCTCGCGGGTGGCGCGGTGGTCCAGGCCCATGCCGCGCTGCGCGGTGTCCATCGCCTCGGCCACTCCGAGGCCGTACGACCACAGGTGGTGCCGGAAGGCGAGGGTACGGTCCCAGTCGAGCACGGCCGGGGCCCCCGGCACGTTCTCGGCGGTCGGGTCGGCGACGACGTGCGCAGCGGCGTACGCGATGCGGCCGGTGGCCGGCGCGGCGGGGCGTGGGTGGCCGACGCCCCCGGCCAGCCGCAGCCGCCGCCCGCCGGGCAGGGTGACCTCGGCGCTCACAGCGACAGCTCCGGCACCTCGACCCGGCGACCCTCCCGGGCCGACACGAGCCCCAGCTCGGCGAGCTGCACGCCCCGGGCGCCGGCCAGGAAGTCCCACGGGAAGGGCTCGCCGGCCACGACGTGCCGCAGGAACGCCTCCCACTGCACCTTGAACCCGTTGTCGAACTCCTCGTTGTCGGGCACGTCGGTCCACTGGGCGCGGAAGTCCTCCGTGGCCGGCAGGTCGGGGTTCCACACCGGCTTGGGCGTGACCGCGCGGTGCTGCACGCGGCAGCGGCGCAGGCCGGCGACGGCGCTGCCCTCGGTGCCGTCGACCTGGAACTCGACCAGTTCGTCGCGGTGCACGCGTACGCACCAGGAGGAGTTGAGCTGGGCGATCACCCCGCCCTCCAGCTCGAACACGCCGTAGGCGGCGTCGTCGGCGGTGGCGGGGTAGGGCCGGCCGGACTCGTCGACCCGCCGGGGCACGTGGGTGGCGGTCACGCAGGACACGGAGCGCACCGCGCCGAACAGCTCCTCCAGCACGTAGTGCCAGTGCGGGAACATGTCGACCACGATGCCGCCGCCGTCCTCGGCCCGGTAGTTCCATGAGGGACGCTGGGCGGGCTGCCAGTCACCCTCGAAGACCCAGTAGCCGAACTCGCCGCGCACGGACAGCACCCGGCCGAAGAAGCCACCGTCGAGCAGCCGCTTGAGCTTGCGCAGCCCCGGCAGGAACAGCTTGTCCTGCACCACGCCGGTGCGGACGCCGGCGGCGCGGGCGGCCCGCGCGAGGTCGAGGGCGGCCTCGGTGTCCTCGGCGAGCGGCTTCTCCGTGTAGATGTGCTTGCCGGCGTCGATGGCCTGGCGGATCGCCTTCTCCCGCTGCTGGGTGACCTGGGCGTCGAAGTAGACCTGCACGTCGTCGCGGGCCAGGGCCGCGGTCAGGTCGGTGGTCCAGTCGTCGAGGCCGTGGCGTTCGGCGATCTGACGGAGCTTCGGCTCGCTCCGGCCGACGAGGACGAGGTGCGGCCAGATGGTGGTGCCGTCGGCCAGCGGTACGCCACCGGCTTCACGGATGGCCAGCAGCGAACGCACCAGGTGCTGCCAGTAGCCCATCCGGCCGGTGACGCCGTTGACGATGATGCCGATCGACCTGCGGGTCATGGGGATCCTTCCGTTGTCCGCCACCGCTAGGTAAGCGCTTTCCTGGCAGCGTAGGCGTCCGGCCCCACGTCGGGCAAGGGCTTGCCCGAGCGTGATTCACCACCCTGCGGCAGCACCCCGGCACGGGCCCGGGAATCACGTTCCGCTGCGGTACGGTGTCGCTGGCCGGTACGACGGCGGGTCGTACCGTCGCCGGCAGGCACGGCGGCGGGCCGGCGGAACGTGCGAGGGGACGGCAGGCTGTGGCAACCCTGTCCGATGTGGCGCGACGGGCGGGGGTCTCCCCCGCGACGGCGTCACGCGTGATCAACGGCAGCAGCAAGCCGGTCACCGACCAGCTCCGCGAACGCGTGCTGCGCGCCGTCGCCGAGTTGAAGTACGTGCCCAACGCCCACGCGCAACTGCTCGCCCGTTCGCACCGCACCGCCGTCGGCGTCATCGTCCACGACGTCTCCGACCCGTACTTCTCGGAGGTCACCCGGGGGCTGCAACGGGTCGCCAGCGACCAGGGCCGGCTGCTGATGATCTGCAACAGCTACCGCGACCCGGACCGCGAGCTGGAGTACGTCGAGCTGCTGCGCGGTCACCAGGTCGCCGCGATCATCATGGCCGGCTCCGGTTACCACGACCCCACCTTCACCGCGCTGCTCAACGACAAGCTCGCCGCCTACGAGGCCACCGGCGGGCGTGTCGCGGTGATCGGCCGACACGAGCACTCCGGCGACGCGGTCATGCCCGACAACCGGGGCGGCGGCCGGCTCGTCGGGGCGGAACTGGGTGCGCTCGGTCACCGGGAGATCGGGGTGGTCGCGGGTCCGAAAGTGCTGACCACGACCACCGACCGGCTGGCCGGGCTCCGCGAGGGACTCCGTGCCACCGGGCGGCTGTTGCCCGACGACCGCATCCGCTACGCCGGCTTCGACCGCGACTCCGGAGCCGAGGCCGCCGCCGCGCTGGTGGACGCCGAGCCGGGGCTGACCGCCCTCGTGGCCCTCAACGACTCCATGGCCATCGGGGCGCTGGGCATGCTGCGCGGCCGGGGCATCGACGTGCCGGGCCGGATCTCGGTGGTCGGCTTCGACGACATGCCGATCGCACGGGACGTGACGCCCCCGCTCACCACCGTGCGGTTGTCGCTGGTGGAGATGGGGGCCCGGGCGATGGCCCTCGCACTGGACGCGGGCGCCGCCGCCCCCCGGGTCGAGGCCCTCGCCGCCAGCCTCGTGCGCCGCGACAGCACCGGCCCACCACCGGCGTAGCGGAGACCTAGCGTGCCGGGGTCGCGTCGAGCGGCCACCGCACCTGCCCGGCCAGGCGCCGGCCGGCCTCGGTCAGCCAGTGCCCGGCCCGCCCGATGGCCGCCTCGGTGCTGCCGGCCAGCACCGACAGGTCGACCGACTCGACCACCGGCACCGGCAGCCGCGCCGCGACCTGCCCGGCCACCAGGTGGGCGTCGACGCCGTGGTCGGCCGCCGCGCGGAGCACGTACCCGACGATCTTCCCCTGACCGGACTGGGCGTCGAACCGTCCCTCGCCGGTGACCACCAGGTCGGCCGCCGACAGGGCCGCCGGGAGCCCGGCGGCGTCGGCGACGGTGGGTGCACCGGGGACGAGGGTGGCGCCCCAGGCGGCGGCGAGGCCGTAGCCGGTACCGCCGGCCGCACCCGCGCCCGGCCGGTCGGGCGACGCGCCCAGCACCTCGGCGAGGCGCCGCAGCCCGGTGTCCAACTGCCCGACCTGGTCGGGGGTGGCGCCCTTCTGCGGCCCGAACTGGCTGGCGGCCCCGCTCGGGCCGAGCAACGGCGCGGTCACGTCGACCAGGCAGGCCGCGCCGTCGGGTGGGAGCGGCGGCAGGCCGGCGAGGTCCACCTCGGCCAGCCGGCGCAGGTGACCGCCACCGGGCGGCAGATCACGCCCGTCGGCGTCGCGCAGGCGCACGCCGAGCGCCTGCAACGCGCCCGCGCCGCCGTCGGTGCTGGCCGACCCGCCGAGGGCGACCAGGAGTCTCCGGGTGTCGGGGTGGGCGAGTGCGGCGGCGATCAACTCGCCGGTGCCACGGGTGGTGGCGGCGAGCGCGTCGGGCCGGGCCATGAGCGGCAGCCCACTGGCGGCGGCGAGTTCCACCACGGCGGTGCCGTCGGGGAGCAGCAGCCAGGCGGCGCGCACGGGACGACCGTCGGGGCCGGTGACGGTGACCGGGCACGACAGTGCGTCCGGGTGCGCGGCGGCGAGGACCGCACAGGTGCCCTCTCCCCCGTCGGCGAGGGGGACGGTGCGGACGTCGTCGGTCGGTCGCTCCCTTCCCCAGCCCACCGCCAGGGCCTCGGCGACCCGCTCGGCGGACAGGCTGCCCTTGAAGGAATCCGGCGCGATCACGACCCGCATCCCACCACCCTGCTGTCGACGGACCCGGCGGGTGACCCATCGCCGGGAAAGCGCTTGCCCGCGCCAGTGTAGGCAGCCGCCGCCGCAGCGGCAACGTCCGGCGTGGAGGAGGTGCGCGGCCGGCGACGGCGGACCCCGCACCGGCCGGCACCGAGGCCGACAGCGCCGGCCGCCCGGGCAGGATCGCGCTCACCCGGGGTCGGCATCGCGCCCGCGCGGCGGTCAGGATCGCGCTCACCCGGCGTCAGGGTCGCACCCGCCCGGCCGTCAGGATCGCGAACCACGGGTGGCGGTCTGCGCGACCTCCAGCACGAAGCGGTCCCACGGGCGACGCGGGTCCCGACCGGTCAGCTCGGCCAGCCGGCGCAGCCGGTAGCGCATGGTCTGCGGGTGTACGCCCAGTTCCTGCGCGGCCTCGGCGGCCGAGCCGGTGCGCAGGTAGGCGTCGAGGCCGTCGACCAGGTGCGGGTGGTCCGACCCGGCGACCGGGCCCAGCACGGCGCGTCCGGTCAGCTCCGGGTCGGCACCGGGCCGGCCGGTCAGCAGCGCGAGCACCTGGGCGTCGCCCTCCCGCAGCAGCACCCGGTCGGCGAAGGCCCGCTCGGGTGCCGACGCCAGGGCGCCGCTCGCCAGCCGGTACGCCCGTGCGGTGTCGGCGGGCGTACGCGGCAGGACCAGGCAGCCCCGCCACCGGCGTTCGGCCAGGGCCGCCGCGGCCCGATCAGCGCAGACCGCCGCAGCCACGACCACCCCGCGGGCACCCCGCAGCCCGGTCAGTACCGTCTCCGGCGGTTCGGGGCCGACGACGGCCACGGCCACCTGCGCCAGACCGGCCGGAGTGAGGGCGGTCAGGGGCGAGGTCGCCTCGATCACCAGCAGGGCCGGGCGGGCCGGCAGCGTCACCACCAGGGCCCGGCACCGTTCGGCGAGCGCGGCCGGCGACGTCTGCCGCCCGTCGAGCAGGTCGTCGAGCAGGTCGGCCAGGGCTCGCCGGTGATCGCCGGTCAGGCGCCGGGTGGCGGCCGTGTAGCCGGTGTGGAGGGCCTCGGACAACGCGTCGACGCTGGCCAGCCAGAGCCTGGTCAGCGCCAGCACGTCGGTCACGGTGAGCCGGCCGCGCCCGTGTTCCACCACCAGGTCGATGACGTCGGCGGCGGCCACCCGGTAGGCGCGCAGGACCACCGGCAGGGGCCGACCGTCCACGGCCCGGGCGGCACCGATTCCGGAGAACCGTTCGAGGTCGGCGGCGTCGAGGGCCTCGTCGTGCACCCACAGGTCGAGGATCCGGGCGACGGCCCAGCGGGCGATGGCGGCGACCTCCGCGAGCTGCGTGGGGTCGAGCGCCCGGTACGCCGGGATCTGCCCGGTCACCGCAGCGAGGACCCGGTCGACGGTGGCCGGCATGTCGGCGACGACCGCCCGACGCACCACGCGTCGCGTCGACCCGCCCGCCACCGTGGCCACGCCCGCCACCTCCCGTTGTCACCTGCTGACAAGCCTAGTGCGCGCCGCCTGCGCAGCGGCGTTGCCATGGTTGTCAGCAGCAGGGAGCCTGGGGCGGATCATCCGTGTCGCCGCGCACGCCGCGCGGGAAGGGAGCGCCTGATGGACGCCGACGCCCTCGTCGTGGGAGCCGGGCTGGCCGGGCTGGTCGCCGCCGCCGAGCTGGCCGACGCCGGGAGGCGGGTGCTGCTGCTCGACCAGGAGGGCGAACAGTCCCTGGGCGGGCAGGCGTTCTGGTCGCTGGGCGGGCTGTTCATGGTCGACAGCCCGGAGCAGCGCCGGATGGGCGTCCGGGACTCCGTCGACCTGGCCCTGCAGGACTGGTTCGGCTCGGCGCAGTTCGACCGGCCCGAGGACCACTGGCCGCGCCGCTGGGCCGAGGCGTACGTGCACTTCGCCGCCGGGGAGAAGCGGGCCTGGCTGCGCGAGATGGGCCACCGCATCTTCCCCGTCGTCGGCTGGGCCGAGCGCGGCGACGGCCGGGCCGACGGCCACGGCAACTCCGTACCCCGGTTCCACCTCACCTGGGGCACCGGTCCCGGGGTGCTCGCGCCGTTCGAGCGCCGGGTCCGCGCCCACGCGGCGGCCGGCCGCATCGTGTTCCGCTTCCGACACCGCGTCGACTCGCTGCTGACCCACGAGGGCGCGGTGACCGGGGTACGCGGCGCCGTGCTGGAGCCGTCGCCGGTCGAGCGGGGCCGGCCGTCGTCGCGGGTCGAGGTGGGCGAGTTCGCGTACGCCGCGCAGGCCGTGCTGGTCACCTCCGGCGGCATCGGCGGCAACCACGACCTCGTCCGCCGGGCGTGGCCGGCGCGGCTGGGCGAGCCGCCGAAGCGGATGGTGTCGGGCGTACCCGCCCACGTGGACGGGCGGATGCTGGAGATCACCGCTGCGGCCGGCGGCGCGATCATCAACCCGGACCGGATGTGGCACTACACCGAGGGCCTGCGCAACTGGGCTCCGATCTGGGACAACCACGGCATCCGCATCCTGCCGGGCCCGTCCTCGCTGTGGCTCGACGCCACCGGCCGACGGCTGCCCGCCCCCTACTTCCCCGGCTTCGACACCCTCGGCACGCTGGGACACCTGCGCAGCACCGGCTACGACTACTCGTGGTTCGTGCTGACCCAGCGGATCATCGAGAAGGAGTTCGCCCTGTCGGGCTCGGAGCAGAACCCCGACCTGACGGGCAAGGACCTGCGGCTGCTGCTGAAGCGGATCGGCAGGGGCGCGCCCGGCCCGGTCGAGGCGTTCAAGCGAAACGGCGAGGACTTCGTCGTCGCCGACGACCTCGGCGAACTGGTACGCGGCATGAACGCGATCGGCGACCCCGGGGTGCCCGCCGTCGACGAGGTCGCGCTGCGCGAGCTGATCGAACGGCGGGACCGGGAGATGACGAACCCGTTCGGCAAGGACGCCCAGGTCACCGCGCTACGGGGGGCCCGCGCGTACCGGGGCGACAGGTTGATCCGGGTCGCCGGCCCGCACCGGCTGCTCGACCCGGCGGCCGGCCCGCTGATCGCCGTGCGGCTGAACGTGCTCACCCGCAAGACCCTCGGCGGCCTGCACACCGACCTCGACGGCCGGGTGCTGTCCGCCGACGGCGGGCCCGTGCCCGGCCTGTACGCCGCCGGCGAGGTCGCCGGGTTCGGCGGCGGCGGCATGCACGGCTACAACGCCCTGGAGGGAACCTTCCTCGGCGGCTGCCTGTTCTCCGGTCGCACCGCCGGCCGCAGCGCCGCCGCGCACGTCGCCTGATACGACCGCTGTCCGACGGCCGGCCGTCGCATCAGGCCCTGACGGCCGGCGACGGCCGGTCGGGGGCGTACGCGGCGATCGGGTTGGGCAGGTCGCCGACGAGTTGCAGGGCCGCCGACGGGTCGGCCAGGTCGACCATCTGCTGGTTGTCGCGCAACTGGAGGCGGTTGAGGCAGGACAGCGCGAACCGGGGGGCGAACAGGTCGTAGCGGGCCAGCCGGTCGGCCAGGTGCGGCACCCGGTCGGCGTAGTCGGTGGCACAGTCGGCGACGGCCCGCCAGAACGTCTCCTCGTCGCACACGCCGTCGGCGGCCAGCAGCGGGCCGAGGAAGCGGAAGAAGCAGTCGAACACGTCGGTGAAGATGCTCAACAGCTTGATGTCCTCCGGCACGTCGGCGCGGATCCGCTCGACGGCCGCCGGCAGCGGCGCGTCGGCGCTCATCACCACGATCTCCTCGGCGATGTCCTTGAAGATCGCCCGCTGCACCGCCCCGTCGCGCAGCACCAGGATGACGTTCTCCCCGTGCGGCATGAAGGCGAGGTCGTAGGCGTAGAAGGCGTGCAGCAGCGGGGTGAGGTAGGCGTGCAGGTAGCGGCGCAGCCACTCGGCAGCGGGCAGCCCCGAGTCGGCGACCAGCGCGGCGGCCAGCGACCGCCCCTCCCCGTCGGTGTGCAGCAGCGAGGCCATGGTGGCCAGCCGCTCGCCGGGCGCCAGGCGCGGCACCGGACTCTCCCGCCACAGGGCGGCCAGCATCTTGCGGTACGGGGAGTACCGGTCGGTGGCCCGCTCGTACTGCCGGTGCCGGTAACCGACGGCGGCCCGCTCCCGCAGGATGGTCAGCCCGGTGCCCGCGAACACCTCGTCGCCGTCGATCAGCGCGGCCAGCCAGTCGTTGATGGCGGGGGTGGCCGCCATGTACGCCGCCGACAGCCCCCGCATGAAGCCCATGTTCAGCACGGACAGGGCGGTCTTGACGTAGTCGCGCTCGGGGTGGCTGGTGTTGAAGAAGGTGCGGATGGACTGCTGGGCCAGGTACTCGTCGGGCCCCTCGCCCAGGCAGACCAGGTGCCGGCGGGCCACCTCGCCGGCGAACGTGACGGACAGCTTGTTCCACCACTGCCACGGGTGCACGGGGATGAGGTGGTGGTCGGCCAGGTCGAGACCCAGCTCGGCGAGCACGGCGGCGAACCCGGCCAGGGTCCGCTCCCCCAGCTCGGCCCGCAGCAGGGCGTCCTCGTCGAGGCCGGCGGAGCTGGTGAACGCGGCGTGGTCGCGGTGCGCGGCGAGCCAGATCAGCCGTACCGGCCGGCCGGCCTCCGGGGCGTACGCCCGGTACTCGTCGACCCCGAAGCCGAGCCGGCCGTTGTTGGCCACGAAGCAGGGATGCCCCTCGGTCATGGAGGTCTCGACCGTCTGGAAGTCCGCCGTCGCCAGCTGCGCCGACGTCGGCTGCGGACGGTCCAGCTTGAACGCCGCACCGGCCAGGGTGGAGCTGATCTCCTCGAGGTAGACGGGCAGGACGCGGTCGCCGAGCCCGAGCGAGGCGCGCAGCTCCAGCACCAGGTCCACGGCGTCGAGCGGCAGGTCCGCACCGTCGCGGTGACGGGTGATGCTGTCCGGGTCGATCTGCCAGTGCTCCAGGGCGTACAGGCGGGCGGCGAAGCGGTACTCGACCGTGCCGTCGTCGCTGCGGACGGCGTACCAGAGGCGCCCCTCGCCGGCACCGGCCGGTTCGGGCACGACGAGGCGCTCGTGGGCGAACTCGGCCAGGGCCTTGCGGACCAGCATCCGGTTGGCCCGCTCCCAGGTCTGCGGGCGCAGGTGGCCGACCACGTCGCGGGGGTTCATGCCGGTACTCCTTCGGTGCTGCCGGTGGCGGTGTGGAACCGCTCGCGGGTGCAGATGCTGAGCAGGGCGGTCTTCTCGGGCTTGGCGACGGGCCCGACCACCTCGAAGCCGACGGCGGCGTTGAGGGCGTGCACGGCGGTGTTGCGCACGTCCGGTTCGACGACCACCCGGCGGGTGGCCCCGTCGGCGAACAGCCACGCCAGCACGGTGGTGATCACCGCGCGGCTGAAGCCGTGCACGGGAATGTCGGCGGGTGCGCAGAGGAAGTGCATGCCGACGTCGCCGGGCCGCGCGTCGTACAGGCCGGTCAGTTCGACACGTGCCGGGTCGTACCGTTCGGCGAGGAACGCGGGTTCGCCGCGCCACAGGCCGACGAAAGCATCGTGGTGCGGGTGCCCGGCGATGCGGCGGTACTCGGCGGCCACGCCCGCCACGTCGGCGTCCTGCATCAGCCAGAACCTCGCCCGCGGGTGGGTGACCCAGCGGTGCAGCAACACGGCGTCGGCGTCCGGGTCGAGGGTGCGCAGGGCGAACCCGCCGAGCCGGTCGTCGACGCGGGTGTAGACGACCTCGGTCACGAGGCGACCCCGGCGGGGGCGCCGAACTCCTGGAAGGCGATGGACTTCTCGATCGGGTAGTGCTCCCGGCCGGTGATCTCCCGGATGATCCAGGAGTTGCGGTACGGGCCCATGCCCAGGTCGGGCGAGGTGACGCTGTGGGTGTGGGTGCCGCCGTTCTGGAGGAAGACCTCCCGGCCGGTGCGGTCGACGCTGTAGTTGCGGGCCACGTCGAGGCGGCCGTGACCGTCGAAGCGCAGCCGGTCGCGCACCGGTTCCAGGAACGCCGGGGTCCGCTGCTGGTAGCCGGTGGCCAGCACCAGCCCCTCGGTGTCGAGGGTGAAGTCGCGACCCTGCTCGACGTGCCGCAGGCCGAGGGTGTAGCTGCCGGTGGCCGCGTCGTACCGGGCGGAGGTCAGCTCGGTGTTGGTCATCAGGCGGGTCCGCACCGGGCCGGGCACGCTGCGGGCGTAGAGCAGGTCGAAGATGTCGTTGACCAGCTCGGCGCTGATGCCCTTGAACAGGGCCTTCTGCTCGGCCTCCAGGCGGTAGCGGGTGTCCTCCGGCAGGGCGTGGAAGTAGTCCACGTAGTCCGGCGAGGTCATCTCCAGCGTCAGCTTGGTGTATTCCAGCGGGAAGAAGCGCGGCGACCGGGTCACCCAGTTCAGCTGGTAGTCGTGGCTGTCGATCGCGCCGAGCAGGTCGTGGTAGATCTCGGCGGCGCTCTGTCCACTGCCGATCACGGTGATGCTGCGCTTGGCCGTCAACGCCGCCCGCCGCTCGAGGTAGCGGGAGTTGTGCACCACGTCGCCGGCCAGGCCCGCGCAGGAGGCGGGGACGTGCGGCGGGGTGCCGGTGCCGAGCACCAGGTGTCGGGCCCGGTGGGTGACGGTGCCGCCGTCGGTGGTCGCGGTGACCGTGTAAAGCGCGTCGGTCTCGTCGTACCCGACGGAGGTCACCGTGTGGCCGAAGCGCAGGTGGGGTAGCTTCGCCGCGGCCCAGCGGCAGTATGCGTCGTACTCCAGGCGCAGCGGGAAGAAGTTCTCCCGGATGTAGAACGGGTAGAGGCGGCCGGTCTCCTTGAGGTAGCTGAGGAAGGAGAACGGCGAGGTCGGATCGGCGAGGGTGACCAGGTCGGCGAGGAACGGCGTCTGGAGGCGGGCGGATTCCAGCAGCATGCCGGGATGCCAGCTGACGTCGGCGCGGGCCTCCAGGAACAGCCCGTCGAGGTCGGCGATCGGCGCGGTCAGGCAGGCCAGGCCGAGGTTGTACGGCCCGAGGCCGATCCCGATGTAGTCGTACGTGGACATCCGGCCCTCCAGGCTGGCGTTGACGGGTGACACGGTCAGCCGACCGGGCAGGTCAGGCCGGCGGCTGAGGCCGGCACCGGCAGCGCGGCGGCGTGGTCGTGCACGTACCGGCCGGCGTGCTCGGCGATCAGGTCCAGCACCGCGGCGACGTCGTCCCGGGTGGTGGCGGGGTTGAGCAGGGTGAACTTGAGGTGCTGCCGACCGTCGACCCGGGTGCCGGCGACCACCGCGAGCCCGGAGGCGGCCAGCGCCGCGCGGGCGTGCAGGTTCGCCTGGTCGGCCAGTTCCCGGCCGGCTCCGGCGGGCACCCAGCGGAACACCACCGTGCTCAGCGGCGAGCGGGTCGCCACCTCGAAGCGGGGATCGGCGGCGACCAGGTCCCATGCCTCGTCGGCCCGGTCACAGACCTCGTCGAACAGCGCGCCGACCGCGTCGGGGCCCATGATCCGCAGCGTGAGCCACAGCTTGAGGGCGTCGAAGCGCCGGGTGGTCTGGAGGCTCTTGTCGACCTGGTTGGGGATGCGCTCGGCGACGGCGCGGGCCGGGTTGAGGTAGTCGGCGTGCCAGGTGGCGTGCCGCAGCACCCGGCGGTCGCGCACGACCAGCGCGCTGGAGCTGACGGGCTGGAAGAAGGACTTGTGGAAGTCGACGGTGACCGAGTCGGCCCGCTCGATGCCGTCGAGCAGGTGCCGGCGGGTCGGCGACACCAGCAGTCCGCAGCCGTACGCGGCGTCGACGTGCAGCCAGACGCCGGTGTCGGCGCACACCTCGCCGATGCCGTCGAGCGGGTCGATGGTGCCGAAGTCGGTGGTGCCGGCGGTGGCGACCACCGCCATCACCCGCAGCCCGGCGCGCCGGCAGCGGGTGATCTCGTGGCGGACCGCGCCGGGGCGCATCCGCCGGTCGGGGCCGGTCTCCACGGTGACGACCGCGTCGGGGGCGAGACCGAGCAGTTTGGCGGCCTTCTGCACGCTGAAGTGGCCGGCCGCCGAGGCGATGATCCGCAGCTGGGGCAGCAGCATCCGACGGTCGGCGGGGTCCGCGCCGGCGAGGGCCTCCTCCCGGGCGAGCAGCAGGGCGTGCAGGTTGGACTGGGTGCCACCGCTGGTGAAGACGCCGTCGGCGGCCGGGCCGAGACCGATGCGCGCGGCCGTCCAGTCGACGAGCCGCCGTTCGATGAGCGTGCCGCCGGCGCTCTGGTCCCAGGTGTCCAGGGAGGAGTTGACGGCGCTGAGCACCGCCTCGCCGAGCAGCGCCGGGATGACCACCGGACAGTTCAGGTGGGCCAGGTAGCGGGGGTGGTGGAACCAGACCGCGTCGCGCAGGTAGACGTCCTCCAGTTCGTCGAGGGCGGCGGTGGTGTCCCCCAGCGGCCGGTCCAGGTCGATGGCGTCGACCACGGGGGCCAGGTCGGCGGGGCGTACGCCGGTGAACGGCCCGTCCACCTCGGCCACCCGGCGGGCCACCCGGTCGACGCCGGCGGCGACGGCGCGGCGGTAGTCCTCGACGGTGCCGTCGTGCAGCAGGTGCGCCCGGGCGGGTGTGGCGTCGGCGCCCACCCGGGTCGGCGTCGGTTCGGCGGCGTGCACCGGCAGGGTCATGGACGGCTCCTCCACGCTTGGCGGATCGGTGTGCGGGCAGCCGGGTACCGCCCGTCGGCGCGGTGCGCCGCGGGTCCGTGCTGCGGGGCGGGAAAGGCGGGTGCCGGGGGCGGACCCGTAGGCGTCAGGTGAGCTTCTTCGCGCCCTGGATGGCCCTGGCCAGGTTCTCCAGCAGCGGGGCGGCACCGGCGTACGAGAAGCGGGGCACCGCGTCCCAGCCGGTGACCTGGCCGGCCCGGACGGCGGGCAGTTGCGCCCAGGTGGGCTTGGCGGCGAGGTCGGCGGGTTGCAGGGCGGTGCTGCGGTTGTCGAGCAGGATCAGGTCGGCCGGGAACTTGCCCGCGTTCTCCCAGCTCAGCGCCTCGAAGTAGTCGCCGGCCTCCAGCTTGGTGGGCACCACGATGTCGACGCCGAGTTCGGCGAAGTACATCAGGTCGGTGCTGACCTTCGGGTTGGACACGTAGAACAGGTCGGCGCTGCCGGACGCCGCCATCACCTTGATGCCGGGGTTGGCCTTGACCGCCTGGCGCACCGCCTCCGCGGCGGCCTCGAAGCGGGCCTTCGCCTCGGTGACCTTCGCCGCCGACAGGTCGGCGCCGAGGGCTTCGGCGAGGGTGGCGTAGCCCTCGATCGGCGTGGTCATCGGCACCCGGGCGGTGGTGACCGTCACGACCGGGGCGAGCGGCAGGATCTTGTCCTTGCTCTCGTCGGGGACGTACCAGTGGGCACCGGGGTCGTACATGTGGGTGACGAGCAGTTCGGGGTTCAGGGTGGCGTACTTCTCGACGCTGAACTCGCCCCAGACGTTGCCGAGGATCTCCACGGACTCGACGTCGAGGTCGCCGGCCTGCGGATCGGTGCTGCCGTCGGCGCGTCTGGTCTCGCCGAAGACACCCACGATCTGGCTGCTGAGGCCGAAGTCGACCAGCGCGGCGGCGGAGCCGGTGAAGGCGACCACCCGGGTCGGGCGGGCGGGGGCGGTCACCGTGTCGCCGCGGTCGTCGGTGAACGACCAGGTGCCGGAGCCGTTGCCGGTGCCGGTCTGCGCGGGCTCGTCCCGGCCGCAGCCGGCCAGCAGTGCGGCCAGGGTGGCGGCGCCGCCGGCGGCGAGCAACCCGCGGCGGGAGAGGCGGCGGGCGGAGACGGGTTCAGGCATGGTGTCGTCTTTCGATCAGGGTCGGGAGGACGATGGACAGTCGCGGTTAGGTTAACCTAACCTAAGTGACTGTCAAGCCCTGTCCGGCGTTTCGCACCACACGGGAGTCACACTGTCCGTCATCGAGGCACCACCCGGTGCCGCGCCGACCACCCCGGCCCCGCCACGCCGCGTCGCCCTGCGTGCCGGCGGGCTGGCCGTCGCCACGGTGGCGCTCGCCACCGTGGTGGTGGCCAGCGTCACCGTCGGCGCGAAACCGCTCCCGCTCACCGAGGTGTGGCAGGGGCTGACCAACCCCGACTCCGCCGAGTACGCCGTGGTACGCCAGATGCGGCTGCCCCGTACGCTGCTCGGCCTGCTCGCCGGCCTCGCCCTCGGGGTGGCCGGCGCGGCCATGCAGGCGCTGACCCGCAACCCGCTCGCCGACCCCGGCCTGCTCGGCATCAACGCGGGCGCCTCCGCCGCCATCGCCACCGCCGCCGTCCTCTTCGGCCTCGGCGGCGGCCCGGCGCAGGTCTGGTTCGCGCTGCTCGGCGCGGCCGTCGTCACCGCCGCCGTCTACGCCGTCGGCGGTGGACGCGCCGCCACTCCCGCCCGCCTGGCCCTGGCCGGCGCGGCCCTCAACGCCGCCCTCTACTCCTACGTCAGCGCGGTGATGCTGCTCGACGCCGCCTCCCTGGAACGGCTGCGGTTCTGGACCGTCGGCTCCCTCGCCTCCGCCGACCTGGACACCGTCCGGCGGGTGCTGCCGTTCATCGGGGCCGGACTGCTGATCGCCCTGGCCGCCGCGCGCGCCCTCAACGCGCTCGCCCTCGGCGACGACGCCGCCCGGGCGCTGGGCGCCCGCCCCGCGCTCGTCCGGGTCGCGGTGATCACCGCGATCACCCTGCTCTGCGGGGCCGCCACCGCCGCCTGTGGGCCGATCGTCTTCGTCGGGCTGCTCGTGCCGCACCTGGTCCGCGCCGTCACCGGACCCGACCTGCGCTGGCTGCTGCCCTACTGCGCGTTGCTCGGGCCGGTGCTGCTGCTCGGCTCCGACGTCGTCGGGCGGGTCCTCGGCCGGCCGGGCGAACTCCAGGTCGGCATCGTGACCGCGGTGCTGGGCGGGCCGCTGTTCCTGTTCCTGGTGACCCGCACCCGGGTGGCCCGCCCGTGATCGTCGTACGCGCCCCGGGCGGCCTCTCCGCCCGCCTGCATCCCCGTACCGTCGGCGTGGGCGTCGGCTGCGTCCTGCTGGCCCTCGCCCTGGGCGTGCTCGCCATCGGCCACGGCGACCACCCGATGGGCCCCGCCGACGTGCTGCGCACCCTGACCGGCGGCGGCACACCGGCCGAGGAGTTCATCGTCATCGAACTGCGCCTGCCCCGGCTCGCCACCGCGCTCGGCGTCGGCACGGCGCTGGGGCTGGCCGGCGCGGTGTTCCAGTCCCTGGTCCGCAATCCGCTGGGCAGCCCGGACGTGCTGGGCTTCACCCAGGGGGCCTCGACCGGCGCGCTGCTGGTGGTGGTCGCCGGCGGTGGCAGTGCCGCCCTGGCCGCCGCCGCGACCACCGGCGGACTGGCCACCGGCCTGCTCATCCACCTCGTCGCCTGGCGGCGGGGGGTGCACGGGCACCGCCTGGTGCTCGTCGGCATCGGCGTGGCGGCGATCCTCACCGGCGTCAACGGCTACCTGCTGACCCGCGCCCAACTGATGGACGCGGCCCGAGCCGTGCTGTGGCTCACCGGCAGCCTCGACGGTCGGGGCTGGTCAGACGCACTGCCGGTGCTGGCCGCCCTCGCCGGGGCCGTGCCGCTGCTGCTGGCCTGCGGGCCGGCGCTGCGCACCACCGAACTCGGCGACGACGCGGCCAGCGCCCTCGGCGTACCCGTGCACCGGCTGCGTACGACGCTGCTCGCCGCGGCGGTGGTGCTGGTCTCCCTCGCGGCGGCTGCCGCCGGCCCGGTGTCGTTCGTCGCGCTCACCGCCCCCCACCTGGCCCGGCGGCTGACCCGCGCGCCGGGACCGAACCTGCTGCCCTCGGCGGCGGTCGGCGCGGTGCTGCTGGTCGCCGCCGACCAGCTCGCCCAGCGGGCCTTCCCCGCCGCGCTGCCCGTCGGCGTGGTGACCGGGGTGCTGGGCGGTGGATACCTGCTCTGGCTGCTCACCGCGCAGCGGCGGGCCGGCCGACTGTGACCACCGACGAGAACGGAGCCACCATCGTGCCCACCTCCCGGCTGGGCGGACGCGGGTTGACGCTCGCCTACGACCGACGCACCGTCGCCACCGACCTCACCGTCGACGTGCCGGACCGGTCCTTCACCGTCATCATCGGTCCCAACGCCTGCGGCAAGTCGACGCTGCTGCGGGCGCTGTCCCGGCTGCTGAAGCCGGCCACCGGCGCGGTGCTGCTCGACGGCGAGGACATCCAGCGCCGACCCGCCCGCGCCGTCGCGCGCACCCTCGGCCTGCTGCCGCAGTCGTCGACCGCGCCCGACGGCATCGGCGTCGCCGAACTGGTGGCCCGCGGCCGGTACCCGCACCAGGGGTTGCTGCGCCAGTGGTCCCGCGAGGACGAGCGGATCGTCACCGGGTCGATGGCCGCCACCGGCGTCGCCGACCTCGCCGACCGACACGTCGACGAGCTGTCCGGCGGCCAACGCCAACGCGTCTGGTTGGCCATGGCGCTGGCCCAGCAGACCCCGCTGCTGCTGCTCGACGAACCGACCACCTACCTCGACATCGCCCACCAGATCGAGGTGCTCGACCTGTGCGCCCGGTTGCACGAGGAGCAGGGCCGCACCCTGGTGGCGGTGCTGCACGACCTCAACCACGCCGCCCGCTACGCGACCCATCTGATCGCGATGCGCGACGGCCGGGTCGTCGCGGAGGGCGAGCCGGGCCGCATCGTCACCGCCGCCCTGGTCGAGGAGGTCTTCGGGCTGCCCTGCCGGGTCATCGACGACCCGGAGACCGGCACCCCGCTCGTGGTTCCTGCCGCCCGCCGCCGAGCCGGTACGGTGACCCGGTGACGCCGCCGCCCCCCGCACCGGACGACGCCGACGGTCACCGCCTGTTCCGCGACCCGTGGGGCGTCCCGCACCTGCGCGCCCCCGAGCCGGGCGGGCTGGCCTACGCGCAGGGCCGGGTCACCGCCGTCGACCGGGCCTGGCAGCTGGAGGTGGAGCGGCACCGCGCCCAGGGCACCAGCGCCGCGTTCCTCGGCCCCGACGCCCTCGCCTGGGACGTCTTCGCCCGCCGGGTCCGCCTCGCCGACACCGCCCGGCGCTGTCACGCCGCCCTCGACCCGGCCACGGCCGCCTGGGTGGGCCGCTTCGTCGACGGCGTCAACGCCGGGCTCGCCACGGGTGCGGCGCGGGCGCCCGAGTTCGCCACCTGCGGGCTCACCCCCGGGGTGTGGCAGCCGTGGACGCCGCTGGCGCTGTGGCTCGGTCACCACGTGCTGTTCGCCGGTTTCCCCACGAAGCTGTGGCGCGAGCACGTCGCCCGCCGGCTCGGCGACGCCGCCGCCACCCTGTTCGCCGCCGACGGACCGGCCACCTCCGGCAGCAACGGCTGGCTGCTGGCCGGCGACCGCACCGCCACCGGTGCGCCACTGATCGCCGGCGACCCGCACCGGTTCATCGAGGCCCCGGGCATCTACCAGCAGATCCGCCTGGCCTGCCCGGAGTACGACGTGGCCGGGCTGGCGGTGCCCGGCGTCCCCGGCATCGCCCACTTCGGGCACGCCGGGCCGGTGGCCTGGGCGATCACCAACGCGATGGCCGACTACCAGGACCTGTACGCGGAGCGGCTGCGTCGCCGCGGCGACGCGGTCGAGGCGTACGGGCCGGACGGCTGGCGGCCCGCGCACCGGCACGTGGAGACGGTCGAGGTGGCCGGCGGCGCACCCGTCGAGGTGGAGGTGATCGAGACCGAGCGGGGCCCGGTCGTCGCGGGCGGCCCCGACGATCCGACGGGAGCGGTCGCCCTGCGCCACCCGCCCCGGGTCACCGGCGACCTCGGCTTCGCCGTGCTGCCGGCCCTGCTGCGCGCCCGCACCGTCGACGACGTCGACGCGGCCCTCGACGGCTGGGTCGAGCCGGTCAACGTCGTGCTGGCCGCCGACACCACGGGCGGGCTGCTGCACCGGGTCGCCGGCCGGGTGCCGCAGCGGCACGACGACAACCGGCTGCGGGTGGTGCCCGCCTGGGACGCCGCGTACGCCTGGCGGGGTTGGCAGCCCACTCCGCGTGCCCGGGTGGACGGGGTCGCGGTGATGGCCAACGAGCGGGGACTGTCCGCGCCCCTGGGGGTCGAGTTCGCGCCGCCGTACCGGGCCGACCGGATCCGGGAACTGCTCGACACGTCCACGGGGTGGCGGCCCGAGCAGATGTCGACCGTCCACATGGACACCCACCACGCCGCGTCCGGGCCGCTGCTGGGCCTGCTCGCCGGGTTGGACGGGCTCACCCCGGCCGCCGCCGCCCTGCGCGACCGGCTGCTGCGCTGGGACCGGCGGATGGCCGCCGACAGCGCCGACGCCGCCGCGTACGCCGACCTGCGGGCGGCCGTGGTACGCCGGCTCGCCGCCCACCCGGCCCTGGCCGACCTGGCCGAACCGCCGGCGTACCCGCAGGTGTTCGCCCCCTGGCTGGCCCTGCTCCCCCGGGTCGGTCACGCGCTGAACTCACTGCTGCGCAGCGACCTGCTCGACGTCGACGGCGCGGCGCTGGTACGCGCGGCGGTGGAGGAGGTCGCCGCAACCGGCGCGGCGGGGCGGTGGGGGGAACGGCACCGGCTGGCCGCGTGGCGGGCGCTGCCCGACCCGGCGGCCGGCCCCGGGCCGGAGCTGTCCGGTGACCACGACTGCGTCCTGGCCACCTCCAGCGTCCCGGGGGTCACCGACCTGTGCCTGCGCGGTCCGGCCGCCCGCTACGTGTGGGACCTGGCCGACCGGGAGCACAGCCGGTGGGTGGTGCCGCACGGCGCGACCGGTGGCGGTGCGCACCGCGACGACCAGCAGCCGCTCTGGCTGCGCGGCGACCTGACCCCCGTCACCTGCGACTGGGCGAAGCTGATCGAGGAACGCGATGAGTGAACACCACCACGAGCGGGACGTGCCGGGCTTCGGGCGGGTGGTCTTCCGGCCGGTCGCCCCGGACACCGACGCCGACGTGATCCACTCCTGGGTGAGCCAGGACCGCGCCCGGTTCTGGGGCATGACCGACGCCGACCGGGACCGGGTGGCCGAGATCTACCGGTACGTCGACTCGCTGCCCACACACCACGCCTACCTGGCGTTGCGGGACGGGTCGCCGGTCGCCCTGTTCCAGTCGTACGAGCCGGAACACGACCCGGTCGGCCAGGTCTACCCCGTGCGGCCCGGCGATCACGGCGTCCACCTGCTGATCGGCCCCACCGACCGGCCCGAGCCCGGGTTCACCGGCACCCTGCTGCGCGAGTTCCTCGCCTTCGTGTTCCGCGACCCGGGCCGGCGGCGGATCGTGATGGAGCCGGACGCGCGCAACGACCGGGTGCTCGCCCGGCTGCGGCGCACCGGATTCGTCGACGGTCCCCTGGTCGACCTGCCGGACAAGTGGGCCCGGTTGCTGTTCCTCGACCGGGCCACGTTCGAGGGCTGACCGGCCACGCCGGGGCGGCCCGCACACCGGCCCGGCCACGCTGGGACGGCCCGCACACCGGCCCGGCCGCGACGGGGGCGGCCCGGCACCCGGTGGGCGAGGGTCACCCCTGCGGGCAGCGCTCCGACAGGGCGTACCGGGTCAGCACCACGTCGCCGATCTGGCGGGCCTCCACCACCCGGGCCCGCCGGCCGGGGTGCCACGGGAAGAAGCCGTCGCCGCCGAAGCGGGGCGCCCGCCGGTCGCCGACGAAGAACGGGGCCACCACCAGGTGCAGCTCGTCGGCGAGCCCGGCGGTGAGGAACTGCCGGTGCACCTCCGCCCCGCCCTCCACCATGAGCCGGCCCACCCCGCGCCCGGCGAGGTCCGCCAGCGTCCAGGCCGGGTCGACCGGGTCGCCCGCGTCCACCACCGTGGCCAACCCACCGAGCCGGTGCCGGGTCTTCTCCACCGCCGGGCTGGCACAGTAGACGATCCGTTCGCTGTCGCCGAGGGTGAAGAACCGGCCCGTCGGGTCCAGGTCGCCGCAGCCGGTCAGGGTCACCTTCATCGGCGACTCGGGCAGGCCCCGGGCGACCCGCTGCGCCCGCAGCCGCGCCGAGCGCACCAGCAGCCTCGGGTCGTCGCAGCGCACCGTGCCCGCCCCGACCAGGATCGCGTCGCACCCGGCCCGCACCGCGTCGATCCGGTCCAGGTCGGCCTCGTTGGACAGCAGCAGCCGCTCGTCGGAGGTGTCGTCGAGGTACCCGTCGATCGAGGTGGCGCAGCTCAGCAGCACGTACGGCCGCCGGGTCGGGCCGGTCACCGGACGCCGGGCAGGTCGACCGCGCGGGCGGCCCGGCTGGCCTTCGCCGCCAGGTAGTCGGCGTTGGCCGGGGACAGGAAGATCCCGGTGGGCACCTGTTCGGTGACGGTCAGCCCGAGCCGGCCGAGTTGGACGGTCTTCTCCGGGTTGTTGCTCAGCACCGCGATCTTCTCGACCCCCAGCGCGGCGAGCATCTGCGCGGCGACGGTGTAGTCCCGCTCGTCCTCGGCGTGCCCCAGGGCCAGGTTGGCCTCGAAGGTGTCCAGCCCGGCGTCCTGCAGGGCGTACGCGTCGAGCTTGGCGTACAGGCCGATGCCCCGGCCCTCCTGCCGCAGGTAGAGCAGGTAACCGCCGGTCTCGGCGATGCGTTCGACCGCCTCGCGCAGTTGCGGGCCGCAGTCACAGCGCTGGCTGCCGAACACGTCGCCGGTCAGGCACTCGCTGTGCGGGCGGACCAGCGGCACGCCGCCGCCGGCCCCGTCGTCCGGCCCGCCGACCCGGTCACCGAGGGCGAAGGCGAGGTGTTCCCGGCCGTCGACCAGGCCGTCGAAGGTGTGCACCCGGGCGGTGGTCACGTAGCCGTCGGGGAACCGCAGCGGGACCGTCACCCGCGTCCGGACCGTGGCGACAGGCAGTGTTTCGGACATGGGACTCCTCGTCAGGCGGGGGCAGGCACTCGGACACGCCGGGCCGCCACCAGGACGGCGGCTCCGGGCAGGCTCGCGACGAGCACCAGGGCTCCGTACACGGTGGCGGTGGCCACGCCCTCGGCGGCGGTGAGACCGGCGGCGGCGAAGCCCCACGCGGCCACGCCCTCGCGGGGGCCGAAGCCGGCGACGTTCGCCGGCACCCCCATCGCCAGCAGGGCGAGCAGGGTCAACGGAACCAGCAGGGACAGCGGGGCGGTGGACCCGGCGGTGCGGGCCGCGACGACGAACGTCGCGAGGTGGCCGACGACCGCCAGCGTGGAGGCCACCAGCACACCCAGCCAGGTGCGCCGACCCAACAGACCCGAACGCACGTCGGCCACGGCGGTGCGCAGACCACGCGCCCACCGGGACGCCCCGCTGCGGGGCAGCAGCCGGGCTGCCAACCCGGCGACGAGCACCACCGCGGCGAGCCCGGCGATCGCCGCCGGCAGGTGGGGGCGGACCGGCGACGGGAAGGCGGCCAGCACGACCACCGCCACGGCCACCAGCACGACCTGGCCGGCGGTGCGCTCCCACACCACCGCGCGGATGCCCCGCCCGACGTCGCCGACGTCACGGCCGTGGCGCACCGCCCGGTGCACGTCGCCGAGCACCCCGCCGGGCAGGGTGGCGTTGAGGAACACGGCCCGGTAGCAGTGCGCCACCGCCTCCCCCAGCGGCAGGCGTACGCCCAACCCGGCGGCGACCAGGCTCCACCGCCAGGCGCAGCAGACCGTGGTGAGCACCCCGATGCCGAGAGCGGCGGCGAGGGCCGGCGCGTCGATCAGGCGCAGACCGGCCAGGAACGGGCCGGTGCCGAACCAGCCGAGCAGGCCGGCGAGCACGGCGACACCGCCGAGCAGGCGTACCCAGCCCCAGAGCGACCGTCGTCCACGCGCGCCAGCTGCCACCACGCCCGCCCTCCCCGGCAGTAACGATCTTTTCCGACTGTAACCACGGAACCGGCGGGCCGCCGGTTCAACCGACCCCGGCGAGCAGGTCCACGTGCTCCACCGTGACGTCGAGCCGGCCGGCTGCGGCTTCGGCCAGCCGACGACGGGCGTACCCGCGGGCCCGGCCGGCCAGGTCGGGACGCTGCTCGCAGGCGGCGTCGAACCAGCCGGTGAACCACTGCGCCGTCAGCGCGGCGTCCGAGGGTCCGAGCCGCCAGGGGCTGGGGCGGGTCGTCACGGGCACCCCGTGCCGGGCGAAGGCCGCCGCGCAGGCGTGCGCCGCGTCCGGGCCGAGCAGGGTTCGCCCGCCCACGGTACGCCGCTGGTGGTCGTTGAACGCCTCGGCCACCTCGACATCGAGGGGGTCCACCGGGTCCAGCCGCACGGCACCGGTCACCGAGATCAGGAACAGGGCGGGGCAGTCGGCCCCCACGCAGGCGTCGACCAGCCGGTCGATCTCCTCGGCGGTGAGCATGTCCAGCAGCGCCGAGGCGGTCACCAGGGACGCGCCGGCCAGGTCGGCGGCGGTCAGCCGGGTGAGATCGCCGCGCCGGGTCCGCACCGTCACCGGGTTGCCGTCGGCGGCGGTGTCGACCATGTCGGCGCGGGCGCGGGCGAGCAGGTCGTCATCCTGGTCGTACATGACCCAGCGCTGCGGGCCGGGCAGCAGCGGGGCCAGCCAGCGGCCCAGCGAGCCGGTGCCGGAGCCCAGGTCGTGCACGACGACCGGCCCGGCCAGTCGCCGCCGTACCGCGTCGACCAGGTCGACCGAGCGGGCGGCCACGTCGGCGGGCTCCCGCAGGGCCAGCCAGTGCGCGAAATCGGGGGGCAGGTCAACGCTCCACTCGCTCATGCCGCCATCGCCTCCTTGAGCACCTGGTCGATCCGGATCGTGGTGACCGGCCACCCGGGCAGGGTCCCCCGCCGGTCGTGGGCGGCGCGGCGCAGCCCTTCGCGCAGGGCCGGCTCATCGAGCCAGCGGCGCAGCGCTCCGCCCAGGGCCGCCGGGTCGTCCGGGGGCACCAGCACACCGGGCCGGGTGCCGTCGGGGGCCCACCCGAGGGCGTCGGGCATGCCCCCCACCTCGCTGGCCAGCACGGGGATGCCGCGCGCGAGGGCTTCGGTGACGACCATCCCGTACGTCTCGCCGCGGGTGGCCAGCACCAGCAGGTCGGCGGCATCGTACGCGGCGGCGAGCCCGTCGCCGGTCAGCGGGCCGACCAGCCGGACCCGGCCGCCGAGGCCGTACGCGTCGACGCGCCCGCGCAGCCGGTCGACGAAGCCCGGGTCACGGGTCAGCGGTCCCACGCAGGTCAGCGTCCACCGCCGGTCGGTGAGCGTGGCCAGCGCCTCGACCAGCACGTCGTGTCCCTTGTGGGGGGCGACCGTGGCGACGCAGAGCAGCGCCGTGCCGGCCGGCGAGCCGGTCGCGGGCGGCGCGGGCTCCACACCGGGAGCGGCGACGTGCACCCGCCCGGCGGGCAACGCGTACCGCTGGCACAGCCGGCGGCCGGTCCAGTCGCTGGTGGCCACCACCGCCCGGGCCGCCGCGAGGGCCCGTTCCTCCGCCTCGTCCTCCAGCGGCAGGTGCACCAGCACCACCAGGCGCAGCCGGGCGGACTGCGCGGTGAGCAGCTCCGGCACCGTCGAGGCGACCAGCCCGTCGAGCAGGACGGGGGCGTCGTCGGGCAGCCCGGCGAGCACGGCGGCCAGGGCGGCACGGTCCGCGTCGCCGGGCCGGGGCCAGGAGCCGGGCACGGCGTGCTCGCGCACCGCCCAGCCGACGGCGGCCAGGCCGGCGCAGATCCGCCGGTCGTAGCCGTTACCGCCGCTGGGTTCCGCCGGATCGTCGATGTCGCCGGGCAGCACGACGTGCAGGGTCGGCACGGTCAGCGCCCGCTGCCGTCCAGGTCGGTGGGGTGGGCGGTCACGGGAGGGACCGTTCGTAGGCGGCCCAGGCCACGTGCGACTCGTGCAGGGTGACGGTGAGGCCGGTGAGGCCGTGCGCGCCGACGCCCAGGTCGCCGGCGGCCACCCGGGCGGCGAGCCGGTCGGCGACGGTGCGGGCCAGCACCTCGGTGGTGGTGTTGGTGCCGGCGAACGCCGGCTCGTCGTCGAGGTTGCGGTAGTTGAGTTCGCCGAGGACGGCCTTGAGCTGCTCGGTGGCGAGCCCGATGTCGACGACGACTCCGTCGTCGTCGAGATCGGGACGGCGGAAGGTGGCGTCGACGACGAACGTCGCGCCGTGCAGCCGCTGGGCGGGCCCGAACACGGCACCGGAGAAACTGTGGGCGACCATGATGTGGTCACGGACGGTCACGCTGAACACGGTTCACTCCCCGTCGTAGCGGATCAGGTGGCACAGCGCGGGCAGGTCACCCGCGCTGAGTCGGGCAAGCACGTCGGGCAGCTCCGCGAAGCGGGACTCCCCGCTGAGCAGGACGTCGAAGGCCGGGTCGGCGAGCAGGTCGAGGGCGAGGGCGAGCCGGTCGGCGTAGCTGCGGCTGCCCCGCCGCGCCGGCGCGACCGCGCCGACCTGGCTGCTACGCACGGTGAGGCGTCCAGAGTGGAACACCCCGCCGAGGCTCAGCTGCACCGGCCGGTCGCCGTACCAGCTCAGCTCGACCACGGTGCCCTCCGGCCGCAGCAGCTCCAGTGACCGTTGCAGGCCGGCGGCGGTGGCGCTGGCGTGCACCACCAGGTCCCGCCCGCCGGTGGCCGCCGCGGGCGCGGCGAAGTCGACGCCGAGCGCCGCGGCCACCCCGGCGCGGGTCTCGTCCGGGTCGACCAGTTCGACCCGCACCCCGGGAAAACGGGCCAGCAGGGCCGCCACCGCGCAGCCGACCATCCCGCCGCCGACCACGCTGACCCGGTCACCGACCAGTGGAGCGGCGTCCCACAGTGCGTTCACGGCCGTCTCCACCGTGCCGGCGAGCACCGCGCGGGCCGCCGGCACCCCGTCCGGTACGACGACGACGGCGTCGACCGGCACCACGTACGCGCTCTGGTGCGGGTGCAGGCAGAACACCGTCCGACCGCGCAGGTGGTCGGGCCCGGCCTCGACGTCGCCGACACTGAGGTAGCCGTACTTGACCGGGGCGGGGAAGTCGCCTTCCTGGTACGGGGCGCGCATGGCGGCGTACTGGCTCTCGGGAACGCCGCCGGTGAACACGAGCGTCTCGGTGCCCCGGCTGACGCCGGAGAAGCGGGCCCGGACGAGGACCTCGTCGGGGCCGGGAGCGGGCAGGGTCACCGGCCGGATCTCGCCCTCGCCGGGGGCGCGCAGCCAGAAGGCGTGGGCGGTTCGCGGCAACCGAAGCTCCTCACCTGCGTCCGGACCGAACCGATCCGTCGTACTTTCCGTCGTTGCTGTCAGGGGTCGTCGATCATAAGCACGGAGGAACGGTCGGCACAGTTCGAACCGGACCGCTGATCGGGCTGGTGATCGCCTTCCGGGACCGGTTCTGACCGCGTTCAGCCCCACCGTCGCGGCCGTGCGGGCTCGCCGCTGAACGGTCCGTTGCGGGTCGGCCCGGCTCAGCCGGGCCGGCGGGCGACCAGGACGTCGCGCACGATCGCCTGGTCCACCCGGTGGGCCAGGCCCCGCCACGGGCCGTCGTCGCAGACGTCGAGTCCCGCGTCGGTCAGCACGGCGGCGGCGTCGTCGCGGCGGGCCACGTTCGTGTTCCACGAGATGCCGAGCGCGCCACCGGGCCGCAGCAGCCGCACCCACTTGGGCACGGCCGCCGTGAGCAGCGCCAGCGGGTCGCGGGCCAGGCCGGTCTCGGCCGTCCGGCTGCCGTGCTGCACGCCGTACGGCGCGTCGGCCACGACCAGGTCGACGGACTCGGGGCGGAAGAACTCCCCGACCCGGGTGGTGTCGGCGCTGACCACGTCGACGGTCTGCACGTCACCGGCTTTGTGCGCCTCCTTGGAGGCGGCCAGCTCGACCCGCAGCCGCTTCCCGACGACCTTGCGTTCCCGGCGGACGGGGCCGGACTCCAGCACCCGGTGCTTGACCCGCTTGCGCTTGAGCCAGGTGGTGAGGAACGCCTGGTACGCCTCGAAGTCCTTCTGGTCGCGGTCCACCCCGGCCGCGTCGAAGCCGTACATCACGGCCTGGTTGAGGGTGGTGCCGCGCCCGCACAGCGGGTCGAGCACCCGGAACCGGCGGGTCAGCAGGTCACCGGCCCACTCGGTGGCCAGCAGGGTCACGTTGAGCAGCAGCTTGGTGAACTGCTCGTTGGTCTTGCCGACGTACTTCTGGATGGTCACCAGGTCGTCGTCGTAGCGGTCGAGCCGGGTCAGCGGCACCGGCCGCAGCAGGTCACCGACGAACTCGAACAGGGCGTACGCGGCGGAGACGTTGCCGAGCAGCGCGGCGTCCCGCTCGTCCAGCCCGCCGTCGGCGGTGAAGGTGACGTAGCGGGCACCCCCGACGGTGGCGGTGTCCAGTTCCCCGATCCGGCCGCCGAGCACCGCGCCGCTGAAGATCTCCAGCTCGGCGCGGGTGAGGTCGACGGCGGAGTGGGCGTACACCCGGTTGGTGGCGGGCAGGACCAGCAGTCCGAATCGGCTCATGATCGGGCCAGTATTCCACGTGGTTCCCGCCCGGCCCGGCCGGACCGTCGCCACGGTTGGCCGGAGTGGTCCGGACGCGGGGATGCCCCCGGCCCGGGGCCGGGGGCATCCGTGGACCGGGGTCAGACTGCCGCTGCCGGCAGACCGCCGACCTGGCTGTTGATCCAGGTACGGATCGACGGCAGGTCACCGTAGATGGACGGGCCGGTGGCGCAGGTGGAGTTGTTGTTGCCGGCGCGGCTGGTCGCGCCGATCAGGTGCCACACGCCGTTGATCCGGCGCACCTGCGGGCCGCCCGAGTCGCCGTAGCAGGCGCCCGAGTTGCCGTTGGTGTTGTTGGTGCAGATCTCGTACCGGCCGTTGATGCCGAGGCACCGGGTGTCCGACACGATCGAGGTGTCCAGTTCGTGCGCCACGGTCGGGGCGGAGCCGCAGCCCCGGGGAGCACAGGTCTGACCCCAGCCGATGATGCGGGTGGCGGTGCCGACCGCACCGGAGGTGGTGGGGATGGAGGCCGGGGCGTAGCTGACCGAGCTGGCCAGCTGCATCAGCTTGACGTCGATGGTGGGGTTGTTGACCGCGCGGATCACCCGGACGACCGTGCCGCCGCTGGTGCGGTTGACGCTGCCGACCCGCACCGAGCTCGGGGTCGGGCAGTGCTTGGCGGTGACCACCCAGTTCGCCTTGATCAGGGTGCCGGTGCAGCCGGAGGTGTAGACCATCCACGGGTAGTTCTCGGTGGCCGGCCGGCCACCGACCACGAACGGGGTGACCTCCTCGTACGTCCCGGCCACGTCGGCGGCGGCGGCGCTGCCGGCGAAGAGCTGGTTCACCCGGCTGGCCTCGGCGTCGCTGGGGTTGGCGTTGGTGCAGGAGACCGGGGCGCTGCTGCCGGACATCAGGTCGGAGCACAGGCCGGTGCGCCGGTCGGGCAGGCCGAGGATGTGGCCGAACTCGTGGGTGGCGATGCGGGTGCGGTTGTAGCCCTGGTTGACGGCGGTCATGCCCATCCAGATGCGGCCGGAACCGAGGGAGTAGACCTGCGCCCGGGGCCAGCCACTGTCGACGTAGATGGTGATGTTGCCCGGGGACCGGGGCACCAGTCGCACGTTGCTGACCCGGCCGTTCCAGATCTGCGCGGCCTGGTCGAAGGTGCTCCGGAACTCGCCGGCCCGGCTGGCGTCGTAGTAGACGGTCCGGGCTGCCGAGGCGGGGCTGCCGGTGGCAACCTGCACCCCGGTCGCGGCGAGCACCGCCGCCAGTACGGCACCGGCCGTACGCAGCAGTTGTCGTCGGATCATCACGCACTCCCTGCGGTTCGGCGGCGCACCGCGCGCCGCTTATCGATGTCCGTAGATATTAATCAGCATCGCTCTGCGCGGGTCATCACGAACGCGTCATACGACCCCGTCGCCTGTTACGTGAGGGTTGCCCGACGGCGGGGCTCCGGTGGCACACCGACCGCCCGCACCACACCGGTCGCAGTGCCGGCGACACCCACCCCGACCGGCTGAGCCGGCGACGGCCGGCGCACCAGCACCGGCCGTCACCTGCTCACCCCTTGACGCAGACCACCTGCTTGAGGTGGGCGACCACCTCGACGAGGTCCTCCTGCTGGGCCATCACCTCGGTGATGTCCTTGTACGCGCCGGGGATCTCGTCGACGACCCCGGCGTCCTTGCGGCACTCCACCCCCGACGTCTGGGCCGCCAGGTCGGCCGTGCTGAAGGTCCGCTTCGCCTGCGCCCGTGACATCCGCCGCCCGGCCCCGTGCGACGCCGAGCAGTACGCCGCCTCGTTGCCCCTGCCCCGCACGATGTACGACCCGGTGCCCATCGACCCGGGGATGATGCCCAGGTCCCCCGACCGGCCCGGATCGCCCCCTTGCGGGTGACCAGGACGTCGACCCCGTCGTACCGCTCCTCCGCCACGTAGTTGTGGTGACAGGAGATCGGCTCGTCGTAGCCCACGTGCGGGAACTGCTCCCGCACCACGTTGGTCAGCACCGCCAGCATCACGGCCCGGTTGCGTCGCGCGTACTCCTGCGCCCACCACAGGTCCCGGCGGTAGGCGTCCATCTCCGGCGTGCCGGTGAGGAACACCGCCAGGTCCCGGTCGGGCAGGTCGGCGTTGTGCGGCAGCCCGCGGGCCACCGCGATGTGCCGTTCGGCCAGCTCCTTGCCGATGTTGCGGGAGCCGGAGTGCAGCATCAACCACACCCGCCCGGCGTCCGCGCCGCCCTGCTCCAGGCAGACCTCGATGAAGTGGTTGCCGCCGCCGAGCGTGCCCAGCTGCCGCCGGGCCCGGGTCTCCAGCTGCGCCACCCGCCGGTCGAGGTCACCGAAGCGCCGCCAGAAGTCGTCCCAACCACGCTGCTCCAGGCCCCGCACCCGGCGCGGGTCGATCGCGTCGTCGCGCTGGGCGAAGCCGACCGGCACCGCGTCCTCGATGGCCCGGCGCAGGGCGGCGAGGTCGTCGGGCAGGTCGGCGGCCGTCAGCGAGGTGCGTACCGCCGACATGCCGCAGCCGATGTCCACACCGACGGCGGCCGGGGAGACGGCGTGACGCATCGCGATCACCGACCCGACGGTGGCGCCCTTGCCGAAGTGCACGTCCGGCATGACCGCGACGCCCGCCACCCACGGGAGCGCGCCGATGTTGCGCAGTTGCCGTGCGGCCTGCGGCTCGATGCCGTACGGGTCGGTCCAGACCCGTACCGGCGCGCGGGTGCCGGCCAGGGTGCTGTGTGCCATCGTCGTCTCCTCGTGTCGTGGTGTGGTGCCGCGCGGCGGTGGCCGACAGTGATCGTGGGCCGAGCGAGTTCGAGGCCGCAGCCGTTCGAAGCGGCGGCCATCGGATGAGGGCCGGGCGAGCTGTCGCTCCGACGGCGCGCCCGCGGCCGGGCACGAAGAAGCCGCCCCGGCCCCGGCGGGGTGGGCGGCTGCGCGTCACGCGCCGGCGCTAGTCGCGCCACCACCCCCGCCACCGGCCCCGTTGCGACCGGCGCCGCCCCCCGGCGCGTTCGCCGCTGTGCAGCCGGGCACCGCCGCGCGGCGTGGGCCGCGGGGCCTCGGTGCGGTTGCGCTGCGACACGGCAAGCTCCTCAGAGGGCTCGATCTACGCCCATGACGCTAAGGGCCCCGGTGATCCCCCGCAACGAATATCCCCCCACCGTGGGCGTGGTCGTCCAGCCCCGTCGATCATGGCGTTGTTGCCGACATTCGGGGTGAGCCGGGACCAAGGTCATGATCCACCGCGATGGCCGGTCGACGACCGGGCCACCGGCAGGTCGAAGTACGTGTCGGGCCACGGCTCGTCCCGGTAGCGGTAGTGCCACCATTCCCGGTCGTAGTTGACGAATCCGGCGTCGGTCATCAGCCCTTCCAGCAGCCGCCGGTTGGCGCGGGCGGTGGCGTCGACGCGCGGGTTGTCGGTGGCGGAGAGCGGGTCGAAGCAGTCGAAGCCGGTACCCATGTCGACGCTGTTGTCGGGAAACCGCTGCTGCGCGGGGGCGGTGCACGGCCGCAACGACTGACCGGGCGAGTACGTCGGCTGCGGGGCGGCCGGGACGTCGACCAGGGTCAGGTCGACGGTGCTGCCCCGGCTGTGGGCGGAGGGTGCGCCGAGGTACCCCTCGGCGAACAGATCCGACTTGGCGACGCGGGGGTAGAACTCGGCCTTCATCTCCTGCGCGCCGGGCTGTGCGCCCCAGGCGACGAACTCGTCGACCGCCCGCTGTGGCCGGTAGCAGTCGTAGACCTTGAGGCTGCGCCCCTGTTCGAGGGCAACGTCCTGCACGCGGCGCAGCGCCTCGGCGGCCGGCCGGGTCAACAGGCACAGCGGCTCCTCGTAGCCGGCGATCGGCCGACCGACGAAGTTGTGGGCCGTGGCGTAACGGAAGTCGGTCAGGATTCGCGGGTCGACGTCGGCCAGGTCGACGAGGCCGGGCCGGACGGTGGCACCCGACGGCGGAGGCGACACGGACGGTGGAGATGCCGACGGCGACGGTGGGTACGGCGACGGCGGGCGCTGGCATCCGGCGGCGACCGCGCAGACCGCCAGGGCCGTCAGCGCCCACCGGCCCGGCCGACGGCTCGCCGCCGCCTGGTCCGTGACCGCGATCGAACCTTCCACTCCACCGAACACTATCGGATCATCCGCACCTTTCCCGCAGATCGTCCGAGATGCCATCGTGCGCGGGTGCGGCGCCGCCACGGTCGGTGCGACCGACGCGGCCCCGGCCCGCCGCAACGTTGCGGCGGGCCGGGGCCGACTCTCAGCCGCCGACCGGCGTACGGGGCTCCTCCCCGGCCGGCTGCGCGCCCCGGGTGGCGCGCAGGCTCCAGACGATCGAGGCGGTGAGCACGACCACGATGACGCCGAGGGTGAGCGGGATGGGCAGCTTGCCCACGGGGGTCTCGGACAGGATCAGCTTGACGCCGGCGAAGGCCAGCAGCACGGCGAGCCCGTAGTGCAGCTTGGTGAACCGACGCAGCAGCCCGGCCAGGCAGAAGTAGAGGCTGCGCAGGCCGAGGACGGCGAACGCGTTGGCGGTCCAGACGATGAAGGTGCTGGTGGTGATCGCGAGGACCGCGGCGACGGAGTCGACGGCGAAGATCAGGTCGGTGGCCTCGACGGCGATGAGCACCACGAAGAGCAGGGTGGCGACCCGCCGGCCGTCGAGCCGGACGAAGAAGCGGTCGCCGTGGTACCGCGCGTCGGTGGGGATGATCCGGCGGACCAGGCGAACCACGGGGTTGCGGTCGGGGTGGACCTCCTCGTTGTGCTGGAAGGCCATCTTCCAGCCGGTCCAGATCAGGAAGGCGCCGAACAGGTAGGCGGTCCAGAAGAAGGTCTCCAGCAGCTCCACGCCGACGAAGATGAACACCAGGCGGAAGGCGAGCGCGCCGACGACGCCCCAGAAGAGGACCTTGTGCTGATATGCGGCGGGCACCGCGAAGTAGGTGAAGATCAGCGCGAAGACGAAGACGTTGTCGACCGACAGCGCCTTCTCGATGAGGTAGCCGGCGTAGTAGGCGCCGGCGGCCTCGTCGCCCTGCCAGACCCACAGCACGCCGCCGAAGGCCAGGCCGGCGACGATCCAGACCGCCGACCAGACGGCGGCCTCGCGGAAACCGATCACGTGGTTGTCGCGGTGCATGAACAGGTCGATCGCGAGCATCACGGCGATCGCGACGGTGAGCGCCACCCAGGCCCACCACGGCACGGCGAACGACATTGCGGTTCTCCCCTCGACCGGCCGGCGCGGGTCGCCGGCGTACGGGTCGAAGGTCTCCCCGAGCCGCCGTCGTCGTGGCGGCCCGCGCCGCCGGGGCCCTGAGGCCCGTAATGACGTACGGCGCGTCCGGTGGCGGGTACTCCCCCTCGAACTACGATCCAGTATTCACGAAGACACCTTCGTTTGTCCAGTGCTGAACCTTTGACCGCCGCCCTCCGTACCCCAGACCGAGAACGAACACGACCGGACCATCCTCGGGAGCGCTCCCGGAGCTGGCCCGGCGCTTCCGGGCAGGCCCCTGCCGGGGCTCGCCGTCGCCCGACGGCGCGTCACCCTCCCGGCGTTCACGATGCACCGCCGACCGGCGAACCACGGTTCGTCGGGCTCGACGGCGGTCCAGTCAAGGAGAGGTACATGGCCACGCGCACGAAGAAGCACGCCGCCCTCAAGCTCGGTGGAGTCGGCGCCCTCGCGGTACTGCTCCTCGCTGGCGGCCTGACCCTGGCCAACGCCGGCACCGACGCGGGCGCCGCCGCCAGCGACGCACGGACGGTGAACTGCCCGACCGTCCGCGACAGGCTCTCCGCGGTGCCGGCCGCCGCCGTGGCCGGCGTCGAGCAGGAACTGGCCAACCTGGACAACGAGATCGCCAACGCCAACGCCCGGCTGGCCAGGCAGGCCGCCAACCCCCAGGGCGGCCCGAACGTCGTCCAGAACGCCATTCTCGGCCCACTGCGCAGCAAGCGCGTCGCCGTCCTCGACCGTATCGAGATCAACATCAACCGTGCCGGCGGTCAGCGGCCCGACCTCGCCAGCCTCGCCACCTGCGGCCTCAACGCCCCCGGCATCGCCAGCGCGGTCAACGGCAGGGCTGGCAACGGTGGGACCGGCAACGGCACCATCGGCGCGGACGACATCGGCGGAGCCGGCGACGACGGCGATGTGGGCGACGACGGTGTCGGCGTCGCCCGGAAGGTGAACTGCCCGGACGTCGCCGGCCGGCTGCCCGCCGTTCCCGTCCGGGCCCAGGCCGAGGTGACGCGCGAGCTGGCCAACCTGGACCGGCAGATCGCCGAGGCGGACGCCCGGCTCGCCCGGCTCGCCGTCCGCCCCGAGGGCGGTCCGAACTTCGTGCAGAACGCGATCGTCGGTCCGCTCGAGGACAAGCGCATCGCCGCCCTCAACCGCATCGCCACCGCGATCGGTCGGGTCGACGGCAACCGCCCGGCCGAGCTGGTCAACCTCGCTCCCTGCGCGGTGCGCTGACCCACCCCGGGTGGGCGGACGACGTGACGGGCTGCGCCGGCCCGGGTTGCGTACTTGATCACAAGCCGTTGCCTCGGGCGTCACCCCGCGGCTAGAACCGCAGGAACGATCGCCCGGACCTCCCGGCGACGGTGGCGAGGTGATGGCCGTGGCTCTGATCCCCTTCGACGACACCGACGCGGCGGCGTTCGCCGCCACCCGGGAACTGCCCCGCGCCGGGCTGGAGCGCTGGCGCTACGCCGTCCAGCAGCACCTGCGCCCGCGCTCCGGTCACACCGTGCTGGATCTGGGCGCCGGCACCGGAGCCTGGGCGAACGCCTTCACGGACTGGTTCGGCGTCCGGATACTGGCGCTGGAACCGGCCGCGGCGATGCGCACCCGCTGCCCGCACCGCCCGCTGGTCGGCGGGGACGGCACCGCCCTGCCGCTGCGCGACACCAGCCTGGACGCCGCCTGGCTGTCGACGATGATCCACCACGTGCCAGACCTGGACGTGCTCGCCCGGGAACTGCGGCGGGTGCTGCGCCCGGGGGCGCCCGTGCTGATCCGCTCCCCCTTCCCCGGCCGGCACCAGCGCATCGCCCTGTTCGACTGGTTCCCGGAGGCGGTCCGCGTCCTCGACACGTACCCCGGGGTGGCCCGGGTCCGCGCGGCCTTCACCGCGGCCGGGTTCCCGGTCAGCACCGTCGAGCCCGTCGCGCAGACCACCGCCGCCTCCCTCGCCGAGTACGCCGCGAAGCTCTCCCGGCGGGCACACACCCCACTGCACCTCATCACCGACGAGGAGTACGAGACGGGCCTGGCCCGGCTGCGGGTCGCGGCCCGGCGACCCTCCGGCCCGGTGGTCGACCACCTGGACCTGCTGGTCCTGCGCTGAGCCGACCCGCCTACAGCAGGCCCACCTCCTGCAGGTAGGCGTGCAACGCCGCGGAGGCGCGCAACCGCCGGACGCTGCGCCGGTGCAGATCCTGTTCCCGGCGGGCCAGTTCGGCGTGGACCCGTTCCGGGCTGCCGGTGGTGCGCATCTCCGTCAGCACCGCCGCGACGATGTCGAAGGGGTAGCCGGCCCGGCGCAGCAGCGCCACCACCCGGGCGGCCCGCACCTCAGCCTCGTCGTACACCCGGTAGCCGGTGTCCGGCTCGCGCACCGGGCGCAGCAGCCCGCGCGCCTCCCAGCCGCGCAACTGCCAGGCGCGCTCCCCGACCACGGCGGCGACCGCGCCGACCCGCATGCCCCGCCGGGGCACGGGCACCGCCGCGCGGGGGGCGGTCACCACCGTCTCGAACGCCCCGAGGACCCCCCGGATCTCGGCGCGTTCCCGGTCCAGCTCCGCGTGGCCGCCGTCGAGCGCCGCCAGCGCCGCCGGCAGGTCCCCGTCGTGCACGGCCGCCATCACCTTCCGGGTACGCGCCCAACCGTGCCCCTCGGCCATGAGGCGGACCACCGCGAGCGCGCGGACGTGCTTCTCGGTGAAGATCCGGTACCCGTGCTCGGTGCGCGCCACGCGCGGTAGCACCCCGAGGTCGAGGTAGTTGCGGACCTGCTGCACCGAGATGCCGGCGGAGGCCGCCACGTCGACCGTGCGCAGCCGCCCCGACCGCTGCCGTCGCGCCATCACACCGACCACCCTAACGCTCACCGCCCGTTGGAGACTTTGTCGCAGGGGTCGGCCATGCTGGCGTGGACCGATGGAGAAAAGTCTCCACTACCGACCGAATGGGACAATTGAAGGTGGCCGGGGCGCCAGTGGTCTTCCCCGCCGTCTCCGCACCCGACCTCGCGAAGGAATGCCATGCAGCAGCCAGCACGGTCCGCCGCCGACAGCCACGACGTCATCGAGGTACGCGGGGCACGGGAGAACAACCTCGCCGGCATCTCGGTCGACATCCCGAAACGCCGGCTGACCGTCTTCACCGGCGTGTCCGGCTCGGGCAAGTCGTCCCTGGTGTTCGGGACGATCGCCGCCGAGTCCCAGCGGCTGATCAACGAGACCTACAGCGCGTTCCTCCAGTCGTTCATGCCGAACCTGTCCCGGCCCGACGTCGACTCGCTGCGCAACCTCACCCCGGCCATCGTCGTCGACCAGGAGCGCATGGGCGCGAACTCCCGCTCGACGGTGGGCACCGCCACCGACGCGTACGCGATGCTGCGGATCGTGTTCAGCCGGCTCGGCGTTCCGCAGGTCGGCGGCGCGGGAGCGTACAGCTTCAACCTGGCCGAGGGCATGTGCCCGACCTGTGAGGGTCTGGGCCGGGTGTCCGACCTGGACGTCCACGAACTGGTCGACGTGGAGAGGTCGATCAACGACGGGGCGATCACCGTGCCGAACTTCGCGGTCGACTCGTGGTACTGGCAGGCATTCGCCGGCTGCGGCCTGTTCGACCCCGACACCAAACTCCAGGATTTCACGCCCGAGCAGTGGCACGACTTCCTGCACAGGCCGGCCACGAAGATCAAGGTGGGCGGCACCAACCTCACCTACGAGGGGCTGGCCGTCAAGGTGCGGCGGCTCTACCTCGCGAAGGACCGCGAGTCGATGCAACCGCACATCCGCGCCTTCGTCGACCGCGCGGTCACCTTCACCACCTGCGCCGACTGCGGCGGCACCCGGCTCAACGCCGCGGCCCTGTCGTCACGCATCGCCGGGCGCAACATCGCCGACTGTGCCGCGATGCAGATCAGCGACCTCGCCGAGTTCGTCCGGGGCATCGACGACCCGTCCGTCGCGCCGCTGACCGGCAACCTGCGTGACCTGCTGGAGTCGCTGGTGGAGATCGGCCTGGGCTACCTCAGCCTCGACCGCGAGTCCGCCACGCTCTCCGGCGGGGAGGCACAGCGGGTGAAGATGGTCCGCCACCTCGGCTCCCCGCTCACCGACGTCACGTACGTCTTCGACGAGCCGACCACCGGCCTGCACCCGCACGACATCGCCCGGATGAACGACCTGCTGGTGCGCCTGCGGGACAAGGGCAACACGGTGCTGGTGGTCGAACACAAGCCGGAGACCATCGCCGTGGCCGACCACGTGGTCGACCTGGGCCCCGGCGCGGGCGCGGCCGGCGGGCGGATCTGCTTCACCGGGGACGTGCCGGGCCTGCGCCGCTCCGACACCCTCACCGGCCGCCACCTCGACCACCGGGTACGCCTGCGCGGGCGGACCCGCACCCCCACGGGGCAGCTTGCCATCCGCAACGCCGACCTGCACAACCTGCGCGACGTCAGCGTCGACGTGCCGCTCGGCGTGCTGACGGTGGTGACCGGGGTGGCCGGCTCCGGCAAGAGTTCCCTGATCCACGGCTCGTTGCGCCGCCGCGACGGGGTGGTCGTCGTCGACCAGTCCCCCATCCGTGGCTCCCGGCGCAGCAACCCGGCCACCTACACCGGCCTGCTGGACCCGATCCGCACGGCGTTCGCCAAGGCCAACGGCGTGAAGGCCGCCCTGTTCAGCGCCAACTCCGAGGGTGCCTGCCCCACCTGCAAGGGCATCGGCCTGGTCTACACCGACCTGGCCATGATGGCCGGCGTCGCCTCGGTCTGCGAACGGTGCGAGGGCCGCCGGTTCACCGACGAGGTGCTCACCTACCGGCTGCGCGGAAAGAACATCAGCGAGGTGCTCGCCATGTCGGTGGCCGAGGCCAGGGACTTCTTCCCCGGTGGCCAGGCCCGGGTCATCCTGAACCGGATGGCCGACGTCGGGCTGGGCTACCTCACCCTCGGCCAGCCGCTCACCACGCTCTCCGGTGGCGAGCGGCAACGACTCAAGCTGGCCATCCACATGGCCGAGAAGGCCGGCACCTACGTGCTGGACGAGCCGACCACCGGGTTGCACCTGGCCGACGTCGACCAGTTGCTCGCGCTGCTCGACCGGCTCGTGGACGCCGGCAACACGGTCATCGTGATCGAACACCACCAGGCGGTGATGGCCCACGCGGACTGGCTGATCGACCTCGGCCCGGGTGCCGGTCACGACGGCGGTCGGATCGTGTTCACCGGCACCCCGGCCGACCTGGTGGCGCACGGCACCACCCTCACCGCCCGCCACCTGCGCGACTACGTCACGCCCTGACCACCAACCCGTCCCGCTTCGAGGGCAGGGCGACACCGCCGCCGGGCCGGTACGCGCACACCGCCGCCGGCCCCGGCGGCGCGATCAGGGCAACCGACGCAGCCAGCGACGCTGCCAGGGGGTTTCCACCGCACCCGGCCGGTAGGCGGCGCGCACCCAGTCGACCGCCTGCTCGACCGGCAGTCCGTCGAGAATCGCCAGCGCCGCCAACGCGGTGCCGGTCCGGCCCGTACCGCCCCGGCAGGCCACCTCCACCCGCTGGCCCGCGTACCCCCGGCCCAGTGCCTCACGCAACGCGTCCAGGGTGTCCGCCCGGTCCGTCGGGATCCAGAAGTCCGGCCACCGGACTCGCCGGTACGCCCAGTCGGGTGCTGGTCCCGGCGCCAGCAGCAGGCTGAAGTCCGCCGGTGCGGCCAGGTCGGCGATCCGCCGCCCCCGCACCCGTATCCCGCCAGGTAGTTCGACCACACCGACGTCGTCCGCCCATTGCGGCCCGGCCGTCACCGGGGCGGGTTCTGGTCGGGGTGTTGCCAGTCGTCGGCCCAGGCGCTGCGGTAGATGGTGCCGCGCCCGTCCGGATCGGGCACCCCGGCCGGCGTCGACTCGGCCAGGCCCGCGCCGCTGTCATTGGGGCGCAGGCCACCGGCTCGGCGGGAACGGCGCCACCGGGTGACGACGAACCAGACGAGCCCCAGCGCGCAGGCGGCGATGACGAGGTTCTGGAGGATGCCGGCGTACCCCTCGACCAGATGCCAGTTGTCACCCAGCAGGTAGCCGGCCATCACGAAGGTGGTGTTCCAGATCAGGCTGCCCAGCGTGGTGTAGACCGCGAAGGTGAGCACCGGCATGCGTTCCACTCCGGCCGGGATCGAGATCATGCTCCGGAAGATCGGGATCATCCGTCCGAAGAAGACGGCCTTGACGCCGTGCCGCAGGAACCACTCCTCCGTTCGGTCGATGTCGCTGAGCTTCACCAGCGGCAGCCTCGCCGCGATGGCCCGCGTCCGCTCCCGGCCCAACGCGGCGCCGACCCAGTAGAGGGCAAGGGCGCCGAGCAGCGACCCGAGTGTCGTCCAGAAGATGGCACCGACGACGCTCATCCGCCCCTGCGCCGCGACGAACCCGGCGAGCGGCAGGATCACCTCGCTGGGAATCGGCGGGAACAGGTTCTCCAGCGCCACGGCCAACCCCGCACCCGGCCCACCGAGGCGTTCGACCAGATCGGTGACGTAGCCGACCAGACCGTCCTGGGGCGGCTCCGCCGCGGCGGTCACGGTGGCCGAGCCGGGAAGGGCGTGCGAAAGTCGGATCACGGTCCCACGCTATACGCGGTCCGCGACGAACCGCTGCCGTGCCCCTGCCGGGCCGCGCCCCGTCGGGCGCCCGCGCCGGGCCCCGTCGGGCTCAGCCGGGCCGCGCCGGGCCGGCAGCGACCTGGCGGGTCAGCGCCGGGCGAGTTCCGACTCCATTCGCCGGATGAGGGTCTTGCGGGCCTTGCCGGCGTGCTCGCGCCGCAACGCCGCCCTGAGCTGGCGGGTGTCGAGGCCACGGACGAGCTTGGCCGCCTCGGCGACCGGCAGGTCGGACAGCTGCTGCGCCGACGCGTCCCGGCGGGCCCGCTTCGCCGGGCCCGTGTTGGCGACGTACTGTCGACCGGTCCGGGACGCCCGGCGCTTGCGGGTGTCGGTCGCGCGCCGCTCCTGCTCGGAGAGCTCTTTCCAGGCCCGCCTGGGCAGGTACCGGCGAGTCTCACCGTCGCCGCGCGCCCGGGTGGCACCCTCCTTGGTCTGCCAGTCCTCGGCACCCCACCGTTGCAGGGAGCGCTGCCGCTCGTCCTTCGGCCCCTCGTAGCCCCCGCCGCGCTTCTCGTACTCCCGGGTGAGCAGCTGCGACTTGCGCGCCGACCACTGCCCCGGCCGGCCGCCCCGGTCGGCAGCCTTGATCTCCGCCTTGATCTGCTCTCTGAGTTCCGGCTTCGTGTAACGCGCCATGCCGTGTCGATACCCGGCAGCAGGCCGTGTGAACGTCAGGGACGGACGGCGCTCGGGCGGCCCTACCGGCCGTGGTCCACCACGTCGGCGAGGGTGCTGCCGTTCCCCAGCTTGTCGCTGGTGATGACGCTGAGGCTGCCGTCGGTCTCCAGCACCACCGCCGCGAGGCCGCCGAGGTCACCGCTCCCGTCGCTGCGGGCGGCCTGCCGGATCTCGCTCTCGGTGACCCGGGCTCGGCGTAGGGAGTCGTGCCGCAGCTGACCGTCGCGCAGCAGCAGCGTCGGTTGGGACTTGAGCAGCCCCTGCGACCGTGGCCACCGGACGGCGATCAGGGCGGCGAGGTACTGCAGAGACACCAGCAGGACCAGCGCGAGGATCCCCTCCACCAGCGAGACGTCCCGGGAGAGCAGGATCGTCGCCAGGGTGGAACCCAGTGCCACCGTGACCACGAAGTCGAACGCGTTGAGCTTCGACAGGGTCCGCTTGCCGGACAGCCGCAGGACCAGCACCAGGGCCGGATAGACCACCATGGCGACGACGAGGAGACGCAGCAGATCGATAGGGTTGTCCAACACCATACCGACGGAGATACCCGGGAGGTCCCGTCGATATCCGGGTCATCCGTGCCGGACCGCGTCGGCATGACTCAGGCCGCAGCGGGTACCGCGCACGAATGGTCAACCGCGCACCCCGCCCCCGTCCGGTCTCGTGACCGATCGCACCCCCGCCCCGGCCACCCGGACGCCCCCTGAGGAGGACGCCCGGCTCAACGGGCTCGCCCGCCGGCTGGACAAGCCGATGGGCGTGCTCGGCGTGCTGTTCCTGCTGCTGGTACTCGGTCAGGCGGTGAGCCGCGACGCGTCGGTCGGCACGGCGCTCACCGTGGCCAGCTGGGTGCTGTGGGCGGTGTTCGTCGCCGAGTTCACCCTGCGGGCGTGGCTCGCCCGCCACTGCGCCCGCGAGTTCTGGAAGCGCAACTGGTGGCAGGTGATCTTCCTCGCCGTACCGTTCCTGCGCTTCGCCCGGGCCGCGACCGCCCTGCGGGCCGCGCGCGGCACCGGCGTGGTGGCCGCCGCGGTGCGCGGGTCACGCTCCGCCGGCCGGCTGCTCACCGACCGGCTGGCCTGGCTCGCCGTCACCACCGCGACGATCATCCTCGCCGCCGGTCAGCTGCTGCTGGTCACCGACTCCTACCCCACGTACGGGCAGGCGTTGCACGACGTCACGCTCACCACGATCACCGGCGAACCCCTCTCCGCCACGGACGGGTTCTCGCAGGTTCTCGAGCTGGTCCTGGCCGCGTACTCCGTGGCGGTGTTCGGCACGCTCGCCGGTGCGCTCGGGGCGTTCTTCCTCAGCCGCGAACGCGACACCGACGGGCGGTCGGAGGTCGAGGCGGCGCGCTGAGAGTCACCGGAGTCGGCCTCGCCGGTTCGCCGGAGTCGATCCCCGCCCGTCGTCGTTCACGTCGGCCACGCGCTCCAGCTCAGCGACTCGCTGCTCGTCGGGTCCCACTACGGCCTGGTCGACCGGCCGGATCCGACGGTCGCCCCGGAGTCAGGCCTTGCAGGCCACCGCGCCGTACATGCTGACCTCGGCCACCGACGGCCGGGGCTGCGGCGCGTCGTCGGCGTGCCACTCGGCTACCGAGGTGATGCCGGGTTCGACCACCTCCAGACCCTCGAAGTACGCGGTGAACTCGGCGAGGCTGCGCAGGTTGACCAGCCCGTGCGGCCCACCCCCCTTGGCCGCCGCCTTCGCCTGCTCGGCGATGTGCGGGGGCAGGTAGTCGTGGGTGGCGTGGGACGCGGCCAGGTAGCTGCCCGGCGGCAGGGCGTCGACCAGCCGGGTCAGCAGGGCCTTCGGGTCGTCGTCGTCCGGCAGGAAGTGCAGGATCGCCACCAGCATCAGCGCCACCGGCCGGGACAGGTCGATGGTGCGCAGGAGCTCCGGATGGGTGAGGATCTTCTCCGGCTCGCGCAGGTCGGCGTCGATGTAGGCCGTCGCCCCCTGCGGGGAACTGGTCAGCAGGGCGCGGGCGTGCGCGAGCACGATCGGGTCGTTGTCGACGTAGACGACCCGGGACTCCGGCGCGATCCTCTGGGCCACCTCGTGGGTGTTGTCGGCCGTGGGGATGCCCGTGCCGATGTCGAGGAACTGGCGGATGCCGGCCTCGCGGGCGAGGTAGCGGACCGCGCGCTGGAGGAACCGCCGGTTCTCCAGGGCGGCGGTGCGGATGGTCGGGAAGGCCTCGGCCATCGCGTCACCCGAATCCCGGTCGGCCTGGAAGTTGTCCTTGCCCCCCAGCCAGTAGTTGTAGCGGCGGGCGGGGTGCGCCACCGAGGTGTCGATCCGGTCGCTGGGGTGCGCGGAACCGGTCATCGCCCCGTGCGCATCGGTGGTCACAACTGCCTCCACGACTTCCGCACCCGCGATCGGGTGTCCGTCCACTGTCGTCGGTCGACGATCATCGTAGCGGCACCTCGGGCGGGCCCGGGGACCGCCGTCACCGTGGGTAGAGGTCGGCGATGATCCGTTCGAGGATCTCCGGGGTACGCTCGGGCGGCTCGGCCTCGACGCACAGCCGCTCCATCGCCACCGCGTAGAAGTCGAGGTCGTCGCGCTTGTCGAGATAGATGGCGCTGGTCAACTGCTCGATGTAGACGATGTCGGGCAGGTCCCGGTCGCCGAAGCGCAGAATGGTGAAGGCACCGCCGGCGGCGGCGTGTCCGCCCGCGGCGAACGGGATGATCTGGAGTCGCACGGTCGGCGCGCGGGTCGCCTCGATCAGGGCCTCCAACTGCCCCCGCATCACCTCGGGGCCGCCCATCGGCCGGCGCAGCGCCGCCTCGTCGACCACCGCCCACAGCTGCGGCGGTTGCGGGCGACGCAACAGGTCCTGGCGGCGCATCCGCAGGTCGACGCGGCGGTCGACCTGCTCCTGGCTGGCCCGGCCGTGCCCGAGCAGGACGACCGCGCGGGCGTACTCGGGTGTCTGGAGCAGGCCGGGGACGAACTGCACCTCGTAGGTGCGGATGAGCGCGGCGGCGGCCTCCAGGCCCAGGTAGGACTGGAACCACGACGGCAGGATGTCGCCGTACCGGTGCCACCAGCCGGGGCTGTTCGCATCGCGGGCGAGCTTGAGCAACGCCGCCCGCTCGTGGGCGGCGGTGACGCCGTAGAGGGTCAGCAGGTCGGCGACGTCCCGCTCCTTGAACCCGACCCGCCCCAGTTCCATCCGACTGATCTTCGACTCGGAGGCGCGGATCTCCCAGCCGGCGCCCTCGCGGCTCACGCCGCTGGACTCGCGGAGCCGGCGCAGTTGGGCGCCCAGCATCATGCGCAGCACGGTGGGGCCGGTGGCCGACCCCTCCTCGGCGGAAACCATGGTCACGTGCCGCCCTCCGCATGGCTCGATCGGGTCGGGTTCGGACCCCGACCGACGTGTAAGCATGCCACGGACCGTCGGTCAGGTGAACTCCCTCCGTGACGTTGTGGAAGTCCTGTGCACGGGACGCGGTATCAGCGGATGAGGTGGTCGAAGTCGCCGTCTCGGGCGCCGAGCACGAAGGCCGCAATCTCGTCCGCGGTATAGATCAGCGCGGGCCCCTCGGGATGCCGGGAGTTGCGCACCGCGATCCCGGCGCCGTCCGGCAACTCGGCCAACTCGACACAGTTGCCGCTGGGATTGCTCCGGCGGCTCTTCTGCCAGGTGAGCGGTGGCAGTTGGGCGCCGGGTACGCCGTTGGGGGGTAGCTGCATGAGCGTCTTTCATCTCTCCGGTAGGCGCCGGTGCCCGTGGGAGGAACGGTGCTGGCGGGAGGGTCGATGTCCACTGGGGAGCATTCTGCACGTGCATCTGCTATTGCATCTGCATTGGACAGCGAGCATGATAACGCACGTGCGCGGTACTCATCCGTTCACGCTCAGTCACATAATGTGGGTCGCTACCAGGGGAAACGAGGGGTCCGGCAGCGCGTGGGCGACCACGGGGCCACCACCCGTGGCCACTGTGGTGAAAGGAGGGTTCGTGCCGGATCCGTTGACCGTCGCGTCCGGCATCTGCGCCGTCGGGGCCCTGTTCTCCTCCTGGCAGATGGGGCGTCGCGCCGTCCGCGCCGAGGCGGAGATCGCCCATCTGCAGGCCGCGCTCGCCGCCGAACGGCACGCCGCCAGCCACGACCCGCTCACCGGCCTACCCAACCGCCGCGCCTTCTACCGGCTGGCCGCCACGCTGCTCACCGATGCCGCCGGCCGGCCACTGGTCGCCGTGGTCGCCGACCTCGACGACTTCAAACAGATCAACGACCGCTACGGGCACGCCGCCGGCGACCAGGTGCTGATCAGCGTCGCCGAGCGGCTGGCCGCCTTCGCGGGTGACAACCTCGTGGCCCGCCTCGGCGGTGACGAGTTCGCCGGGCTGCTGGCCACCCCCACCGTCGACCGGCGGTGGATCGACCACGCCACCCGGCGGCTGTGCGAGACGCTGGCGGCCCCCATCCCGCTGGGCACCCTCACCCTCCGGGTGACCGCCTCCGTCGGGCTCGCCCCCGTGCACGGCCCGGCCCAGCTCACCGAAGCGCTCGACCGGGCCGACGCGGCGATGTACCAGGCGAAGGGCCTCACGGCCCGACGGCCGACGCGAGAGATCGCCGACGCCCCCCGTCTGGCCGAGTGCTGAGCCCGGCGGAGAGGTTCCGGCACCACACAGCCGGCGGTCCCGCTCCCGGCGAACCAGTCGTTCCGCAGGCCGGCCGGACGTGTTTCCCGGCCGACGCGGGGTAAGGCGACGGGGTCACCGCAGTGCCGTAGGGCGGTGTCGACACCCCAGTGTCGTAGGGCGGTGTCGACACCGCAGAGCCGCTGAGAGGAACCGACCGTGCCAACCATCCGGGCCCTGGTGCTCAACTGCACCCTCAAGCGATCCCCCGCCACGTCCAGCTCGGAGGTCCTCGGTCAGGAGGTTCTCGACGCGCTCGACCGGCAGGGAGTCGACGGCGAGATGCTGCGGGTCGTCGACCACGACGTCCGGTTCGGGGTCTCCACCGACGAGGGTGACGGGGACGGCTGGCCGGCCATCCGGGAGAAGCTGCTCGCCGCGCAGATCCTCGTCATCGCCACCCCGATCTGGCTGGGGCAGCCCTCGTCGGTGTGCAAGATGGTCCTCGAACGCCTCGACGCCGAGCTGTCCGAGACCGACGACGAAGGGCGGATGCTCACCTACGGCAAGGTCGCCGGGGTGGCGGTCGTCGGCAACGAGGACGGTGCCCACCACACCATCGGCCAGGTGCAGCAGGCCCTCAACGAGGTCGGGTTCACCTGCCCGGCGGCCGGCGCGACGTACTGGGTCGGCGAGGCCCTGCACACGACCGACTACGTCGACGCCCGCCCGAAGCCGGACACCACCGGACGCAGCACGAAGGCTCTCGCGCTCAACAGCGCCCACCTCGCCCGCCTGCTGGCCGACCAGCCGTACCCGCCGCCGGACACCACGGGGGCAGCGCAAGGCGCCTGACCGGGCCCGCCGGTGCGCGAGGCCCGGTGCCGGCCCGGTGCGCGTGCCCGTGGCCGGTGCCGGGCCGGTGCGCGGGACCCGGTGCCGGTGCGCGTGGCTCAGTGCCAGCCGTAGCCGGCGCGCAACGCCCGCGCGACCCGGTCGAAGCGACCCCGGTCCAGCACCGCGCCCTCGCGCCGGATGCTGTCCTCCCGCATGGTCAGCACCCGGTCGAGTCGCACCCAACTCGGTCGGCTGTCGCGGTCCCACGAGCCGGGTCCCAGGGCGAGCCAGTGTCGCTGGCCGTCGCGCTCACCCTGACTGGACAGCATGAGGCCGAACAGCGTCCGGCTGCGCCGGCCCACCACCAGCACCGGCCGGTCCTTGCCCTGGCCCGGGTCGTCCTCGTAGGCCACCCAGGTCCACACGATCTCCCCCGGGTCGGCGTGCCCGTCCGGCTCCGGGGCGTACGACAGCTCCCGGCGTCGCAACGCGGCGAGCTGGCGACGCCGGGCCACCTGAGCGGGAGTCGGGCCCGAACGCCGGGGACCGGGAAGGACGGCACCGACCCGCGCGGCCACACTCTTCAACAGACCTGCCACGCCGGCAGCCTAACCGGGCCCGCCGCCGGTGGGACCGCCGCAATCGGGTGGAGGAGATCCGCGCGGTCGGAGATCATCGTCGCCATGTCGGTTCCCACCCACCAGATCCGGGCCACCTTCGGCGGCGACACGATCACCGTCTACCAGGCGTACCCGTCCGCGATCGCCGACGCCGCGCTGGTCGCCGGCCGGTTCGTGGCCCCGTTCAAGCGGGAGCGGATGACCTGGATCAAGCCTTCGTTCCACTGGATGATGTACCGCAGCGGCTGGGCCACCAAGCCGGGGCAGGAGCGGGTTCTGGCCGTCGAGATCACCCGCTGCGGGTTCGAGTGGGCACTCGCCCGCGCCTGCCTCAGCAGCCACGACCCTGACCGGTACGCCGACCGGGCGAGCTGGGCGCGGCGCCTGCGCGCCAGCCCCGTACGCGTGCAGTGGGATCCGGAGCGCTCGCCCCGACTGGCCCCGTTGCCGTACCGGTCGTTGCAGGTGGGCCTGTCGGGTGAGGCGGTACGCCGGTACGTCGACGAGTGGACCGTCACGCTCACCGATCTCACCCCCCTCGTCCGCCACCTGCACACGCTGCGCCGGGCCGGCGACCACGCGGCGGCGGACGCGCTCACCCCCGTCGAACACCCCTACCCGCTGCCGGCCGATGTCGCCGAGGTGGTCGGTGTCGACGGGCCAGCGCCACGGTGCCCGAGCACCTGACCGGCGGGCCGGGACGGCGCTCCTTCCGGCCGAGCACCTGACCGGCGGGCCGGGACGGCGCTCCTCCGCGGGACAGCTGCCCGGCGAACCGGTCAGCGCTCGTTCGGGCCGGTCAGGGCTCGTCGGGCCGCGGGACCGGGTCCACCATCCCGTCGAAGTCGCGGGGCAGCCGCGCCACCATGTCCCGGAACTCCGCGACGGTGACCGCGTCGCGCAGCGTCGCGAAGACCGCGCCGGCACCGGCCCGTGCGGTCCGGTCGTCCACGCCGGCACGTTGCCCGACCCGACGCAGGAAGTCCGCCGGCCCGGCCGGTGGGGTCACGGGCCGCGGCGCGGGCGACCGGATGCCGGGCGGCGGCGCGGGCGCTGGAGTAACCGGCGGCGACGCGGGCGACCGGATGCCGGGCGGCGGCGCGGGCGGGGCCAGGTAGCCGCCCAGGTCGTCGGGAAGGTGGCCGGCGAGGTCGGTGGCGTCGCCGCCGGTCATCCGCTCGACCATCGTCTGCAGCACGGCCCGGGTGACCACGGCGGCTTGCTCGGGCGGGATGCCGGAGCGTCGGGACACCGCCTCGACGAACAGGGGAAACCGCACGGCGCCGGTTACCCCCGACCGTGGTCGGCAAACGGGCCCGCACCGGGCCGTAGGTCCCGCCCGCACGGCCCTGCGGCCCTGCCACACCGGCTGCTCCCCGGCCTACCGTCGAGCGGGAACCGAGGGAGGTCGCCATGCGGACATGGCAGGTGCGGGACGTGATGACCACCGACGTGGTGACGGTGCGGGAGGGCACGGCGTACCGGGAGGTCGTGGACGTGCTGACCGGCCGGCACGTGACCGCGGTGCCGGTGGTGGACGGCGGCCGGCGGGTGCTGGGCGTGGTCAGCGAGGCCGACCTGCTGCACAAGGTCGAGCTGGCGGGGCAGCCGCACGAGCGGCGGGTCTTCGCCGACCGCCGGCACCGGGCCGACCGGCTCAAGGCCGGCGCCGCGCTGGCCGCCGACCTGATGACCGCTCCCGCCGTGACGGTGCTGGCCGACGTGACCGTGGTGGAGGCGGCCCGGCTGATGGCCGAACGGAACGTCAAGCGGCTGCCCGTGGTCGACCACCTGGGCCGGTTGGTCGGTGTCGTCAGTCGGGGTGACCTGCTCGCCGTGCACCTGCGGCCGGACGACGACATCCGGCGCGACGTGGTGACCGAGGTGCTGCACCGCACCCTCGGCCTACGTGACGGCGTGGTGGACGTGACCGTCCACGACGGCGTGGTGACGCTGACCGGTCAGGTGGACCGCCGCTCCCGGGCCCGCCTTGCCCGACGCCTCACGACGCAGGTCAGCGGGGTGGTGGAGGTCGTGGACAACCTCGGCTGGGTCACCGACGACAGCCCGTCGGGGCTCGCCCGCGTGGCCCTGCGCGCCCGGGTGGTGGGGATGGCCGGCAAACGGTGACACACCGGTGGTGTGGCGACCACCCACCGGAACGGACGCGCCGGGGACTGACGGCGGGCCGGTCAGGTCGTAGCATCGGTGCCGGCCCGCCACTGGCGGGCCCGGCGTACCCCGCCGTGCCGGCCGGGCGTGCGTCAGACTCGTCATCGTCGCCCCGCACAGGAAGACAGAGGATCCCGATGAGGCAGGCAGGGCAGAGCGGCCCCACGGGCACTGCGGGTGAGGACTACACGCGGCGGTTGCAGCAGCTCAGCGGTGCCCGCTGGAAGCAGGTCCTCGACGTGCAGGCGCCCTACCGGTGGAACCTGCGCCGCCTGCGGCTCGGCCGCACCCTGGATGTCGGCTCCGGCCTCGGCCGCAACCTGGTCAATCTGGGGGCGGGGGCCGTCGGGGTCGACCACAACCCGACGTCGGTGGAGCACACCCGGGCGATGGGCCTGGAGGCTTACACGACCGAGGAGTTCTTCACCTCGCCGCACGCCACGCCGGACGCCTTCGACGCGCTGCTGGCCGCGCACCTGCTGGAGCACATGCCGGCCGGGCAGGCCCACGAGGTGATCTCGTCCTACCTGCCGTTCGTCCGCTCCGCTGGCCGGGTCGTGTTCATCACCCCGCAGGAGCGCGGATACCGCAGCGACGCCTCCCACGTGCGCTTCGTCGGCTTCGCCGAGGCCGCCGAGTCATGCCGGGAACTGGGCCTGACGGTCGTACGGCAGTACTCGTTCCCGTTCCCCCGCGCGTTCGGCCGGTTGTTCACCTACAACGAGTTCATCACCGTCGCCCGGGTCCCCTGAGTTCCGCCGGCCTGGCTACGGTGGGAGGCATGGCCAATCCGACCCGCTGGGTGACCGACACCGGCCCCGAACACTCGCAGTGGTACATCGACCGGTTCCGCCAACTCGCGGCCGAGGGGGTCGACCTGGCCGGTGAGGCCCGGCTGGTCGACGCGCTGGTGTCACCCGGATCGCGGATCCTCGACGCCGGTTGCGGCACCGGCCGGGTGGGCGCGGCACTGGCCGCGCGGGGCCACCACGTGGTCGGCGTGGACGCCGATCCGGCGCTGGTCGAGGCCGCACGAGCCGACCATCCCGGCCCGCGCTGGCTCGTCGCCGATCTCGCGGAGCTGGACCTCGCGGCGGCCGGCGAGCCGGAGCCGTTCGACGCGGCGGTGCTGGCCGGCAACGTGATGGCCTTCGTCGCCGCCGGCACCGAGGCGCAGGTGCTTCGCCGGGTCGCCGCGCACCTGCGCCCCGACGGGGTGGTGGCGGTGGGTTTCGGCACCGACCGGGGCTACCGCCTCGCCGACTTCGACGCCGACGTGGTCACCGCCGGTCTGCGCCCCGAGCAGCGCTTCGCCACCTGGGACCTGCGCCCGTGGCGCGACGACAGCGACTTCGCCGTCAGCCTCCTGCGCCGCCCCGCCTGAGCGTCACCGGCACCGTCCCGCCCGGCCGACACCGGCACTCGACACCGGCACCGACACCGACCCGGCCGAGCGCACCGGGCCGGCGGGTCGGCCACGCCCCGGGCCGGACCGGATCGCCGCGCACCCCGGTCGTTCAGGCGGGGGCGGCGACCACCCGGGCCGCCGCGGGATCCAGCGTCGCCCCCGCCGGGATCAGGCTGACCAGCCCCGCCGGCAGGCGTACCGGCCGAACCTCCCGGTAGCCGAGCATGCCCAGCACGGCACCGTCGGCGAGCACGTAGCGCCGGCCCAGGTCGGTGACGACGGAGACCGCGCCGCCGGTGGCTCCGGGAGCGGCGACGGCCTCGACGACCACCCCGCGACCCGGCTCGACGACGATGTGGTCGGCCAGCACCCCACCGGCTGTGGCCATCGCCGTCCGGGGCACGGTCGCGAGGTCCGGCAGGGGCACGCCGAGGCGTACCTCGGCCGCGCCACCGTCGTCGGCGGTGCGGGTGCACAGGCCGGCGGTGTCGCTGGCGGCCAGCCGGGGAGGCGCGGGCGGGGGCGCGCTCGGCCCGGTGGGGACGAGGTCGGGCACCTTCGGCAGCGCGGCGAACCGACCCAGCGTGACCCGCTCGGCCTCCCGCTGGCCGGTGCGGGCCAGCAGCAGGCCGGCCTGCAACTCGGTGATGCCGGCCAGGCCGTGGCGCAGCACCGCCGCGTACTGCCGGCCGCCGCCGGAGTTGCTGACGACGTACACGTCACCGACGCGCGCCCCCGGCACGGCGGCCGACCGACCGCCCAGGCCCGGCAGCGCCGGCGGCACCAGGTCCGCTCCGGCCGCCACGGTGTTGAGCAGCGCGGGGGCCACCGGGACCGCGCGGGCGCGGGTGGCCGCCAGCACGGCCAGCACCCGGTTGACGTCCCGGACGAGATGGCGGCGCTGCTGCCAGAGCAGATGCAGGGCGCCGTGGGGGTCGCGCACCAGCAGCCCGTCGTCGCCCAGCGCCCGGCCGCCGTCGGCGGCCACGCCGACCAGCAGCACCGAGCGTGGCGTGCGGCCCGCGCCGGTGGTCGAACAGACCGTCCACCCGGCGGTGGACAGCCGGCCCGGCGCGGGCAGGGAGTCGGGGGCGTCGGCGATGCCCAGGGGCAGCCCCCGGGGCACCCCGTCGATGGACCGCCGGGACACCAGCACGGTCTTGGGTCGCTCGGCACCGATGATGAGCAGCGCCGAGGCGTAGTTCAGCACGGGGTGCAGCTTCTCCTCCCGGTAGACGAACCGGGCCCCCGACTCCTTCTCCACGATCACCGCGCCGGTGTCCCGCCACTTCGTGCCGACGCCGGTGAACAGCCCGTAGAGGGCGAACCCACCCAGGCTGATGGCGGCGACCAGGACGCTGGCCAGGGCGGCGCCGGCCAGCCGACGAAACGGCGACTGCGCCGGATCGGTCTCGCGCATGACCAGGGCGGCGACCGCCCGCTGGATGGTGAACTGGTAGGAGTGCAGTTGGTCCTGCCGCGACGGCATGGGATCCCTTCCCACGATTCGGTCGGGCACAGGATAAGCGGTGCGTCGATGCTCCGAGGTCCCCGCGTCGCGCGGCCACGGCCGTGCGGCGGGGCCGGTAACATTCCGCCGATGAGCCCGCGTTTCGAGGAACTGGCCTGGCGGGCGACCCCGCTGGGGGAGATCAGCCTGCGGCGGCGCCGCGACCCGTCGCTCGGCGTCGAGGTGTACGAGGTCAAGCTCGACGACGAGTACCTGATGTCCAGCCTGTTCCCCGTCGCGGAGATCGAGCTGGCGCGGCTGGGGCTCGCCGCGCTGCCCGACCCGCGCCTGGAGGTGGTGGTCGGCGGTCTGGGCCTCGGGTACACGGCCCGCACCGCGCTGGACGACGACCGGGTGTCGGAGCTGCTGGTGGTGGAGACGGTCGAGGACGTCATCGACTGGCACCGGCGCGGGCTGCTGCCGTTCGCGGCGGGGCTGGCCGAGGACCCGCGGACCCGGTTCGTGCACGCCGACTTCTTCGCGTCGGTCGCCGGCGACGCCGGCCTCGACCCCGACACCCCCGGCCGACGCTTCCACGCCGTTCTGCTGGACGTGGACCACTCCCCCCGGCACGTGCTGCACCCGGGTCACGCCCCCTTCTACACCGCCGACGGGTTGCGGCGACTCGCCCGGCTGCTGCACCCGGGCGGGGTGTTCGCGCTGTGGTCGGACGACCCGCCGGACGCGGACTTCACGCAGACGCTGGCCGGGGTGTTCGCCACCGCCCGGGCCCATGTCGTGCCGTTCGCCAACCCACTGACCGGCGGCGACTCCGCCAACACGGTCTACGTCGCGACGACCTGACCGGCCCGACGCAGGCGCATACCGGGCGTGGTTGCGGGAAGGAGGACACCGGGGACGCCGCGTGGACGGCCCTGTCGACGGAGGTGCGGGATGCGGAACATGGTGTGGGTCGTCGCTGTGGTCGCCGGGGTGCTGGTGCTGCTCGGACTGCTGCTGGAGGCGGTCCGCTGGCTGATCATCATCGGCGCGGTGGCGCTGCTCGCGGTGATCGTCCTGGCCTTCGTGAAGGGCCGGCGGGCGATGAACGCCTCCTCGGGCCGCCACTGACCGAGACCACCGTGGCGCCGGGCAGACCGGGCTCTCCCGCCCGCCGGCCCGGCACCGTCGGCGCGGGGGCGCGGGTCACCCCGACGACCAGGCCCAGGGCTGTCGTACCCGACGGCTACCCTCGCCCGATGCTGGTGGAACTCGATCTCGACCTGAGCGACGGTCGGGTGCTGCACGCGTACGACACCGGCGGCGACGACCGGCTGCCCGTGTTCTGGCATCACGGCACCCCGAACGTCGGCGCGCCGCCGGTGCCACTGTTCGCCGCCGCCGACCGGCTCGGCCTACGGTGGATCTCCTACGACCGCCCCGGCTACGGCGGTTCGACCCGCAGTCCCGGGCGGGACGTCGCCTCGGCGGCCCGGCACACCGCCCTGGTCGCCGACGCGCTGGGCCTGCGCCGGTTCGCGGTGCTGGGCCACTCCGGCGGCGGCCCGCACGCCCTGGCCTGTGGCGCGCTGCTGCCGGGGCGGGTCACGGCGGTGGTGAGCGTGGCCGGGCTGGCGCCGCCCGACGCTGACGGGCTGGACTGGTTCGCGGGCATGACGCCGAGCGGCGTGGCGTCACTGCGCGCCGCCGAACGGGGCCGGGCGGCCAAGGAACGCCACGAGGCGGAGTTCGGCGCGGCGTACGACCCGGAGTTCACGGCCGCTGACGAGGCCGCCCTGGCCGGGCCCTGGGTCTGGTTGGGCAGCGTGGTGGGGCCGGCCGTGGCGGGCGGGCCGGGCGGCCTGGTCGACGACGACATCGCGTACGTGTCGCCGTGGGGCTTCGATCCGGTGTCGGTGACGGCCCCGGTGCTGCTGCTGCACGGCGACCGGGACCGGGTGGTGCCCGCCGCGCACAGCCGGTGGCTGGCGACCCGCTGCCCGGCCACCACCCTGCGGCTGACCCCCGACGACGGGCACATCTCGGTGCTGGGCGGGGCGCAGGAGGCCCTGGAGTGGCTACGCGACCGGGCGGGCGGCTGACCGGCCCGCCCCACGTCGCTCGTCCCGTCCCGCCTCCCCCCGGGCACCGGGCGATGCCTGACCGATCGGCGCGGGTCAGACGCCGGCGGAGGCGAGGCTGCGGGCCGGCCGGTCGCTGGCCGGGCGGGCCGTCTCCCGGTTCGGCAGGGAGAGCCGGATGACCTTCCACCAGGCCGAGGCCACCTGCCGGGGCAGGGAGCCGGTGGTGTACTTCAGCCCGTACCGGTCGAAGATGGCCCGCACGTCGGGCGCGATCTCCTGGTAGCGGTTGCTCGGCAGGTCGGGGAACAGGTGGTGCTCGATCTGGTACGACAGGTTGCCGGTCATGACGTGCAGGGCCTTGCTGCCGCTGATGTTGGCGGAGCCGAGCATCTGCCGCACGTACCACTCGCCGCGGGTCTCGCCGACGATGGAGCGCCGCTCGAAGGTCTCCACGCCCTCCGGGAAGTGACCACACATGATCACCGAGTGGGTCCACAGGTTGCGGACCAGGTTGGCGGTGAAGGTGGCGGCGAGGGTGCTCAGGAACGACGGCCCGGACAGCAGCGGGTGCACGACGTAGTCCTTGAGCACCTGCCGGCGGATCTTGCGCAGCACCTGCTTGGCGCGGGCCCGGAACGCGGGGTTGCGGTGCCGGCCCTTGCGCAGGTTGCGGCCCAGTTCCAGGTCGTACGCGGCGATGCCGTACTCGAAGAAGCAGGCGTTGACGAAGTTCCACAGCGGCTGGCCCAGGTAGATCGGGTGCCAGCGCTGGTCCTCGTCGACACGCATGATGCCGTAGCCGAGGTCGTTGTCCTTGCCGATCACGTTGGTGTAGGTGTGGTGCAGTTCGTTGTGCGAGTGCTTCCACTGCTCGGACGGGGAGACGTTGTCCCACTCCCACTTCGTGGAGTGGATCTTCGGATCCTGCATCCAGTCCCACTGGCCGTGCATGACGTTGTGCCCGATCTCCATGTTCTCCAGGATCTTCGCCACCGACAGGCCGACGGTGCCGACGACCCAGGCGGGCGGGAAGAGGGAGAACAGCAGCACGGCCCGGCTGCTCAGCTCCAGTTTGCGCTGGGTGGAGATCACCTTGCGGATGTACGCGGCGTCGCGCTCGCCGCGGTCGGCGAGGACCCGGTCGCGGATCGCGTCGAGTTCCCTGCCGATGGTCTCGATGTCCTCGGCGGTGAGGTGGGCGATCGGGTTGTCGGGCTTCTTCTGGATGACTGTCACGTCCGGTCTCCGATCAGATCTCAAGGTCGCAGGGGCCGGCCGCGGCCGACACGCAGGTCTGGACATGGACGCCGTCGCCGGGAACGGCGGTGGTGAGCCGGCCGTCGCGCAGGTCCCGCACGGCGCCCTGGCGCAGCGGCAGCACGCAGCCGAAGCAGATCCCCATCCGGCAGCCCGAGGGCATCAGCACCCCGGCCTGCTCGCCAGCCTGCAGGATCGGGGTCGCGCCGTCGGCCTCGACCGTCCTGCCGGCGCGGGTGAAGGTGACCGTGCCGCCCTCCCCGGCGGCGATCACGACGGGCCGGAACCGCTCGGTGTGCAGCAGGTCGGCGCGGCCCCGGGCCGCCCAGTGCGCCTCGGCGGCGTCGAGCAGGCCCAGCGGGCCGCAGGCCCAGGTCACCCGGTCGAGGTGGTCGGGCACCAGCTCGTCGAGCTCGGCCACGTCGAGCAGCCCGTCGACGTCGGTGTGCCGCTCCACCAGGCGCAGTTCGCCCCGGGCCGCGCGCTGCCGCAGCTCGTCGCCGAAGACCACGTCGGCGGCGGTCGGCGCGGAGTGCACCAGCACCACGTCGGCGCCGGTCAGCGCCCCCGAGCGCAGCATGCCGGCCACCGGGGTGATGCCGCTGCCGGCGGTGAGGAACAGCACCCGCCCCGGCGCCGGGTCGGGCAGCACGAAGTCGCCCTGTGCCTGGTCGAGCTGCACGATCGTGCCCGGCCGGAGCCGGCGTACCAGATGGTTGCTCACCACTCCGTCGGGGATGGCCTTCACGGTCACGGTGATCGGGTCCGACCGGCGGCCCGGCGGGGAGGTGACCGAGTAGGCGCGCCACTGGCGCACTCCGTCGACGTCCACGCCGAGCCGCACGTACTGGCCCGGCCGGTGGCCCCGCCAGTCGCGGCCGGGACGGATCACCAGCGTCGCCGCGTCGGGGGTCTCCGGGCGCACGGCGAGAACCCGACCGCGCAGGTCGGCACCGGCGCGCAGCGGCGCGACGAGGTCGAGGTAGTCGTCGGGAAGGACCGGGGTGGTCACCGTCTCGGCGAGCCGCAGCAGCCTGTCCCGGAGGGACGTCTTCGCGGAGGTGCGCGGGACAGTTGTGGTCATACGACAATCCTCGCGGCACACTGGCATAAAATCTTGACCGGTGAAGGTGAAGACGAGGCTGCTTCTTGTTCGGGGAGTACAAACGTGGCGGAACCCTCCGGGACCACCCATCGGGCGGCCCGCCTCGAACTCGACGACCGGGTGGCCGGCGAGTTGCGCGACCGGCTCCCGCTGCTGGCCGGGCGGACGGTCACCGCGATCACCGCCGAGGTGCCCAGCTACTCCGGCACCCTCACCGGCCAGATGCGCGACAAGATCGAAACCGCGGTGCAGATCGCGCTCGGCACCTTCCTGCAACTGCTCGAACGTTCCCAGGCCACCGATCCCAGCACGCCGCTGGTGCCCGCCCTGGAGGCCGCGTACGCCCTCGGCAGCGGCGAGGCCCGCTCGGGCCGCAGCATGGACGCGCTGCTGGCCGCGTACCGGGTCGGGGCCCGGGTGTCCTGGCGGGAGATGGCCGCGACCACGGTGGCGAGCGGGCTGCCGGCCGCCACCGTCGCCGAGTTCGCCGAGCTGATGTTCGCCTACATCGACGAACTGTCCGCCGCGAGTGTCGCCGGGCACGCCGACGAGCTGGCCAGCGTGGGCCGGGCCCGGCGGCGCAACCTGGAGCGCCTCACCCAGCGGCTGCTCGCGGGTGACCCCGAGGAGTCCCTGCTGACCAGCGCGGAGCGGGCGGACTGGCCGGTGCCGCAGACGCTGACCGTGGTGCTGCTGCCCCGGGCCAACCTGCGCGCCGCCCTGGCCCTGCTCGACCCGCACACCCTGGAGAGCGGCGAGGACCTGCCCGTGACCGAGCCGGGCGGGGAGCCGGCCGTGCTGCTCGTCCCCGACATGCACGGTGACCGGCGGCGGCAGCTGGCCCGCCTGCTGCACGGCCGGCGTGCGGTGCTCGGCCCCGTCCGGCCCTGGGTGCGGGCGGCAGCCTCCTGGCAACGGGTGCTGCGGGCGGTCACGCTGGGCATCGCGCACCCTCCCGACGGGGAGCCCCTCGACACCGACCACCACCTCGCCGAGCTGCTGCTGGGGGCCGACCCGGAGGCTCTCGCGGACCTGCGCGCCCGGGTGCTCGCGCCGCTGGCCGCGCTGCCGCCGGCCACCGCCGACCGGCTCGCCGAGACCCTGCGTTCCTGGCTGCTGCACCAGGGCCGGCGCGACGACGTCGCCGCGGACCTGTTCGTCCACCCGCAGACCGTGCGGTACCGGATGGGTCAGCTCCGCGACCTGTACGGCGACCGCCTCACCGACCCGCGCACGGTGCTCGACCTGACGGTCGCCCTGGCGGTGCGCCCGACGGCCTGACCGGGGCCGACGTCGACATCTGCTGCACTCCGCATACTTCCCTATATCTGGATCGGTGGAGTAGTTTAGGGAGTGATGAGTGAAGAAATGTTCTCGGTCGAGCAGGTGGCCGAGCGGCTAGGGCTGCACGTGCGCACGGTGCGCGGCTACATCCGCTCCGGCCGGCTGCGCGCCGTGCGGATCGGCAAGCAGTACCGCATCGCCCGCGCCGACCTCGCCGCGCTGACCGGACGCCCCCCGGCCCGACGGACCACGTCGGCCGAGGTGACCAGCATCGTGCAGGTCGACGGCATCGACCGGGCCGGCGCCGACCGGCTCGCCACGGTGGTGCTCGCCGCAGCGAACACGGGCAGCGACCCTGCCCGCCCCCTGCGCGTACAGACCGCGCACGACGAGGAACGAGGCCGAATGAAGATCGTCGTCCTGGGTGACGCCGGCACCACCGCCGAACTGCTACGCCTGATCGACGCCGTGCTCGAACCCGGCAACGGGCTGCGCCACGGAGAGGCGCGCGATGCCTGACGAGATCCAGCAGCGGGGCGGCGTACCGGTGCTCGTGTGCGACCCCGCCGGGCCGTCGATCACCTCCGAACAGGACGCGATCGACCTGATCGGGGCGGCCTTCCTCGGCGCCGAGGCCGTGGCCGTGCCGGCGCACCGGCTCGACGCCCGGTTCTTCACCCTCGGCACCCGCTTCGCGGGCGAGGTCATGCAGAAGTTCGTCAACTACCGGCTCCTGCTGGTCGTCGTCGGGGACATCTCCGGCCCGCTGGCGGCCAGTTCCGCGCTGCGTGACCTGGTGCGGGAGTCCAACCAGGGCGGTCATGTCTGGTTCGTGCCCGACCTCGACGCGCTCGACGCCCGGCTGCACAGCCGGGGCTGATCCCCGCGCCGGCGACCCGCCCCGCCAGGCCGCGACACCTGCCCTTACCACGCCCGCCACACCCGCCGCCGTGTGCCGGAACACACCCAGAGCATTCTGGAAGTTGATTCGGCTTTATCGCCCTGTGAAGGATATTCACCAAGTCATTCCGAGGAGGGAGGTGGCGAACATGAAGAAGGTTTCGGTCAAGGTGAAGAAGACCGTCCTCAGCGACAAGAAGATGCTGGGCTGCAAGGCCACCTGATCCTAGTCAGGGCGTGCCGGTCCACGGGCCGGCACAAGCATCGGACCGTCTTGGCCAGCCTTTCCGAGCACTGCTCCACCTGAGCGGAACAGGCGCCGCCTCGACGTCCTCCGGGAGAAAGGGGGGCGGGCATCCGTCCCCCTTTCTCTCTGTCCATTCTTCGGTCTGTCGAAAGGGAATTGGCGATGGAACTGCGGCGCGCCCGCTCGCTCGTGGCGTACTGGGTCAACGGCGAACTTGTGCTCGATGACTATCTGAACCGTACGGACGACGGCGAGAAGAGCGGCATCGCCGTCGACGGCGCCGCCCTCGACATCCTGAACCAGTTCGACGACTGGACCGACCCGCAGACCGTCGCCACCCGCTTCGACGGGTACGACCCGGAATCCGTGCAGGAGGCCGTCGACGCACTCGCGGCGGCGGGTCTGCTGCGCACCCGCGAGGACGCGGCCACCGGCACCGAGGACCGGGTCCTCGGACAGTGGGAGGCGTGGGGACAGTCCGCCACGTACTTCCACTTCGACACGAAGGACACGGCGTACATCAGCTTCGAGGAGTCCCAGTCGGACCCGGGCGTCGCCGCCGACCGGGCGGCGGTCGTCGAGCAGATCCGGGCCAGCGGGGCGGCACCCGCGACGTTCCGGGTCAACCCCGACGCCGAGCGGATCATGCTCACCCGCGCCTTCCTGCCCCTGGACCGCGACTTCGGCGACGTGCTGCTGTCCCGCCGCACCCACCGGCACTACACCGGCGAGGCCGTGCCGCTGCGCAGCTTCTCCACCGTCCTGCACTACGCCTTCGGGCCCATGCACTTCTTCGACGCGGGCCTGCTCGGCCGGCTCATGCTCCGTACCAGCCCCTGCGGCGGAGCCCGCCACGAGAGCGAGTGCTACGTCGTCGTCCGCAACGTCGAGTCGGTGCCGCCCGGCATCTACCGCTACTCGCCCGCCGACCACAGCCTCGAAGTCATCTCGCGGGACCTGGACCAGGCCCACCTCGAACGGCTCACCTTCGGCCAGCGCATGGTCACCGAGGCGGGTTTCGTCTGCTTCCTCACCCTCGACCTGCGGCGCGCGATGTTCAAGTACCGCAGTGCCCGGATGTTGCGCACGGTGCTGCTGAACACCGGCCACCTCGCGCAGACGTTCGCCCTGTGCGCCACGGCCGTCGGCCTCGGCCCCTGCCAGACCGACGCCTTCCGCGACTCCGAGCTGGAGGAGACCCTCGGGGTCGACGGCATCGCCGAGACCGCCGTCTACGCCCTCGCCGCGGGCGTGCCCGCCCGACGCGTCGACGGGCACCCCGTCGCCGACGCCCCGGACGCCCTGCTGAGCCGTACCCTGCAGGAGCCAGCCTGACCGCCACCGGCCACGGTGGTGCGGCGACGCACCACCAGGAGCGCTCATGACTTCTGATCTCGTCCGGGGCGTCGAGGCGCCTGACGCCGGCGTCGACCTGCGGCGCGTGCAGCGCCGGGTCGTCGCGTCCCTGCTCGTCGTGCAGACGGTGTTCGCGCTGGTCTTCGCCATGACCGGCCCGCTCATCTCCCTGATCGCCGAGCGGATGACCGGGTCGGCCGGGCAGGCCGGCTTCGCGCAGGCGCTGCTGTTCTGCGGCGGGGTGCTGTTCAGCATCCCGCTGGCCGCGCTGTCCGCCACCCGGGGCCGCCGTGCGGGCATCGCCACCGGCTACCTGACCGGGGCAGCCGGCTCGGCCCTGGTGGTCATCAGCGCCTCACTGTCCAGTTACCCGCTGCTGCTCGTCGGGGCGGTCGCCGTCGGCGCGGCGCTGGCGGCGGGGTTCCAGGCCCGCTTCGGCGTGACCGACCTGGCCGACGCCGACCGCATCGGGCGCACCATGGGGCTGCTGTCCTGGAGTGCCATCGCCGGTTCGGTGATCGGGCCCCCGCTCTCGGGCGGGGTGGAGCAGCTCGGCGGCGACCGGCTCGCCGAGTTCACCGCGCCGTTCGCCGCCGTGGGCGTCGGGTTGGCCGTGGCCGGCACCCTCGTGCTGGTGACCCTGCGCCCCGATCCGCTGCTGCTGGCGCGTTCGCTGGGCCGGGAGAAGGTCCGGGAGAAGCTCGACACCCGCCGCGCGCTGGTCGAGAGCCTGCGGGGCCCGCGCATCCGCCAGGGCATCGCGGTGGTGGTCACCGTACACGCCACGATGATCTCGCTGATGAACATGGCCCCGATCCACATGAGCCACGGCACCACCACCCTCACCGCGATCGGGCTGGTGATCGGCGCGCACACCGCCGCCATGTACATCCCGGGTCCCCTGGTCGGCTACCTGGCCGACCGGCTCGGCACCTTCCCACTGCTGGTGACGAGCCTCGGCATCCTGGTCTCCTCCGCCGTCGTGCTGGCCCTGTCGCCGGAGGGCGACATCGTGATGGTCGGGATCGGGCTGGTGCTGCTCGGGATCGGCTGGTCGGCCGGCTACCTCGCCGGCTCCGTCCTGATCACCTCGGCCGCCGAGGGACAGCTACGGACGATGGCGCAGGGTGCCTCCGACTTCCTCGTTCAGCTCGCCGCCGCGCTCGGCGCGCTGTCGGCGGGGCTGATGGTCGCCGCCTTCGGCTACTCCGGCCTGTCGATGGCCTGGTGTGCGATTCTCCTCGCCCTGCTGGTGCACCTGATGATGCGTCGCCCCGCCAGCGGGCCGTCGCCCGCCGACGGCCCGGGCGTGTCCAAGGGCTGAGCGGACCGCGGTCCGCCCCTCCGCTCCCGCTGCGGTGGGACGGACCGCGGGGTCCGGGCAGGCGCTCAGGCCTTCGGCGGATCGAACAGGGTCGGGAACTTGGCGGTCAGGGCAAGATCGCCGCGGGTCTTCAACCTGCCGCGCATCACCAACATGACCGCGTGGGCGTTGCCGGTGACCATGCTGAGAAAGTCGACCGCGCCGAGGGTCAGGGTCAGCGTCGGGTCACGGTCGACGGCCGGCGACAGCACGCAGGCACCGCCGGAGATGACCATCTGGTACGTGTCGACCGCGCCGTCCGGCCGGTCGCCGATGCGCCAGTGGATCACCGCCGCCAGGCTGCCCGCCCGGTCCGCCCGGAACACGTCGGGCATCCGGCCGAGGAGGTCGTCGAGCACCCGGCGGCGTTGCACGCTGTGCATCAGCTCCCGCAGTTCGCCCGCGGGAGTCCGCTTCACCAGCCGGGCGAACGGCAGCGGGTCCGGGTCCAGGGCCACGGCCGCCAGTTCGTCCAGCCGGGGAGATCCGGTCGTCACCTCCCCCGGCCGGTCGGTCGGCACGGACGGCTCGGCGGTGCTTTCCTGCTGGTCTGTCACGCGTCTGCCCTCTCGGATCGTGTTGGTGGTCAGGCCCCTCGCGGGGGCGACGCGGGCCGGCGGTACGCGTAGGCGGCCCCACCGAGACGCCGGACCTCGCCGAGCAGCTCCTCGTTGTGCCGGCGCATCCGCGCCAGTGCCTCGGCGTCGCCGGACGGGGCGGTACGCAGCAGTCCGAACACCACGGTGACCTCGTCGCGTGCGGTGGGCACGTTCGGGGCCCGCAGCCGGACCGTCGGGATCGGATAGAGCAGCACCCCACCGTCAGGGCCGACGTCGCGCGGGCCGAGGTCGCGCAGCGTACCGGCGACGAACTCCTCCGCGTGCCGCCCCGGAAGCAGGAGCGTGCACCTTGGGTGGGGATGCCACCAGGACCCGTCCTCGCGCAGTCGCGCGGCGACGGGAGCGAACCGGTCGAGGAAGTCGCCGGGCGCCACCGTCCGCGCGTGCCGCCGGGACCGGTCGTCGCGCAGCCCGTCGGGCAGGACCGTGTCGTCCGGCCCGCCGGGATCGAAGACGGCCACCTCCAGCTGGTACCGCCAGCCCACGCCGTCGACGTGTCGGGCGTGACCGAGGACGTGGTCGACTTCTCCGCCGTCGACGAGCCGACGCTGGTCGGCGAGGAACGGCCCGAGGTCGTCGTAGCTGAGCTCGTATCCGCGCACGGTGCCGGGGGCGGGCACCAGGGCGAGGGTCGCCCGGGTGATCACCCCGTGCCGTCCCTGGGCTCCCCGCACGGCGTCGAAGAGCGCGGCGTGCCGCCGGGGCGAGCAGTCGACCAGGTCGCCGTCGGCGGTGACGACGTCGAGGTCGTGGACGTGGTCGGCCACGCAGCCGTACCGGTGGCTGGTGCCGCCGATCCCGCCGACGGACAGGGTTCCGCCGACGGTCAGGTCGAGATGGTCGGGCAGCACCGGCGGCACCAGCCCCACCGGCAGGGTCGCGGCGAGCACGTCACGCCAGCGCGCCCCGGCGGCCACGTCGATCCGGTCGCCACGGGCGACGCCGACGGTGACGAGGCTGCTCGTGTCGACGACGATGCCGTCCCGTACCAGGGTCTGCCCGTCGACGGAGTGCCCGCCGCCGCGTGGCACCACCGGCACGCCGCGCCGCCGGCCGTGGCGGACGACGGCCGCCACGTCGGCCGCGCCGGCCGGCCGCAGCACGGCCCGGGGGCGGCGGACCTCCTGGTTGCCGAAGTCCCGCGCCGCGCGGGCCAGGTCGGCCTCGGCCACGCTGAGGTCACCCTCGATGGGCGGGCCGGCCCCGGCATCGTCGAGGGCCGGGACGGCCACGGCGCCGTCGCGCGCCGTGGCCGGCCAGGTCGTCGGGCCGGGGCCTGTCATGGAATGAACCCGTACGAGCCCACCAATGTCGCGCCGCTGGCCACGGGCTGACCGGCGGCCCGATCACCGAAGCCCTTCCCGAACTCGGCGAAGGCGGCGAAGTCGGTCAATGCGGCCGCGTCGTCGTCCATCACTCCGACGTGGACGAAGGTCACGCCGTCGGCGAGCCGGAACGAGGCGTACCGGATGCCCTCGGGTGCCTTCTCCGCCAGCTCGCGGAAGACGTTCTCCACCAGCGCCTGGTTGGTGTCGGCGGTGTCCGGCCGCATCTCGTAGCGGACCACGAAAGCCTTGCTCATCTCTGCCTCCTGAAAGGACGGTTGACTACGCCCCGGGATCGAGGGGTCACCGCGAGGATGGCACACCGACGTCCGTGGGGGTCGCCGCCGCAGGGCGGCGACCCCCGCCGTCGTCAGTTCAGCGGACTGTTCTGGTACGCAGCCAGCTGCCACTCGCCCTGCCGCTTGACGGCCAGCCAGGACGCCCGCACGCCGCGCTCCGGCGCCACCTCGGTCTCCCCCGGTGCCATGACGCCGCCCTGGGTGAGCAGCAACGCGATGTCCGCGCCGAGAAAGCGGACGTCGAACGGCTGCCCGGTGACCCGGGTGCCCTGGTAGGGGCCGGCGAAGGCACCGGTCATGAAGGCCTGGATCTCCTGGCGGCCCCGGCAGTACACACCCGGCAGGATCATCGTGCCGTCCTCGGTGAAGACGCGGGCGAAGGCATCGGCGTCTTGTCCGGCCCACGCCGTGACGATGCGCTGCGTCAGCCCGGCGACCGCGGCCTTGTCCGCGTCGGTCACCGCCGGCTCGGTCTGCTCGGTCATGGTCATCGGTTCGGTCCTTCCGTCCTGTCCGCCCCCGGCGGTCGGGGTGCGGTCTCGCGGTGTGTCATGCGGCCTCGACGCGCGGCCGCAGGCTGTCGTGGACGTGCTCGGAGAGCGCGGCCACGGTCGGTCGGGCCCAGAGGATCGTCGGGGGCAGGTCCAGGCCGTAGCGTCGCTGCAGGCGCACCCGCAGCGCGACCGTCATGACCGAGTCCACGCCGAGTTCCACCAGCGGACGCTTCAGTTCCACGTCCGTCGGGTCGAGGTTCAGCTCGGTGGCCACCTGTTCGCGGACGTCGGCGGTGACCGCCTCCCGCGCGGCCTCCTCGTCGAGCCCGTCGACGTCGAGCGTGAAGCCCTGCCCGACACCGGCCGTGGTGGCCTCGTCGGGTGCGGTGAGCTCGCGGAACATCGGCAGCCGCGGGATCTGCGGCGGCGTCGGCAGCACCCGCAGGATGGCCTGGTAGCTCGCCTTGAAACGGTCGCCGAACGCCCAGGCCCGGAACGCCTCCGCCACGGAGACCGCCTCCAGGCCGCGGGAGTTGGCCTCCACCATCGTCGTCGAGATGTTCTCCGACAGACCCAGGCCCCGCCAGGACGTCCAGCCGAGGCTGACGGTGTCGGTGTGGCCACCGACGTTGCGGTGCGCCGCCAGGGCGTCGAGGAACGAGTTGGCCGCCGCGTAGCTGGTCTGCCCGGACAGCCGGGCGAACTGGCCACACGAGGAGAACAGCACGAAGAAGTCCAGGCTGCCGGGCGGGAACAGGCGGTGCAGCACCAGCGCCCCGGTGACCTTCGGAGCCAGCACCTCGCGCAGCCCCGCCAGGTCCACCTTGTCCACCAGGTCGTCGTTGACCACACCGGCGGCGTGCACGATGCCCCGGATCGGCGGCAGCCCGACCGCGCCCGGCGCCAGCGTCGCGGCGACCGCCTCGGGGTCGGTGATGTCCAGCGCGACGACGCTGACGGTCACCCCGAGCGCCTCGATGGCGAGCACGCTGTCGATCTGGCGGCGCACCTTCGGATCGCCCACGGAGTCCCACTCCGCGCGGGGCGGCAGCCCTCGCCGGCCGGTGAGCAGCAGCCGCCGCGCACCCCGGTCGACCAGCCACCGGGCGACCTCGAGGCCGAGCGCGCCGAGACCACCGGTGACGAGCACGGTGCCGGACGGCGAGCACTGCAACGGGGTCCCGTCGGCGCTGCGCTCGATCGGGGTCAGCCGGGCCACCTCAGCGCCGTGCGCGGTCAGCGACACGACGTCCTCGGCCCCGGCCGGGCCGGTCAGCACGGGCAGCAGCCGGGCGGCGAGGTCGGCCTCGACGACGTCGGTGTCGACCAGGCCACCCCACAGCTCCGGATGCTCACCGGCCACGATGCGGGCGATGCCCCACAGCGGCGCGAACGCCAGCGACTCCTCGCGGCCGGCGGCGCGTACCCCGCGGGTCAGGCACCACACCCGCTGCGCGGCGCCCCCACCGGGAGCCTGTGCCGCCTCCTCGATGAGCCGCTGCACGGTACGCACCAACATCCACGCCGCCCGTTCCGTGGCCCGCTCCAGCGGCTCGCCGTCACGCGGGGCGGACGGCACCACGAGGACGGTGCCGGCCCGGCCGAGCGCCTCCGGCGGCAGCGCCGGGCTCCAGTCGTCCCCGGACGGCTCCGAGGCGACCCGCAGGCAGCGCACCCCGGCCTCGTCGAACTGCGCCGCCAGCAGGCCCGTGGCCTCCGGGTCACCGACGAGAACGACCTGGCCGAGTTCGGCACCGGCGGTGGTCGGCGCGAGCGGACGCCAGGCGACCTCGTGCACCAGGTCGCGCGGCAGCACGGCGGTGCCCAGGTGGTCGACGGCCGCGAAGCGCAAACCGGTGACCTCGCAGACGATCCGGCCGTCCTCACCGGCCACCTGCACGTCCACCGAGTCCGACGGGGATCGCGGCGAACGCCGGCTGTGCACGTAGATGCGGGCCGGCGGCTCCCCGTGGAAGGCCACCCGGTCGATGGACTTCGACATCCACAGCACGGAGGCGTCGGGCGGGGCCACCACCACGGCGCTGATGGTCAGGGCACCGTCGATGACGTGCGCCCAGCTGCTCGCCCGGGTCGCGGGGGCGGGCTCGATGGTCAGGACGGCGAGTTGCTCGTCGTCGTCACGGCGGAACTCGTCGAGGTCCCACGGGAAGGCGTAGCCCTCCACGCCCATGCCCCGGAACAGCTCGTCCACCCAGCTCCAGGAACCCTCGCCCAGGCGGGCCCGCAGGGCCTCGACGTCGACCCGCCCGGTCGGCTGCGGCACGCCCAGCTCGATCCCGGCGGTGGTGTGGGTGATCCACTCGTCGGCGTCGTCGGAGGTGGAGGTGTCGGTGACCCGGGTCGCCAGGGAGAGCAGCCGGTCCTCGCGGACGATCTGCACCACCCGGGGCGGCTGCACGGCCAGCGGCGTGCGCAGCACGATGTCGGTCAGCGCCGGACGCTGTTCCTGCCCACCGGCCGCCTCGACGAAGGTGTTGATGATGGACGCCGCCGGGGTGACCTCCACCCCGACCAGGCCGTGGCTCTGCGGGTAGGGGCGGGTGTCCATGTCGAGGCGGGTCTGCCACACCTCGCGGGCGGGAGTGCCGCTGACGGTGCGCCGGCCGCCCAGCAGGCTGTGCCGGCTGGGGTCGTGACCCCCACCGAGGCCCGCCTCGGGCGCGTCCTCGGGGAAGATCCAGTACGGCCGGTGCTGCCAGGCCGCACCCGGCAGGGCCACCAGCGCACCGTCGGGGTTGCCGCGCGACCAGTCGACGGTCGCGCCGTGGCAGTACCCGACCGCCAGGTTGCCCAGCAGGGTGTCGACCTCGTCGGTCCCGCGCCGCAGCGTGCCGACGGCCTTGGCGTCCTCGATGTCGAGGTGGTCCAGGGTCTCGCCGACGGAGTGCGTCACCACGGGGTGGGAGGACACCTCGATGAACAGCCGGTGACCGTCCTCGACGGCAGCCTGCACCGCCTCGGCGAAGCGCACCGGTCGACGCAGGTTCGCCGCCCAGTAGTCGCTGTCGCGCGGTGCCGACGACCGCGGGTCGTCCAGGGCCGTGCTGTACAGCGGCACCGACGGCGGTCGCGGTGCCAGCGCGCGGGCGGCCTCGGCCACCTCGTCGACGACCTCGTCGACGTGCCAGCTGTGGAACGCGATCTCGGTGTCGACGGGCCGCAGGTCCAGGCCGTCGGCACGCCACGCGGCGACGACCTCGTCGAGCGCCTCCCGGTCGCCGGAGATCACCGTGGAGTGCGGGCTGGCGGAGATCGCCGCCTCGACGCCCGTCCGCCCGGCCAGCCGCCGGTGTGCCTCCTCGAACGGCACGGACGCCATGGCCATGCCGCCGCGTCCCTCCAGCCGCTGCAGGGCGGCGGCCCGCCGGCAGGCGAACCGCGCCGCCGCCAGCAGGTCCAGGGAGCCCGCCGCCACCGCGGCGGCGATCTCACCCACCGAGTGTCCGACGACCGCGGCCGGTTCGACGCCCCGGCTGCGCCACGACGCGGCCAGGGCCACCTGCACCGCGAAGGTCAGCGCCTGCACGTGCGCCGCGGTCCACGGGCCGCCCGCCAGGATCGCCTCCCGGGGGGTCCAGCCGAGTTCCTCGCGGAACACGTCGGCCAGCTCGTCGATCGTCGCGGCGAACGCGGCATCCTCGGCCAGCAGGCCGCGCCCCATGCCGGGCCACTGGGCGCCGTGCCCGGAGAACACCCACACCACCCCACCCTGGTGCCCGGCCACGACCCGCGCCGAGGCGATCCCCGGCCCGGTCCGGCCGTCGGCCAGGGTGCGCAGCCGCTCGGCGAGCTGGGCGGTCGAGTCCGCGACCACGGCGGCCCGCTGGGTCAGGTGCGAACGACGTCGGGCCAGGGTGTGCCCGACCGAGCCGAGGTCGGCGTCGGGGTGGGCGTCCAGCCAGTCGGCCACCGCGCCGGCCATCCCGCGCAGCCCCGCCTCCGACATCGCCGAGACGGGGAACACCGCGCGGGTGCCCGCCGCCGTCGCGGCGGCCGGCTTCTCCGCCGCCCGCTCGGGGCTCTCCTCGATGACGAGGTGGGCGATGGTCCCACCGACGCCGTAGCTGGAGATGCCGGCACGCCGGGCCCGGCCGTTGACCGGCCAGGGCGTCGGCCGGTCGACCAGTCGCAGGCCGGAGCCGTCCCAGTCGAAGTCCGGGTTCGGTTCGCTGTGCAGGCTCGGCGGGATCTGCTCGTGCCGCAGGGCCAGCACCGTCTTGATCAGGCCGGTGATGCCCGAGCCGCCCTCGACGTGGCCGACGTTCGGCTTGACGGACCCGACCAGGCAGGGTTGCTCGGCGGGCCGGCCGGGGCCGAAGACCTTGATCAGGGCTTCGAGTTCCTTGCCGTCACCCGTCGGGGTGCCCGTACCGTGGGCCTCCACGTAGTCGACCGTGCCCGGCGCCACGCCGATGCGGCCGTACGCCTGGCGCAGCATGTGCTCCTGGGCCTCGGCGTTGGGCGCCATCATGCCGTCGGATCGGCCGTCCTGGGAGACGACGCTGCCGAGGATCACGGCGAGCACCGGGTCGCCGTCGCGGCGGGCGTCGGCGAGGAGCTTCAGCACCACCACGCCCGCGCCCTCGCCCCGGCCGTAGCCGTCGGCGTCCTTGTCGAAGGCCTTGCTGCGGCCGTCGGGGGACATCGCGCCCGCGGCGTCGAGGGCGACGTTGAGGGCGGGCGTGGCCATGATGTTGAGGCCACCGACGATGGCCAGCGGTGTCTCCCCGGTACGCAGTGCCTGGCTGGCCAGGTGCAGCGCGGTCAGCGAGCCGGCGCAGGCGGTGTCCACCGCCATGCTGGGCCCACGCAGGTCCAGGAAGTACGACACCCGGTTGGCGATGCCGTAGTAGGTGGTGCCGTTGACCGCGTACGCCCCAGTACGCGGGATGTCCTCCAGGAGGCGGCGACCATAGTCGTTGGAGTTGGCCGCCACGTAGACACCGGCGTCGGTGCCGCCCAGCGACATCGGCGGGATCCCCGCGTCGGTCAGTGCCTCCCAGGCCAGCTCCAGCATGAACCGCTGCTGCGGATCCAGGAAGTCCGCCTCACGGGGCGATATGCCGAAGAAGTCCGCGTCGAATCCCTCGATGTCATCGAGGAACGCGCCGCGAAGGGTCGTCTCCCGCATGATGGCCGTGGCCTGCGGGCTACTCGCGGCGTACGGCTTCCAGCGCTTCTCCGGCATCTCCCCGACGGCCGTTCGACCGGCGAGCAGAAATTCCCAGAACTTCTGTGGAGAGTCGAGGTCTGGGGCGAATCTGCAACTCATCCCAATGATGGCTACGGCGTCTTCGGATGCTGCGTTCTCACTCAAGTCCCCGCACCCTCTTCGATTCACGGAACGGACACGAATACGGTCTCTGGCCACGGTGTCGCTCGCGCCTTTCGGCGGATTCGGCGAGAAGCTCACCCGAAGCGGGTCGACCATTAAGCGACAGTTTCTGTCCGCGTGGGAGGTCGCCTCAACTCTTGGCGTGCGGCGTGCCCGGATGGCGCTGAGCAGTGCGCAATCGGCGAGACGACCGGCGTGGGAAGTGTCCATAGGCTGCCGGGAAGAACGACCCTCGCGGGGGTCGCCAGAACCAGCGCCGCAAGGAGCGACCGATGGCAGAGACAGCGGTGAAGCCGAGTCGACGCGGGACCGTCGCGTGGCCGGGCGAACTCGCCGCCCGGTACGTGGCTCGCGGCTACTGGGAGGGGCGCTCACTGGGCCAGCACCTCGCCGACGCCGCCCGCCGGACCCCCGACGCGGTGTGCCTCGTCGACGGGTCGACCCGCATGACGTACCGGGAGTTGCTGGCCCGCGCCGACGGCGCGGCCACCCGGCTGGCCGCGCTGGGGCTGCGCCCCGACGACCGGGTCGTGGTGCAGCTGCCGAACCGGTGGGAGCACGTGGTGACGACGGTGGCGTGCCTGCGCCTCGGCGTCCTGCCCGTCTGGGCGCTGCCCCAGCACCGGGAGCGCGAACTCAGCGGCCTGGTCGCGCACACGCAGGCCCGCGCCGTCGTGGTGCCCGACGTGTACCGGGACTTCGACCACCAGGCGATGGCCCACCGGATCGTCGCCGAGAGCCCGTACGCCGCGCACGTCGTGGTGGCCGGGGACGACGTACGGCCGGGCAGCCTGAGCCTGGCGGAGCTGTGCGCGCCCGCGGCTGATCCGGGCACCTCGGCGGCCGAGCTGGACGCCGCCGCGCCCAGCGGTGACGCCGTCGCCATGCTGATCCTCTCCGGCGGGACGACGGGGGTGCCGAAGCTCATCCCCCGCACCCACAACGACCTGACGTACATGGTCAAGCGGGCCGTGCAGCTGTGCCGGTTCGGGCCCGACAGCAGGTACCTGGCGGTCCTTCCCCTGGGTCACGGCTTCCCCAACACCGGCCCCGGGGTGCTGGGCACCCTGCTCGCCGGCGGCCGGGTGGTGGTCGCCCCGTCGACCACGCCGGAGGTGGCCCTGGGCCTGATCGAGCGGGAGGAGGTCACCGCCACATCGGTGGTTCCCGCGATCGTGCAACGCTGGCTGCGGCACCTGGAGGAGTACCCGGGCACGGACGTCGGTTCGCTGCGGCTGCTCCAGGTGGGCGCGGCCCGGCTCGACCCGGCCGTGGCAGGTCTGATCGGGCCGGCCTTCGGCTGCACCCTGCAGCAGGTCTTCGGGATGGCCGAGGGGCTGCTCTGCATGACCCGACTCGACGATCCGCCCGAGGTGGTGCACCACACCCAGGGGCGGCCCGTCTGCCCGGACGACGAGATCCGCATCGTCGACGAGCGCGGCGTGCCGGTTCCGGTGGGGCAGCCGGGCGTGCTGCTCACCCAGGGCCCCTACACCCTGCGCGGCTACTACGACACCCCGGAACACGACCGGCACGTGTTCGTCGACGGCTGGTACCGCACCGGGGACGTGGTCCGCCGTACGCCGGAGGGCAACCTCGTGGTGGTCGGCCGGGAGAAGGACGTGGTGAACCGGGGCGGCGAGAAGATCCACGCCGAGGAGATCGAGAACGTCGCGCGAGGGCTCGACGACGTCGAGCAGGCCGCGGCCGTGGCGATGCCCGACCCTGAGCTCGGCGAGCGGGTGTGCCTGGTCGTGGTGCTCCGGCCGGGTGGCGCCGTGGCGCTCGCCGACGTGCGGTCGGCGATGCTGGCTGCCGGGATGGCCCGGTTCAAGCTGCCCGAGCGGCTGGTGGAGGTCGACGAGCTGCCGGTCACGCCGCTGGGCAAGGTCGACAAGAAGGCGCTGCGCGCGTACGTCGCCGCGACGGCGGCGGCTGCCTGACGTCCGGTCCGGGCGACGACGGTGCCCGGCCCCCCGAGCGGGGGCCGGGCACCGTCGCGTCAGAGCCCTGGCCCCGGCGACGCAGGGGGCCCGGTGGCGGGCCGGTGGGCCCGCAGGATCAGGGAGACGCCGGGCAGCGAACCCAACGGCAGGTGCCGCTCGGCGACCAGGATCCCCCGCAGCGCCGCGTTGACCAGGGCGGGCGGCGGGTCGTCGATGTCGCTGCCGGTGGACCGCCGCCGGTACGCGGCGATCAGCGGCCGCAGCAGCACGTTCCAGCTCCACACCCGGTCGACGACCAGGCCCGACCCGGCGACGACCCGGGTCAGGCCGGCCCGGTCGTAGCGGCGGACGTGGTGCACCGCCTCGTCGTGGGCGGACCACAGCCGCATGTCGGCGGGGACGGTGACCAGGGCGACGCCGCCGGGGCGGAGCACCCGGTGGATCTCCGCCGCTGCGACGTCGTCCTCCTTGATGTGCTCCAGCACCTCGAAGGCGGTCACCAGGTCGAAGGTGCCGTCCTCCCAGGGCAGGTCCCGGGCGTCGGCGTGGACGGCATCCAGGCCCCGCTCACGGGCGATCGTCACGGCGGTCTCGTTGAGGTCCGCGGCCACCGCCCGCCAGCCATGGTCGCGCAGGACGCGGCTGTTGCCACCGCCGGCAGCCCCGATGTCGAGGGCCCGCCCCGGCGCGCCGAGGCGACGCAGCTCCCGGGCGAGGATGCTGCGCTTCTCCCGGAACCACCAGTGGCGGTCCTCGACGTCGGTCAGCCGGCGGATCTCCGTGGACCGCATGTCACTGCCCGCACCGGTAGAGGGCGGCGTCGGCGAAGCTGGGGATCAGCAACGGCGTGCCCGGTTCGTAGGAGGTGCCGCCGTACTCCGCCGGGTCGACGACCTGGCAGTTGCGTTGCACCCACGGCACCCGCTGCTGCTGCACCTCGCCTCCCATCCCGGCGATCCCACCCAGCCGGCGATCGCCCGGCGCGGCCGACAGCACGTACCTGAGCTTGCCCTGCGCCACCCAGCGCTGGAGCTGGTCGACCGACGGCGCGTCGTCGGCGCCCAGGTAGCCACCCATGCCGATCACCGTGGCCTCGCTGTTGATGATGAACGCCGCGGCAGCCAGCCCGCCGCCCTCGACGGCCAGGGCGATGTCCGCGTCGCCGGAGTTGCGTACCGCGTAGTCGAGGATGGCCCGCTTCTCGTCGGTGAGGTCGGGGCCGCCGAGGCCGCCCACCCGCGGCGGGCCCTTCGGCAGGTCGTCCAGGTCGGGCAGCTCCATGCCCGGCGGGAACGGCATCTCCGGCGGTGCCTCCATCCCGGGGGGCAGGGGCGCGCCGGGCGGCATCGCCATGCCCGGCGGCATGGCGGGGAACGACGCGTCCGGCGCGAGTTCACCGCGCAGCAGCGCGTTGAAGGCGTCGTTCGGCGGGCCGGCCGAGGGGAAACCACCGTTGGTGCCGTGCTCGACGGCGGTGCCCACCGACCACACCGTCGGGGTCAACAGCATCGCCGCCACCCCGAGTGCCAGCGCCGGACGGGCCAGGGCACCTCCCTGCCCGCCCCGGCGGGCCAGCGCGAGACCCACCACCGCCACGGCCGCCGCGGGCAGCACCACCCAGCGGGTCCAGCCGTGCCACGAGGCGTCCCGGGAGGACAGCTCGACGGCCCAGGCGGCGGTGAGGACGATCGCCAGCGGCAGCAGCGTCCACCGCAGGTCGGGGGCCTGCCGGTACCACCGCCACAGCACGGCGAGGCCGGCCGCCGACACCGCGGCGACCGCCGGGCCCAGCAGCGTCGTGTAGTACGGGTGCCAGATGCCCTGCACGAAGCTGAAGACGAGGATCGTGACGAGCATCCAGGAGCCCCACACCAGCCAGCCGTTGCGCTCCAGCCGGTCGCCGGGCAGTCGGTGCCACAGCCGGCGGTACCCGGCCGCGCCCACGGCGGCCAGCACGAGCAGGCTGAACGGCAGCAGCCAGGAGATCTGGCCGCCCACCTCGGGGATGAACATCCGGTTGAGGTGGGGGATGCCGCCGCCCATGCCGACCATGCTGAGGGCCACGTTGATGCCCGAGCCGTTGTACTCCTGACCGAAGTCGAAGATCTTGCCGAAGCCGTTGTAGCCGAAGATCACCTGCATGGCCAGGCCGTTGGTGCTCGCGCCCATGTAGGGGCGTTCGCCCGGCCACAGGTCGTGCAGCGCCGGCCACCAGAACGAGGAGACCGTCAGCACCCCGCCCGCGGCCAGCAGGTCGGTGATCCGCCGCCGCACCGGGGTGGTGCTGCCCAGCAGGTACGCCAACGCGAAGCCCGGCACCACGAGCCACGCCTCCATCCACTTGGTCAGGAAGCCGCAGCCGATCAGGAACGCCGTCGACATCAGCCACCACGTGCGGCTGCGGTCCACGTCGACGTGCACCGCGCGGGTGAACGTGTACGCGGCCGCGACCAGCAGCAGCACCAGCAGCGCGTCGGTGTTGTTGTCCCGGTTGATGGCGACGGTGATCGGGGTGACGGCCAGGATCAACGCCGCGAGCAGCGCCACCCGCTCCCCCGCCCAGATCCGCACCGCGCGGTGCAGCAGGAAGACCGCGAGCACCCCCTCGATCACCTGCGGCAGCAGCAGGGCCCAACTGTGGAAGCCGAACACCAGCACGGACAGGGCCTGGGGCCACAGGCTCATCGGCGGTTTGTCGGTGGACACCACGCCGTACGGGTCGAACGCGCCAAACAGGAAGTTGGTCGGGCTGGTGGTCATGGACTTGACCGCGGCGGAGTAGTACGAGTTGCCGTAGTCGCTGACCCCGATGTCCCACACGTACAGCAGACCGGCCAGCAGGCAGACGCCGGCGAGCGCGAGCCGGGCCGGCCACCCGCCCCGCTGCGGGGGTGCCGGTGTCGGTTCCCCGGCTGGCGCGGCGGCCAGTGGCGGGTCGTGCGTCACGGAAGTCATGGGTGGTCCTCTCCATCGGTGTCGGGGTACGCCCCGCCGCGGGGTCGTCGGTGCTCAGGCGGCGGGTCGGGGGCGGCCGTCACGTCGCGTGCCGCCACAGGTCGGTGAGGGTGGTCCGCAGGTCGGTGGCGGGCCGCCAGCCCAGCACCCGGACCGCCGCGCCGATGTCGGCCCGCAGCCACGGCACCGCCGCCGACCGGGCCGATCCGCCGCCGTCGTGGCGCACCTCGCCGCGGTAGCCGCTCACGTCGAGCATGGTGTCGACCAACTCCCGGACGGTCGTGGCCCGGCCGCTGCCCACATTGAGCACGGGCTCGACCAGTGCGGGCGCCCGTGTGGCCGCGACCACCGCCGCCGCCACGTCGCGCACGTCGACGAAGTCCCGCACGGCGGTGACCCCACCGATGCGTACGGGTCCACCGTGGTCGCGGGCACGCCTGATCTGGGCGACCAGCGTCCCCGACAGGCTGTCCGTGGGGGCTCCGGGGCCGACCGGGTTGGTCACCCGCAGCACCACCGCGTCGAGCCCGAAGCGGGCCGCCGCGCCGACGATGCGGGTACCGGCGAGCTTGCTGCGCGCGTAGCAGCCCACAGGGCGCACCGGGTCGCCCTCCCGGGCCGAGCTGCCCGGCTCCACCGGCCCGTACTCGGCGGCGGAGCCGAGGTGCACCAGCCGAGCGGGTACGCCGGCACGGGCCGCCGCCGCGACCAGGGTCGCCGGCAGTGCGACGTTACCGGCCGCCAGGGCCGCAACGTCGGCCCCGGTGGTGCCGGCGCAGTTGACGAGCACCACCGGGGTGCGTTCGGCGGCGAGCAACGCGGTCAGGTCGGCACCGGTGGACGGCTTCACGTCGAGGCACGCGTGCCGGTCGGAGTCGGGCAGGGCACGCCGTCCGACCGTGGTGACCCGGGCCCCCGCGTCGGTCAGCGCCCGCCACACGTGCCGGCCGATGAAACCGCCCGCGCCGGTGAGGACGACGCGCATCATGCCCCCTTCAGCAGGTGGCCCTTGATCGAGTCGAACTCGGCGTTGGCGCGGTCGTAGTCGTCGGGGCGGCCGATGTCGAGCCAGTAGCCGTCGAAGGCGTACTCGACGGGCGGCGTGCCGCGGGCCAGCAGGTCCAGCACCAGGTCGTCGAAGCCGAAGGGCACACCCACGGTGTACGGCTGCAACGTGGACCGGCTCAGGCCGTAGATGCCCATGCTGACCTGGTAGTCGATGGTGGGCTTCTCGACGAAGTGCACGATCCTGCTCTCGGCGGTGGACAGCACACCGAAGTCGATGCGGACCTCGCGGCGGTAGGTGGCCACGGTCAGCGGGGCACCGTTGCCGCTGTGGCGGCGCAGCACGTCGGCGTAGTCGATGTCGGTGAGGACGTCGCCGTTCATCACCAGGAAGTGCTCGGGCAGCCGGTCGAGCGTGCCACGCACCGGGCCCATGGTGCCCAGCGGTTCCTCCTCGGTCACGTACTCGATCGTCAGGTTCCAGCGGCTGCCGTCGCCGACGAAGGCGCGGATGAGATGCCCCAGGTAGCCGATGGCCAGCGTCACGCCGGAGAAGCCCTGCTGGGCGAGCTGGCTCAGCACGATCTCCAGGATGGAGAACTCGTCGCCGATCGGCACCAGCGGCTTGGGCAGCCGACTGGTGTATGGCCGCAGCCGGATGCCCTTGCCGCCGGCCAGGATCACCGCGTGCATGACCCTCACCCCCTACCGGTCGTAGCGTCCGGGCCGGTATCCGGCCAGGTTCGCGGGGTCACGGAACCAGTCGACGGTGCGCCGCAGCCCGGCCTCCCGGTCCACCCGGGGCCGCCAGCCGGTGCGGTCGCGCAGCTTCGTGGCGTCGCACACCAGGCGCATCACCTCGGAGTCCTTCGGCCGGATGCGGCGCGGGTCGCCCACCACCGTCGCGTCGACGCCGGTCAGGCGTACCAGGTCGGTGGCGAGCTGTCCGATCGACACCTCGTCGCCCGTGCCGGCGTTGAAGACCTCCCCCACGACGGCCGACGCAGGCGCGGTCCCCACGGACAGGAACGCCTCGACCGTGTCGGTGACGAAGGTGAAGTCCCGCGTCGGGTCGAGCGCGCCGAGGCTGATCTCGCGGGCGCCTGCGGCGAGCTGGGTGACGATGGTCGGGATGACGGCCCGGGCCGACTGCCGCGGGCCGTACGTGTTGAAGGGCCGCAGCGTCACCGCGGGCAGCGCGAAACTGAGGTGGTACGCCTCGACGAGCTTGTCGGCGGCCACCTTGGTGGCCGCGTACGGCGACTGCGCCTGCAACGGGTGCGACTCGGCGATGGGCACGCTGCGGGCCGTGCCGTAGGTCTCGCTCGTCGAGGTGTGCACCAGTCTGGCGCTGCCGGCCGCGCGGACGGCGTCGAGGACGTTCGCCGTGCCGATCACGTTGGTGTCCAGGTAGGACCGGGGTGCCTGGTAGGAGTACGGGATCGCGATGAGCGCCGCCAGGTGGTAGACGACCTCCGCCCCGTCCACCAGGGCCTGCACCGACTGCTGGTCCCGGATGTCGCCCGGGTGGACCTGGACCCGGGCGGTCACCTCGGCGTCGAGGTGGTCGAGCCAGCCGGCCGCGCCGAACGAGTTGTACTGCACCATCGCCCGGACCGGGTGTCCCCGTCGGACCAGCTCCTCGACGAGGTGGGAGCCGATGAAGCCTTCGGCCCCGGTGACCGCTACGAGCTCCGCCATCGCCCCTCCGTGGTGTCGCGCGGCGCGCCCAGGGGCCACGCCGCGGGTCGCGGTGCCCATACGGTGCCACGCGAGGACGTCGTGGGGCTTCTTGCGGCGTGCGGGATTCGCGGCTGTCGCGGGCCGGGCAGTCGTCCGGCAGGGATGTCCCTGAGCCGCAATCAAGAAGATGTCGAAGCGCGTACTAGGCGCTTAGCGTGGGGAACGATCGAGCCGTCCGGCGCGGTGCCGACATATTCCGAACGACGCTGAATTGGCGGACGCCGACGTTTTCTGCTCGATTTTCAGGCCAATCCTAACGGACCCCTGTTGGAGGTCATGTCCCATGACAAACGGAGTCTGCCCGTACCGTCTCGATCCCGAGGGCGCCGACACCCACGGGGAAACGAAGCGCCTGCGTGAGCAGGGCCCCATCGCCCGCGTCGAACTGCAGGACGGTGTCCTCGCCTGGTCGGTGCACGACTACGCGGTCGCCAAGCAGATGATGGGCGACGAGCGTTTCTCGAAGAACCCGCGCCGCAACTGGCCGGCCTACATCAACGGCGAGATCTCGAACGGCTGGCCGCTGATCACCTGGGTCGCCATGGACACGATGGCCACCCAGGACGGTGTCGACCACGCCCGGCTGCGCAAGCTGCTGCTCAAGGCGTTCACCGAGCGCCGGGTCGAGGCCATGAAGCCGCACATCGAGAAGACCGTCACCGAACTGCTCGACCGGATGGCGGAGGCGGCGGCCGCCGCTCCCGACGGGGTCATCGACCTCAAGGGCTGGTTCCACGCGGAGCTGCCGACCCGGCTGATGTGCGACCTGTTCGGCGTGCCGGACTCCATGCGCGGCGACGTGCTGGAGGGCGGGCACAAGAACATCGACACCCGGATCTCCGCCGAGGTGGCCGAGGCCAACCTGCACCAGTGGCAGGGGGCCATCTCCGGGCTGGTGGAGTACAAGCGCAACAACCCGGGCGACGACCTCACCACCGGCATGATCGCCGCCAAGGACGAGGACGGCTCCCGGCTGAGCGACTCCGAGATGATCGGCACCCTGCACCTGCTGCTGGGCGCGGGCTCGGAGACGCTGGTCAACGCCCTCGCCCACTCCTCGCTGTTCCTGCTCAACGACCCGGAGCTGCGGGCGAAGGTGATCAGCGGTGAGATCCCCTGGGAGAACATCTGGGAGGAGACGCTGCGGGTCGAGTCGCCCGTGGCGCACCTGCCCTTCCGGTACGCCACCGAGGACTTCGACATCGGTGGGGTGCACATCGCCAAGGGCGACGCGATCCTGGTCGACTTCGCCGGCATCGGTCGGGACCCGGCGATCCACGGAGACACCGCCGACGACTTCGACCCGCTGCGCGAGGACAAGACCCACCTGTCGTTCGGGCACGGCGTCCACTACTGCCTGGGTGCCCGGCTGGCCAAGCACGCGTGGATGATCGGTATCCCCGCGCTGTTCGCCCGCTACCCGGAGATGCAGCTCGCGGTGCGCCGCGACGAGCTGGTGGGCCAGGGCAGCTTCGTGGTCAACGGGCACGCCCAGCTGCCCGTCCGCCTCTACAACAAGGTCCCGGCCGCCGCCTGACGGCAGGCCCGGGCAGTCGGCGCGGCTCCCGTCGGTGACCGGCCCCTGCGGGGGTCGCGCCGGCGGGGCCCCGCCGCACGGCAGGCACCGGGCCACCACCGAAGCGAAGGAGACACGTCATGGTAGACACCGCAGCGGCGGAGGACCACGGAGTCGCACCCGACGGCCTGCCGCTCACCGACGACTACGCCGGCCCGCGCGACCTGCCCGTCGAGACCGTGGTCTCGGCGGACGGGACCGTCATCGCGTACGAGAAGTCGGGCAGCGGGCCGCCCGTCGTGGTCATCGGCGGCGGCCTGAACGACCGCGCCATGTTCACGCCATTCGCGCAGCTCATGTCCGAGCACTTCACCGTCTACAACTACGACCGGCGGGGGCGCGGCGACAGCGAGTACGGCGACCCGGAGCGGTTCACCATGGACCGCGAGGTCGAGGACCTGGCCGCCGTCATCGCGGTCACGGGTGAGCCGACCGCCGTGTTCGCCAACTGCACCGGCGGCATGATCGCCATCTACGCCGCCGCGCACGGCGTGCCGATGTCGAAGCTCGGCCTCTACGAGCCGCCCTACAACTCGCCGAAGGCCACCCCGGCGCAGATCGCGCAGCTGAAGCAGTTCATCGAGGAGGACCGGCGCGAGGAGGCGGTGACGCTGTTCGCCAGGGACATGGTCCGCTTCATCACGGAGGAGACCCTGGAGAACTTCAAGCAGCACCCGGCCTGGCAGGCGTTCAAGTCGATGGCGCCCTCGGCCCTCTACGACGCGGTGATCAGCGTGGACCACAACGCGATCCCGCACGGGCTGCTGCCGAAGGTCGAGGTACCCACCCTCATCCTGAGCGGCTGCGACAGCTCCGCCGCCATCCAGGCCGCGTGCGTGACCCTTTCGCAGGAGATCCCGAACGCCCGCCTGATCCGCCTGGAGGGCGAGGGGCACCTGTTCAACCAGAAGGTGGGGGCGCCGCTGATGGCGGAGTTCTTCGCCAACTGAGCCGCGGCGCGGACGTACGGCGGTGACGGCGTCGACGACGACGCCGTCACCGCCGTGCCGGCTCTGCCCGGCATCCGCCAGGACATGCCTTCCCGCAGGGACGATCCGGAGGACAGGTGCGTAGCTGATGAATTCCCCGAACGACACCGACGTCGACGCCGCACCGACGGCACCGGCGGGCGGCTGCCCGATGGCGCTGTCCCGGGGCCGGGTCGGTCTCGACGTCACCACCGAGGTCAGCCAACTTCGCGACGACGGTCGGCTCGGCCGGGTGACGACCGCGTTCGGCCAGGAGGCCATGCTGATCACCCGGTACGACGAGGTGCGCGCCCAACTGGCCGACACCCACGTCTTCCACGTGGGTAGCGTCCCGCCGCCGCAGGTGCTGGTGGACGGCGGGTTCGACACCGAGAGCGTGCGCAGGCGACGGACCGTCGGCAATCTGATCATGCTGGATCCGCCCGACCACACGCGGCTGCGCCGGATGGTCGCCGCGTGGTTCACCACCCGGCGCGTCGAGCGTCTGCGCCCTCGCGTGGTGGAGATCATCACCGCGGCGCTCGACGAGATGGAGCGCAACGGCCCGCCGGTCGACCTCGTGTCCATGTTCGCCAAGACCGTGCCGGTCACGGTGATCTGCGAGCTGATCGGGGTGCCGGAGGAACTGCGCGAGCGGTTCCGGAGCCGGGCCACCCGGGCGGCCACCTCGTCGGCGGTCTCCACGCCGCTGGAGGAACTGCGCCGCCTCGGCGAGGCGGGCTGGGTGTCGCACGAGCTTGTCGCGCACCACCGGGCGAACCCGAGCGACGACATCATCGGCATGCTGCTGCGCGAGCACGGTGCGGACGGCCATGCCAACGGCATCACCGACGACGAGCTGGTCGGCCTGGCCAACGCGCTGCTCATCGCGGGGCACGAGACCACCACCCAGATGCTGTCGCTGGGCACCCTCGCCCTGCTACGCCATCCCGACCAGCTGGCCCTGATGCGCGACGACCCCACCGTCGTGGCGGGGGCCGTCGAGGAGCTGCTGCGCTACGTCGGGGTGCTGCACGGAGGGTTCATCCGGGTCGCCACCCGGGACACGACCCTCGGCGAACACGAGATCCGCGCCGGGGACCTCGTCGTGCCCGCGCTGGCCGCCGCGAACCGTGACCCGCAGCTGCTGCCCGACGGTGACCGGCTCGACATCACCCGCCCCCCGACGAGCCACGTGGCCTTCGGGCACGGCGTGCACTTCTGCATCGGGGCGCCCCTGGCCCGGATGGAGCTGCGCGAGGCGTTCCCGGCCCTGCTGCGCCGGTTCCCGGGGCTGCGCCTCGCGGTCCCGGAGTCCGAGTTGGAGTTCACCCAGGGCACCACCGTCTACGCTCTGCGAAGCCTTCCCGTGACCTGGTGATCCCCGGTACGACGAAACGGCGGTCCCGCCCCCCGAGGGGTGGGACCGCCGTCTGCCGTACAGCCTCAGCTGAGCCGCTGCTGCAGGTGCACCGTCACCTCGTCGCCCTTGTCCTTGCCCACGGCCTTCTTCAGCGCGGCCTTGATCGGCAGCCAGTGCGGGCCCTCGCCGGAGGGCATCAGGGTGGCGGTGAAGGGGTGACCGTCGATGGTGCCGCCGACCTTCACGGGCCGGCGGGTGCCGAAGAGCTCCGCGGAGCCCGGCACCGTCAGGAAGGTGGCGAAAGCGCCATCCGTCTCGATCTGTGACGTGAAGGTGGTGTCCATCTCCTGGACCGGCTTGTCGGTAGCAGGCATGTCATTGCCCTCCTGGTTCTGTCTGGGTGGGTATCGATGGTTGCGCAGGCGCCCGCTCGGAGGGCGACAGGGGTCAGTGCGCCGCCTTCTCGAGCATCTCGGCGGTCGGGTCCCGCAGCTCCGTGCTGACCCGCTCGAACAGGGCCAGGATGAGGACACCGCCGAAGAGCATCAGGCCGGCGCCGACCCGGAAGGCCAGGGCGTACCCGGCGGTGACGGCGACCTCGGGGGCGACGCCGTTCATCATCTCGTCGCCGGCATGACGCAGCGCGAGAGTCACCAGCACGGCAAGGCCGAGCGCGCTGCCGACCTGCTGCATCGTGGTCTGCACGCCGGAGGCCAGGCCGGAGTCCTGGACGGTGACGCCGTGCAGGGCGGCGTTGGTGGCGGCCGGCATGGTGGCGCCGGCGAACAGGCCGAACACGATCATCCCCGGCAGGAGCCCGGTCAGGTACGCGGAGTCGGTGTCGATCATGCTGGTCAGGAAGAGGCCCACCCCGGCGCCGATGAAGCCGAGCGCCGCGACCAGCTTGACCCCCAGCTTGGGCGTCAGCGCGGTGCCCAGGCCGATGCCCGCCCCGATGGCGAACCCGAGGGGAAGCCATGCCAGACCGCTCTTGAGCGGCGAGTAGCCGAGCACGTGCTGTTCGTACAGGGTCAGCATGAAGGTGTACGAGATGAACGCCGCCATGTAGAACAGCGAGGCGACGTTGATCACCGAGCGGGTGCGGTTGGCGAAGAAGTTGAGCGGGATGAGCGGGTTCTTCGCCCGACGCTCGATGATGAGCATCGCCAGCAGCAGGGCGACGCCGACGAGCAGCGGCACGACCACGCTCGCCGATCCCCAGGGGTTCTCGGCGGCCTGCAGGAGGCCGTACACGATGGCGACGAGACCCGAGGTGGAGGTGACCGCGCCGGCCACGTCGAGCGTCTCGCCCTTCTGCCGGACCATCTTGCTCTCCGCCACCAGGCGCGGCAGGAGCAGGAACACCACGAGGGCGACCGGCAGGTTGATGTAGAAGATCCAGCGCCAGGAGGCGAGGTCGGTCAGCAGGCCGGAGATGACGTAGCCGAGGGTGCCGCCCAGCGCCACCAGGCCGCCCCAGATGCCGAGGGCCTTCGTGCGCTCCTTCGGGTCGGTGAACAGCAGGGCGATCATGCCGAGGGACGCCGGCGCGGCGAGCGCCTCGGCGATGCCCTGGCCGAACCGGCCGGCGACCATCATCGACTGGTTGACAGCCGCACCGCAGACGGCGGAGGAGATCGCGAAGATGACCACGCCGGCCAGCAGGAGCCGGCGCCGGCCGAAGAAGTCGGCCAGCCGCCCGCCGAGCAGCAGCAGGCCCCCCGCCATCAGCACGTAACCGTTGACCACCCAGGCCAGCCCGGACTCGGAGAAGCCCAGCGAGTCCTGGATGCGGGGCAACGCCACGTTGACGATGGTCATGTCCAGCAGGATCATGAACTGCAGACCGCACAGCAGGGTGAGGGCCCACCAACGCCGGGGATCCGGCTCGGGCCGTGGGGCGTCCGCCCGAGGGCCCCCGGCACCCTCCGAGGCCCTACTCGAGTTCACCGTGGACACGCTCAAACTCCTTGATCGTCAGTTACACATGATCGACACGACACGTCGCCGGTCGACGGGAGGGACAGCACCCTCGGACAGGGCCGGGGCACGCGAGCAGCGCGGTGCCCGGCACCGTGTGGGGCCGCGCGGAGCAGGGTTGGTGACACGCGGCGGCACGGCGGACCGGCCAGCCGCACGGACGGAGACGCCACCGGAACGACCGACGGGAACGGCGGCCCGGCGTGGGTCACGCCGGGCCGCGTGGTCACCGTCGGGTGGCCGGCCACGTCACGGACTCATCAGGCCGACGACATTGCCGTCGGGGTCGGCGAAGGCGGCGATTCGACCGCGGCCGGGAATGGCCTGCGGATCCATTCGACGGGTGCCGCCGAGCTTCTCCGCCTGCACGAGCGCGGCCTCGACGTCGGGAACCGGGAAATAGGTCACGATGCCGGTGTACGGAGCATCGGGACCGGCCTGGCCGATACCGCCCATGGGCTCCCCGTTCGCGCCACCCACCAGCGAGTACGTCTCGTCCAGCACGTGTACCGTCCAGCCGAACAATTCCTTGTAGAAAGCTCGCGTTCGCTCGGCATCCGGGGTGGAGATATCAAACCAGCCCGGCGCGAGGTAGTTTGCCGTCGGCGTGGTGTCTACACTGTTCACATCTGCCATGTTCACACCGTATACGCGCTGAGGGGGCTCCGCAACCGTGCTCGGTGAAACACGCCGGTACCACCACGGCGACCTTCGCACCGCCCTGGTCGAGGCCGGGCTCAGGCTGGCCCGCTCCGGCGGCGCGGACGCTCTGGGCCTGCGTGGCGTCACCAGGTCCGTCGGCGTCACGCCGAACGCCGCCTACCGTCACTTCGCCGACCGGCAGGCCCTGGTGCTGGCGGTCGCCGTCGAGGCACAGGGTCTGCTCGCCCGCGCCATGCTCGACCGCATCGGCGTCATCGAGCCCGACGCCGAGCCCGGGGAGCAGGCGCTGGAACGGCTGCGCGCCGTGGGGCTGGGCTACATCCACTTCGCGCTGTCCGAGCCGGGCTGGTTCGAGCTGGCGATCCTGACCAAGGACGAGCCCGGCGAGGAGGCCGCCTCGGTACGGATCGCCGACGCGGTGCCCCCGCCGTACCAACTCCTGCTCGACGTGCTCAACGGGCTCGTCGAGGCCGGCGTGCTGTCCCCCGAGCGACGCGCGCACGCCGAGTGGGCGTGCTGGTCGGCGGTGCACGGCTTCGCCGACCTGGTCACCCGGGGGCCGCTGCACGGACAGGACCGGGACGTGATCGACAAGCTCGCCGCCCACGTGGTCGACACCATCATCGCCGGGATCCGCGCCGGCGCCGACTGAACCCTACCGCCCCGGTGGGACGGCCGGGGCCGGCGCGGCGACGCCCCGCCCCCCGACCGGTCCCGTGCCCGCGCCGGCCGGCGCGGGCACGGGGTCGCCTCAGCCGATCATCTCCCGCTGCGGGGACGGCGCTGCCGCCGACGTCCCCCCGGAGCGGCGCAGCAGCGCGACCGCCAGCACCAGCCCCAGCAGCGCGAGCACCGCACAGGTGAGGAAGCCAGCCCGCAGGGCGTCGGTCATGGCCGCCGGGTCCGGTCCGGTGGTCCGCGCGGCGATCACCGTCGACACGATGGCGACGCCCACCGCGCCGCCGATCTGGAAGGCCGCGGTGTTGAACCCGGAGGCCAGGCCGGCGTCGGCCGGCTCGACGCGCGACAGCGCCGCCGCCGAGGTGGCGACCGTGCCGGCCCCGAGGCCGAGGCCGAAGACGAACAGCGCGCCGGCGACGTCCCGAACGTACTGGCCGTCGGGTGACACCCGGGTCAGCAGGAGACTGCCCACCGCCAGGAACAGCACGCTCACGATCGTCACCGGCCGGAAGCCCCGCCGGGTCACCAGCGCCTGGGCCACGTACGCCCCGACGAACGCCATGATCGGCATGATGGCCTGGCGCAGCCCGAACTCCAGGGGCGAGTAGCCGAGCACCTGCTGGGCGTACAGCGAGATGCTGACCGACATGCCGAAGGCCACCATGCCGATGGCCACCGTCACGAGGTTGCCGCCGACCAACGCGTTGTTACGGAAGATCCGCAACGGCACCAGCGGCGCCGCCGACCTGCTCTCGATGACCACGAAGATGACCGTCAGCACCACCGCCGCCAGGAACAGGCCGACGGTGCGCACACTCGTCCAGCCCACCGCGGGGGCCTCCACCACCGCGTAGACCAGCAGGACCAGCGCGGCCGTGCTGGTCACGGCGCCCGCCACGTCGTAGACGCGGCGCATCCCGTCGGCCCGGCTCTCGGCGAGCAGGACCGGGCTCAGCGCCAGCATCAGCAGCGTCAGCGGCACGTTGATGTAGAAGACCCACTGCCAGCCGAGGCTCTCGGTCAGGGTGCCTCCGATGAGCAGGCCGATGGTGGCGCCGATGCCCGCGATGCCCGCCCAGCCGGCGAGCGCCTTGTTGCGCTCCCGGCCCTCCGGGAAGGTGGTGGTCAGGATCGACAGCGCGGTGGGCGCCACCAGCGCCGCCGCCACGCCGTGCAGGGCACGGGCGGCCAACAGCACCTCGGTGTTCCAGGCGAGGCCGGACAGCAGCGACACCACCAGGTACAGGGCAGTGCCGATCATGAAGGTACGACGGCGGCCGAGCAGGTCGGCGACCCGGCCGCCGAGCAGCAGCAGGCCGCCGAAGGTCAGCAGGTTCGCGCTGAGCACCCACTGGGCGCTCGCGGCGGACATCCCGAGTTCCCTGCTGATCGACGGAAGCGCCAGGATCACCGCCTGGGCGTCGAGAATGACGAGGAAGTTGGCGATGCACAGCAGCACCAGCGCCTTCCAACGACGCGGGTCGAGCTGTGGGACAGTGCCCTGTCTGAGGTCCATCTGCGCTCCTTCGGCGGGTGTGCGGGAGCCGCCGCGAGCGTGCGGGGGCACGGTTCGGTGACGGCATGCGGGAGAGGTTTCCGGCGGCGGCGGGAGGAGAGCGCGCCATGCCGGTGAGGAGTGGCGTCGGTGTCACGCCGACGTTCGGCGCGGCCCCTGCCACCTGCGGCGCGGCACCCGCCGCGCCCGTCGACAACCTATCAGCTCATCGATCATTCTCTTTTCTTCGAAGATGCTCGCCGGCCTGCGGGGACGTCGGCGGTGGCGGTGGCGGTGGCGGCGGCGGTGGCGACGGCGGTGGCGACGGCGGTCAGCTCGGCGAACCCGCCGAGTCGCAGGTCGAGCCGGCGTACCGTCTCGCGCAACCGGGGATCGGTGAGCCCGGCCAGTTCCTCGCCCCACCGGTAGCCCCAGGCGTACCGGCCCCGGTCGTCGGCGGCGGGTTCACCGGGATGACAGTTGATCTCGATGGTGGCGGCCGGACCGGCGGCCAGCCGGCCCAGCAGTTCCTCGGCGCGCTCCAGCGTCAATGCGCCCGCCTCGTCCAGGCCGCCGTACGCCCCCGTCGAGGCCAGGTGCGCGGCGGCGAGCCGGCCGGACAGGGCCCGGCTCCACCGGCGTACCCCGAAACCGATCGGCCCCCGCGCCGTGCTCGTCGGGGTCCGCACCGCGCCGGCCCCCCACCGCCGCGCGACCTGCGTGACCACCTCCGCGACGGGCGGGTAGAGATGCAGGTGCTGGTGGGTGTCCACATGGGTCAGGCTCAGGCCGAGATCGCGGACCAGCCGCTCGGCCTGCGCGTCGAACTCGCGGCGCAGGTCCGCCGGATCGACGCGCCCGAGGAGGGCGGCGCGCATGAAGGACCGCCAGCCGGGGCGGAACGCCCCGCGCCGGTCGACCAGGGTCGGGATCTCCCGCGCGGTCAGCAGCGGCGGATCCTCCCCCACCGCCGCCAGGTGTGCGCCCACCCCCAACCGGGGCCGCTCCCGCAGCCAGGCCGCCGAGCGGGCCACGGCCGGGCCGACGGCCAGCACCGAGGTGCTGGTCACCACGCCGGCGTCGTGGGCGCGCAGAATGCCCCGCGAGATCGACTCGGTCAGGCCGTAGTCGTCTGCGGTGACGATGAGCAGCCGGCTCACTGCGCAGGTCCGCCGTCGTCGCCGCGCTGGCGGTGCGGCGCGAACACCCAGTTGCGGAGCAGGGTGAACCGGACCAGGGTGGCCAGCGCGTCACCGGCGAACAGCACGGCGAGTTCGGCGGCGCGGGACAGTCCCGACCCGACGGCCAGCAGACCGGCGCTGGAGAAGACCAGGCTGAGCAGGAACGCCACCCCGGCCTCCAACTGGTGGCGTAGTGCGCCGCGGTGGCCCCGGATGCCGAAGGTCACCCGGCGGTTGGCCGCGGTGTTGAGCACGGTGGTGAGGAACAGGCCGAGGGCGTTGGCCGCCAACGGCGACATCACCGTACGGAAGGCGAGGTAGAACCCGACGTGCAGGAGCCCGCTGAGGGCGCCGACGGTGGCGAACCTGACGAACTGCTGGGCCAACCCCGGCGGCAGCTTGGCCCGCTGCAGGTGCGCCGGCAGCGGCACGGTGAACGTCCCCGTGATCCGACGCCGGGTCACCTTCACCATGCCGCGCAGCATCTCCAGCACCGTCGAGGCGATGCGTACCTTGCTGTCGGGGTCGTCGAGACAGTCGACGGGCACCTCGTGGATACGCAGGCCGTACCGCTGCGCCACGCAGAGCAGCTCGGTGTCGAAGAACCACCGGTTGTCCTGCACCACGGGCAGCAGCGCCTGCACGACCTCCCGGCGGCCGGCCTTGAACCCGCACTGCGCGTCGGAGAACCGCACCCCGAGTACGACCCGCAACAGCAGGTTGTACGTGCGCGACAGCACCGCCCGCAGCAGTGACCGCTGCACACTCGAACCCTGCCGGTGCCGGGTGCCGATGGACAGGTCGCTGTGGCCGGAGGCCAACGGGGCGATCAGCGGCAGGAAGCCGTCGAGGTCGATCGACAGGTCGGCGTCCATGTAGCTGACCACGTCGGCGTCGCTGGTCTCCCACGCCTGCCGAAGGGCCAGGCCCCGGCCGCGCTCGGCGATGCGCACAAGCCGGACGTTGGGCAGCTCCCGGGCAAGCGCCGCACCGATCTCCGGGGTCGCGTCGACGCTGCCGCTCTCGGCGATGGTGATGAGGAAGGGGTACGGAAAGTGGCGACTGAGGTAGTCGTGCAGCCGGTGGACGCTGTCGGCGAGGACCCGCTCCTCGTTGTAGACCGGGATCACGACCTCGGTCAGCAGTGTCCGGGTCAGCTGGACGGACTCTTCCGCGGTCGCGGTCATGGGCCCTGCCTCTCGCTCGGGTCTCGTTCGACCGGGAGCGGCCGACCGAACGTGTACGACCAGGGTCGGCGCAGGAGGTGGGCGGCGGCATCCTCCTCCTTGCGCCAGTGCCGACGGGGCGGTGTTGTCCGCAACCACGGAGAGGACGCCCGTCGACGGGCCCGCGACACTGGGCGACGACCGTCCGGTCCCCGTCGCGGCGGCCGACGCCGCCGGGGGCCGGTCCGCTGGTGTCCGGGGAGGGGTGGTCACGTGTCGACGTGGCTTGACGAGTGGAACCGTGGCCAGGACGTCTACGTCTGCGACCGGCACCGCGACCGGCACTACCGGGCCATGGCCGACACCATGGTCGGGCTGCTGGACGGCCGCCGGGGACGGGTGCTCGACTACGGCCCCGGTGAGGCGCTGTTCGCCGACCGCGTCGCGGGCGCCTGCGACGAGGTGGTCCTGTGCGAGGCGGCAGGCAGCATCCGGACGCGCCTTGCCGACCGCTTCGCCGACCACCCGCGCATCACCGTGATCGGGCCGGCGGAGCTGGCCGCGCTGCCGCCCGGATCGGTCGACCTCATGGTGGTGCACTCGGTGGTGCAGTACCTCAACCCGGACGAGCTGCACTCGCTGCTCACGACGGCCCACCGGCTGCTCGCCGACGACGGGCGGCTCGTGGTCAGCGACATCATCCCGCCGGGGGCGGGGGTGGTGGCCGACACGGTGGACCTGTTGCGCTTCGCGGCCCGCGAGGGCTTCCTGCGGGACACCCTCGGGCACCTGGCGCGGGTTGCCGTGTCCCCGTATGCGCGTACCCGGCGCCGGCACGGCCTGCTCCGCCTGGACGAGCCGGAGATGAGGGCGCGGGCGGCCCGGGCCGGGCTCACCGGCCGGCGCCTGCGACCGAACCTCGGCAACAGCAGGTCGCGGTGGACGTTCAGCGCCGGCCGGTCGGAGGCCGCCGGTCGGCGCTGACCGCGCCCGCAGCTACGGTCGACCGACGGGACGGCACGGGGCCGACCGCCACGCGGGGGTACGGACAGGCGTCGGCGCCCCGCACCGCGGTGGTGCGGGGCGCCGGCGGGTGGTCAGCGGGCGGAGGCCCGCAGCACCCGTGCAGCGACGGCGGGCTTCATCAGGGCCTGCGGCGGGTCGACCAGCCCGGCCGCGCGCAGGAACGAGGCGGTGAGCCGCCCGTCGTTGGCCGCAGCGGCCTGCAGCCGCGGGATGTAGGCGTTGCCCATGAACGTCTTGACCGTCCGGCGACCACGCACCCCGGGAAAGCCGAGATCCGCGCCGGCGGACATGTCCCACGGCGCGTCGATCACCTTGGACTGGGCGCGGAAGAACTGCTCGGGCCGCGGCGGCCCCTGCTCCAGGTGCTCACGCAGGACGAGGGACTCCATCGCGGCGACCGTCATGCCCTGGCCGTACACGGGGTTGAAGATGCAGGCGGCGTCGCCGGTGACCAGCAGTCCGTCGGGGTGCCGGGACTGCCGCTCGTAGTGGCGGCGGATGCTGGCCGGGAACTGGAAGGTCATCGCCGGGCCCATCGGCTCGGCGTCACGGACCGCCTTGTAGATCTCCGGCACCGGCAGCGACTCCACGTAAGCGAGGAATCCCTTGTGGTCGGTGGGCGGCCGGTCACCGAGGATCCCGGTGAGGGAGATCGCATAGCGGTCCGGCAGCCGGGCGAAGATCGCGCCTCGGGGCATGGCCGGCGTGGCCACCGGGATGAGGGCGATGTCGTCGCCGATGGGGTCGAACTCCAGCGGGCCGTGGAAGTCGCAGGTGGTGTAGGTCAGGTCCATCCGGACCTGCTCCTCCTGCACCTGGGGGTAGCCGAACTCGGCCAGCCAGCGGGGGGTACGCGAGCCCCGGCCGGTGGTGTCGACGACCAGGTCCGCGTCGAGCACCTCGACGGGCGCGCCCTCCCCCGTGTTCGGCTGCACCCGCACCCCGGTGATGCGGCGGTGGTCGGGCGTGGCCACCAGCCCGACGACGTCCGTACGCTCGCGGATGGTCACGTTGTCCAGGGCTCGGACGCGCCGCCGGATCCGGTCCTCCACCAGCGGCCGACCGGCGGCAACGCACACCAACCCGGTCTCGGCCTTCTTCATCATCTTGCCGTTGAAATACCAACTGAGGCTGGTGCCGAAGTCACCGACCGGCACGCCGATGGAAACGAGTTCCTCGGTGAATCCCGGAAAGACCTCGTCGAGAATCTGCTTTCCCCTGGCCAACAGGGCGTGAATGTGATGCCCCTGGGGAACGGCGCGACGAGGGCCGGTCACCCCGGCCAACTCGTCGCGCTCGATGACCGTCACCTCGCGGTAGTGGTCGGCCAGCATCCGCGCCGTGAGGGAGCCGGCGATGCTTCCACCGAGGACAACCGCATGATCGCCTATGTAGTTAACCACCGCGCGAACCTCCGGGGTCGATGCAGAGTTGTCGGTACGCCGTACAACCTATCGAGTGCGCTGCGAGGAGGCGTTCTTCCATCATGCTCACTGCCTTCGCCACCCTTTCCGCGCTGTTCCCAGCCTCGTTAGCATGACCCGGACGCCCTCTTCGGGCAATTCCCGCACGCGCGCCGTTGACGAATTGCGCACCGCGCGAGCCCTTGGCGAAGGAGTGATTTATGGAACCCTTCCGCATCGACATTCCGCAGTCCGACCTCGACGATCTGCGCAGGCGCCTCGACACGGTCCGTTGGCCCGGCGAACTGCCTGGCGCCGGCTGGGAGCGTGGCGTCTCCCTGCAGTACCTCAAGGACCTTACCGAGTACTGGCGCACCAGCTACGACTGGCGGGCCGCCGAGGCGAGGCTGAACTCGTTCCCCCAGTTCACCGACGTCATCGACGGAACCACCGTGCACTTCCTGCACGTCCGCTCCCCCGAGCCCGACGCCACCCCGCTGGTGATCACCCACGGCTGGCCAGGGTCGTTCGTGGAGTTCCTCGACGTCGTCGAGCCGCTGACCAACCCGCGGGCTCACGGCGGTGACCCCGCCGACGCCTTCCACCTGGTCGTCCCCAGCATCCCCGGGTTCGGCTTCTCCGGTCCCACCTCCGAGCCGGGGTGGACCATCCCCCGGGTGGCGCAGGCCTGGGCGGAGCTGATGCGCCGGCTCGGCTACGACCGGTACGTGGTGCAGGGCGGCGACATGGGGGCCTGGATCAGCCAGGCGCTCGCCGCGATCGACCACGAGCACGTCATCGCGGCACATGTGAACTTCCTGATCACGCCGCCGTCGGACCCCTCCGACATGGCCGGTCTGGAGGAGGCGGACCTGCGCAAGCTGGGCCTGCTCAACGCCTTCGCGGTCGACGGCTCCGGCTACATGAAGATCCAGTCGACGCGGCCGCAGACGCTGGCGTACGGCCTGACGGACTCCCCGGTGGGGCAGCTCGCCTGGATCGTGGAGAAGTTCAAGGAGTGGACGGACTCGGACAAGGTCCCCGAGGACGCCGTCGACCGGGACCACATGCTGACCAACGTGATGGTCTACTGGCTGACCGCGACCGCCGGGTCGGCCGCCAACTTCTACTTCGACAACGCTGACGTCATGCCGACGGCGCCCACCCCGCCGACGCCCCCGCCGCCGCTGCCGACGCCGGTCGGCGTCGCGGTGTACCCGGGTGATCCCGCGCAGCCGATCCGCCGGTTCGCCGAGCGCGGCTTGCCGAACATCGTGCACTGGGCGGAGCTGGAGCGGGGTGGCCACTTCGCGGCCATGGAGCAGCCGAAGCTGTTCGTGTCGGACCTGCGGGCCTTCCTCCGTACCCTGCGCGCCGCGGGCTGACCACCGCCCGCCTCCAGGGGCCGCTCCGACCGTCGCGCCACGACGGTCGGGGCGGCTCCCTGCCGCGCGGACCGGCATGGTCGTCGCCCCGCGCGGACCGGCGTGGTCGTCGCCCCGCGCGGTCGTCCGGCCGGACGCTTCCGCGCGGTGCCCGACCTTCACACCCCACAGGGTCGCCGGCCCCGGACACCCCTGTGGTGAAGGGTCGTCCGGGGGTGGCGGGTCAGCGCGTGACGAGCTCCACGATGGACACGACCGGCCGGGCACCGACCGGGTGCACGCCCCGCACGACGAGCCCCGCCTTGGCGGCCAGTGCCCGCAGCTCGGGCAGCCCTCGCTCACGGCCACCGGTGTAGACCAGCATCCGCAGGTCCATCGCCGTGTTGGGTGAGTCGCCGTCGGCACCGATGGCCTCGACGACCAGCACCCTGCCGGTGTCGCCGGCGGCCTCGGCGCAGCGCCGCAGGATCGCCACCGCGGGCTCGTCGTCCCAGTCGTGGATGATCGCGGACAGGATGTAGCCCCCCGCCCCGGGCGGCAGCGGATCGAAGAAACTGCCGGTCACCACCTCGGCCCGGTCGGCCAACCCCCGCTCGCGCAGGTGTCGCCGTGCCCCGGACGAGGGTCCCGGCAGGTCGACCAGGGTGCCACGCAGCCCGGGATGAGCGCTGAGCAGCACCCCGAGCAGCGCCCCGCTGCCGCCGCCGACGTCGGCGACGTGCCCGAGCGCCGCCCAGTCGTAGGCGTCGGCGATGCCGTCGTCGTCGATCTCGATGTGGTGACCCATCAGGGCGTCGAACGACGCCGACAGCTGCCCGTCGGCGCCCAGGTCCTCCCAGAACGAGGTGCCGTAGCGCAGCGGGTAGGCCGGCGCACCGGTGCGCACCGCGTGGATCAGGTCGACGAAGCTCAGGTCGCCCCGACCGACCCCGCCGGAGATGTCCAGCCACTTGCGGCGTCCGCCCGGATGGTCGTCGCGCAACTGCTCGCCCACCTCGGTGGTCGCGTACCGGCCGTCGCCGTCACGGGTGAGCAGGCCGATCGTGACCAGGTGACGCAACAGCCGGTCCAGGGCGTCAGGATGCGCGTCGGCCGCCTGCGCCATCTCCACGGCGGTGCACCGTCCCGCCGCGAGGTGGTCGGCCACCCGCAACGTGGCGGCCACGCGTACCGCCATCGGGGTCGCCAGGTCGGCCAGTGCCCGCAGCCCGACCGGCCGTGCTGTCTTGTCCGCCATCTGCGCTCCTCGCAAGTCGTGGGACGGCTAGTTGTAGGGCATCGACGGGAACCAGCCGACGCCGAAGAGACTGGGCACCCGGAGGTCCCAGTAGACGACCGTGAACACGCCCAGGGCGAGCAGCAGCGCGCCGCTGACCGCCGCCGTGCGCGCCGGGTCGGCGGCCAGCCAGCGCAGCAGCCGACCCCGGCTGAGCACCGCCAGCAGCACGAACAGCGCGGCGACGAGGACGACGTTGCCCAGCGACTGGAGCACGAAGGCACCAGCGCCGTACACCGGGTTGCCGGTGTCGACGGCCCAGTGGAACAGCTTGTTGAACAGCGGATACGGGCGGCCGATGAGGAACCCGCCGACGAGCGCGCCGAGCACCACCACCCGGGCGGCGGGCCGGTTCGCGAACGGGTCCCGGACCACGCCGAGGGTGGCCAGGCCGAGGTAGACGAAGGCCAGCCCGATGATGCCGAAGACCACGACGGACTGGAGGATCCGCACCGGCATGTCGCCGACCCGGTCGGTCGACAGCTGCGGCAGCGCGTCGCCGACGAGTACCCCGATCGCGCCGTACGTCGCCGACACCGCCACCATGCCCAGGGCCAGCCAGCCCAGCGGGCGCAGCAGCAGGCGCAGGCCGTACCGCCGGGCCGGACCGGGCGACGTGCCGGTACTGGCGTGGCTCAACGGCCCGACGGAGGCGGCCACCGCGATGTTGCAGGCGGTGAAGGTGCCCGCCAGCCCGGACACGAAGGCGAACAGCAGCCCCGCGCCGGTGCCGGCGATCGCGGTCGCCTTCGCGTCCCTGCCGAGCAGCGTGTTGGCGACGTTGTCGCCGATCACGTGGTCGACGAGTTCGTACGACCAGAGGACGGCCAGCAGCACGCCGGTCAGGACGCTGCCGGCGACCAGCGCGGCACGGCGCGGCGGCCGGTCGGTCCGCGCGTTGTCGAGCACGGGAGTGGGCGGGGTGGCGGTCATGGGCTCCTCATTCCACGGGCAGGGGCACCTCGCCGACCCGCGCCGAGGCGGTGTCGTCGAGGCCGAACAGGTGGGACAGCACAGTGGCGTACCGGTCGCCGCCGGGCGCTGCGGCGAGCTGTCGCATTCGGACGGTGGGCGGGTGCAGCAGCTGCTGGACGACCCGGTGCATGGCCTGGACCACGTCCGCCCGCTGCCGCTCGCTGAGGTCGGGGCTGCGCTGGCGTAGGCGGCGCAGCTCGGCGGTGACCACCTGGTCGGCGCGGACCCGCAGCGCCGCCACGGTCGGCCCCACCTCGGCACCCCGCTGCCAGGTCAGGAAGCTCTCGACCTCCTCGGCCATGATCCGGCGCACCGCCGCCTCGTCGGCCGCGGTGGCGGTGCCGGCCGCGGCCCGACCGACCCCGTCGATGTCGACGACCACGACGCCGGGCAGCCGGCCCACGTCGGGGGCGACGTCGCGGGGCACCGCGACGTCCAGCAGCACCAGCGGCCCGTCCCGTCCGGTCCGCCGTGCCAGGGCCGACGCCACGAGACCGGTGTCGAGGACGGGGGTGTCGGCGGCTGTCGCGGCCACCACCAGGTCCGCGTCCGCCACCAGTTCGGGCAACGCGTCGAGCGTCGCCGGGGTCGCCGCGTACGCCTCGGCCAGCCGGGCGGCCCGCGCCCCGTCCCGGTTGGCGACGCGCAGTGGCCCGGCACCGGCCCGGTCCAGGGCGGCCAGCGCCAGAGACCCCATCGCGCCGGCGCCGACCACCAGCGCGGGCCGCCCGGCGAGCCCGCCGGGCAGTAGGCCGGCGGCCACCTCCAGCGCCGCGGTGACGGTGCTGCGGCCGGCACGGTCGATGGCGGTCTCCGAGCGGGCCCGTTTCCCGACCCGTAGGGCCTGCTGCATCAGCTCGTGCAGCAGCCGGCCCGCCGTGTCGGTCTCGGTGGCGACGCGGTACGCGGCGCGCAGCTGCCCGAGGATCTGCGCCTCGCCGACGACCATGGAGTCCAGCCCGGCGGCCACCGAGAACGCGTGGGTCACCGCGGCGTGGTCGTGATGGACGTACAGGTGCTCGGCCAGCCGTTCGTGACCCACACCCGAGTGGTCGCGCAGGACTTCGCAGACGTCGGCGAGGCCGGCGTGGAACCCGGTCACGACGGCGTACACCTCGACCCGGTTGCAGGTCGACAGCACCACCGACTCGTCGACGTGGGGGCGGGCGAGCAGGGACGTGAGGATGCGGGGCTGGTCGGCCGGGTCGACGGCGAGGCGTTCCAGGACGGACACCGGCGCGCTGCGGTACGACGCGCCGACGGCGAGCAGGGTCATGGCACACCTTCCGGTCGGGGTGGTACGGGGGCGGGGCCCCGCCGGCCGGCCCCCGTGGAGCCGGCCGGCGTGGCCCGGTCGAGGTGGCCTCAGCGGGCCACGGGCAGGGCGACGGCGGCCGGCGGCGGCGCCGGCTCCAGCGGCCCGGCCGGCCGGTTGCGGCCGATCAGCCACTTGCCCCACCAGTACAGGCCACGGATCGCGCAGACGATCGTGACCGCGAAGAAGATGGTGTAGACGATGTTGAACACCATCAGTACGCCGTACACCATGCCGACGCTGGCGCCGAACATGAACTGCCAGCGGCCCTCGGTGGGCGTGGTGCCCGGGTCGGTGACCATGTAGTTGGTGAACAGCACGAACGCCACACCGGTCATCGGCACCAGAGCCCCCCACAGGGAGACGTCCCACACCCAGTGCCGGATCAGCGCCTGGATCACGAACGCGCCGAGCCAGCCGAGGATCAGCGGGACCTTCCTCGTCAGCATCGCGTTGAGCACGGTGCCGGAGGTCACGATGATCACCGGGATCAGGATGCTGAGCACGTCCGGCACGTTCTCGGTGAAGTGGTACGGCGGCGCCACGTTGACCCAGGAGAAGGCCAGTAGCGCGGCGGTGATGCCGAAGTTCGACGGGTTCATGAAGTGCCGCATGCGGCCCTTGATGGGTGCCTGCAGGATCGCCTTCTGCCCGACCGCGATCGTCACGGCGAAGGCGATGGGCCAGAAGTTGTCGTTGGCGTACAGCAGCATGTTCGCGGCCAGCGCGGTGATGTGCGCGGGCAGCAGGAACGTGTAGAGCCCCCACAGGCCGTTGCCGCTGTAGGCCGCCGGGCGACCCGTCGACCGCGCGGCCACCCACTCGACGACGATCTCGACGGTGTAGCCGAGCAGGGCCGCGAAGATCGGCCAGGTCCAGGGTTGCTCGAAGCCCAGGACGGCGTAGCCGAGGATGTTGAACACGGTCATGGAGATGGCGAAGTTGCGCAGCGCCAGGTAGCGGGGGTCGCGCTTGTCGACCCGGGGCACGGCCGGCTGGTCGGTGCGGGTGCCCGTACGCCCGTTGCTGCCGTTCGGGGTCGGATCGGCCGGGACCGGCGGAACGCCGACCGCGTCCTCGATCCTCTTGACGTCCGTCATCGGGTGGTCTCCTGGGCTTGGGTGGTCAGCAGGAAGTCGTGCCAACCAGCAGTCAGGTCGATCGTCTGGCGATGGGTCCCGCCCTGCAGGTCCCGCCAGGAGATCTCGGTGGACACGGGCCGGTCACCGGCGGCGCCGAGCCCGAAGAAGACGTCGAAGCTGCGCTTGCCGGAGTGCCCGCCGCCGCCGTCGAGCTGGGCGACCTGCACCTTGCCGTCGGCGGTCGTGACGCGCACCTGGGCCCCGTAGGCCGGCGACACGCCGGTGGTCCCGTCGGCGGCGCCGAGGACGGGCCGGTGCAGCCGCAGCCCCAGGAAGTTGCCGTCGCCGGGCTTGCCGTTGCGGTAGTAGGCCGGTGGGCCCCACTGGCGGGCGACCGCGAAGTCCTGCGCGCCGTCGCCGTTGGTGTCGGCCACCGCCACGCCCCGGGTCGGGATCTCCTCGTCGAGCCCCAGCTCCGCGTTGAGGTTGACGTAGCGGCCGTTGTCCTCGCGGACCCAGAAGGCCAGCGGGTTGGAGCCGGCGATGTCGTCGCCGGGCTCGGCGTTGGGCCACATCTTCGGCTCGCGCAGCATCAGATCGTTGGCCATGGCCAGTTCCTGGAGCCAGTTGAACCGGTTGATGTCACCCTTGACGAAGCCGGTGGCCTGCACGATGGCGAGCTGGCCACTGTTGTCGAAGTCCGCCATCTTGGCGTCCCAGCCCCAGCCCACCCAGGCGAGGTTGCGCCGCGCGGCCCGGTTCTCGTAGGGGGCCACGCCCCGGGAGAGCTGCGCCCGGGCGTCCTCGGGGGAGGTCGCGGTGTTGTGCCAGACGAAGTTGCTCTCCTCCAGACCCCACGACTCGGTGATGTTGCTGACGAACATGTCGAACCTGCCGCGACCAGAGAGGTCAGCGAAGTCGACCGACATGCCCTTGAACGAGTCGTGCCCCAGCACCAGGGACTTGGGGTCGAACGGCCCGCGTTCGCCCTCGGCGAGGGTGAAGCGGATCCGCCCCGGCGTCGAGGTGTTGTGGAAGAACCGGTCGTGGCCGAAGTCGTTGGCGACGTACAGCTCGGGCAGCAGGTCCCCGTCGAGGTCGGCGGACGCGGCGGCCAGCGTCCAGCCGGTGGCGTACCGGGGGGCGATGGCCGGCTGCTCCTCGTAGGTGACGGTCGGCTCCGGGCCGGTGGTCGCCCCCGTCCAGCGCATGATGTGTGCCCCACCGGCGTTCTGCGCGTGCGACATGGAGTCGTTCATCTGCACGTTCGGCAGTCCGTTGGAGTCCAGGACCTGCGTGTCGGGGAAGTAGTTGAACACCCCGATGTCGGGCCGGGCGTCGCCGTCGAAGTCGGCGACCGCGACGGCGTTGGTGTTCCACAGCGGACCGGTGTAGGCCCGGCCACCGTCGCGCTGCGGGATCAGCTCCACCGGGTGGTAGCTGGCGAGGCTCAGTTCGGTGCCGGCGTTCCCGCGCTGCATGAACAGCACCGGGGTGCGGCCCCAGTAGATGACCAGCAGGTCCATCCGGCCGTCGAGGTTGAAGTCACCGGGCGTGCAGCCCATCGGGGCGATGGCGGGGCCCATCGGCAGCGGTTCGGGGTCGAGCACGAACGGTGCGTAGGTGGCACCGCTGTCCGGCGCGGGCGTGACGATCACGGCGTCGCTGCGGGGGTCGACCAGGCAGAGGTCGTTGGCCCCACCCCGGCCGTCCAGGTCGTTGAGGGCCACGGCCGCGCCGACCGACGAGATCCAGGACCGGATGTGTTCGTACGCCGGGTTGACGGTGCGGACGGTGCGTTCAGGCAGGCCCGGCGGCAGCGCGATGGGCAGCTCCGTGAACGCGAAGCGGCTGGCGATCGCGGCCCGGTCGTCCGCGGAGGCGGATGGTAGCCGGGCGATCAGGAACAGCCCGGCGACCAGCACCAGCACCAGTGCCGGAGCGGCGAGCCGGCGGATTCTTCCTACGGGTTGCGATGGCAACGGTCCCCCTCGGAGGTTGACGGCGTTCGACGGACCGGCCGTCGCCTCCTGCGGCGCGCGGGGTGTCGCGGGGCGACGGCCGGTATGCCGTCCGCGCCGGGGCCGGTGTCACCGGGGGTGGCGCGGCGCCGGACGGTACGACCACCGTTATGCTTTCGTCCGTGGCGGCCGGTGTCTTCTCGGGAATTGCTCTGCGGCAGCTATGCCGCACGGGAGGAGAAAATTGCCGGTAGATAGCGGCGATTACCGGTTCCACAAATAGTCGAAAATCAATGCTTTAACTGTTGGCCGGATTCACTCCGCCGGGCTGACCAGCATCGGCAGGCCGCCGCGCACCCGCAGGGAGAGCATCGGTTCGGGAGTCACCACCCGACCGGGCAGCCCGGTCAACTTCAGATCCCGGGCGATCAGTGCGATGACGAACGCCGCTTCCATCATGCCCAGATGGTTGCCGACGCAGAAACGCGGCCCCGCCCCGAACGGAATGTACGCGTAACGGGGCCGCGATTCGGCCGAGTCGGGAGCGAACCGTTCCGGATCGAACCGGTCCGGCTCCGGCCAGTACTCCGGGTGCCGGTGCAACGTGTACGTGCAGACCACCACGTCGGCGCCCCTGGGCACCCGGTACCCGCCCACCTCGTCCTCGGCGAGGGCCCGCCGGGGCAGCATCCACACCGGCGGGAACAGCCGCATCGCCTCCTGCAGGACCATCGTGGTGTACCGCAGCCGTTCGAGGTCGGCCACGGTGGGCAGCCGGTCGCCGAGCACCGCCTGCGCCTCCGCACGCAGCCGACGCAGCACCTCGGGATGCCGGTCGAGCAGGTGCAGCGTCCAGCTCAGGGTGCTGGCCGTGGTCTCGTGCCCGGCCAGCAGCAGGGTCACCAGCTCGTCGCGCAGGCGCATCCGCCCCACCCGGGGGTCGGCCTCGGCACCGGCCGAGGTGATCAGCCGCGACAGCACGTCCTCCCGGGCGTCCCCGACGACCCCGCGCTCGGCGACCAGCCGGTCGACGACGCGTTCCAGGCTGCGCCGGGCCCGCCGGAACCGCACCTGCCGGGGCAGCGGAATCCAGGTCGGCACGGCGCTGAGCGTCGCCAGCTCGAACATCGCCTGGTCCTGCACCGCGGCGAAGTCCTCGCCGAGGGTGGCGAACCGGCCCAGGTCGGTGTCGAGCAGGGTACGACCCAGCACGCCCAGCGTCAGCGCCGTCATCTCCTGCGGCACGTCGACCACGGACCCGGTGCGGCGACGCAGCCGCTCGACCAGGGCCGCCGCCTCCTGCGCCACGGCGTCGGCCTGGTCGGCGATGCGCCGGCTCTGGAACGCCGGCTGGATCACCCGTCGCTGCTTGCGCCACAGCTCACCCTCGCTGGTCAGCAGGCCGTCGCCGAGGGCCCGCCGGGCGTGCACCAGGCCGATTCCCTTGTGGTAGTTGCCGGCGTTGTCGGCGAGCACGTGCTTGGCGTGGTCGGGGTGGTTGAAGAAGTACAGCTCCTTCGGGCCGACCGGAATCCGCACCGCGTCGCCGTAGCGGGCCGCCGCCGAGGTCATCATGCCGAGCCGATCCCGGTTCATCACCGCCAGCATGCGCAGCGCGGCGCTGCGGGGCGGGCCGGGCGGTGTCCGGCCGGGCAGTCGGGTGGCGGTCACGTCGCCACCTCACTCGGCGCGCGGTCGAGCTGCCGGAAGCCGCCGTGCACGAACAGCAGCGCGCCGTCGGCGGTGTGCCGCTGCAAACCCATCAGCCGGCCGAGGAAGATGGTGTGGTCCCCACCGTCGTAGGCACGCCACAGCTCGCACTCGAAGTGCGCGGCAGCGCCCACCAGCAGCGGGGCGCCGGTGTGCCCACCGGCGAGCCAGTCGGCCACGTCGAACTGGTCGTGGCCGAGCGGGCGACGCCGGTCGGCGAAGTGCCGGGCCACGGCTTCCTGGTGGCCGGCGAGCACGGACACCCCGAACTGGCCGGCCTCGCGCAGCGCCCGGTGCATGAGCGCGTCCCGGTCGACGCAGACCAGCACCAGGGGTGGGTCCAGGGACACGGCGGTGAACGAGTTGGCGGTCATGCCGTGCGGGGTCTGTCCACCGACGGTGACGACGGTGACCCCGGTGGCGAAGGTGGCGAGGGCACGCCGCAGCGTCCGGTGGTCGGACAGCCCGGCGGGCTCGGGTGGGACGGTCACGATGGCCTCCTGCCGTCAGTTCCTCACGCCGCCACGCCGACCGCGTACGGTGCCAGGGCCCGGGTCAGGGCCTCGGGCACCCGCGTCGGGACGGTGCGCGTGTTCGGGCCCCGCATGCAGGCGACCCGCTGCATTCCCCGGGCGACGAGGAGTTCCCCGCCGTCCGGGGCCAACCGCACGTAGTCGAAGCCGAACTCGACCTGGGTCTGGGCCAACTCCAGCAGGCGCATGCGGATCGCCAGCTCGTCGAAGGCGGTGATCTCGGCGAAGAACTCGCAGTCGACCCGCAGGGTGAACAGCTTCAGGTCGGCCTGCAGGTCCGCCAGCACCTCCGGTGCCCGGTCCTTGAGGAACATCTCGCGGCACCGTCCCTGCCAGCGCAGGTAGTTGACGTAGTACACGTTGCCGACGATGTTCGTTTCCTCGAACCCGACCGTGTGCCGGTACTCGAAGTAGTTCTCCACCACTATCACCGTCCCGTCAGCACTGCGAACACCAGCGGCGCGGGCCGATCCCGTACCGCCGTCACGAAGGTCGCCACCGTCGCGTCGCCGGAGGCGAAGACGCTCCACCCGGGCCGCGGCGACGGCTGCAACGACAGCGGGTCGGTGCTCTGCCGGCCCGCCTTCTGCAGGCACTCCAGGGCCGTCCAGACCCGGGTGGCGGCGGTGTCGGGGCCCTCGCCCGTCTCCGTGGCGACCAGACCGGCCAGGCCGGCGTGCCCACCCAGCAGGGCCGCCCAGTCCGCCGCGGGACGCGCCGCGACCGGCTCGACGTCGCAGCCGAGCAGACCCGTCCCGGCGACGCACAGCGTCAGGTCGCCGCCGTGGGCCGCCGACAGCGTCCCGTCGCCCGGCATCTCGGGCCGGCCGTCCGGGCGGTAGCTGACCTCGACGGGCCGACCGAGCACCTGGGCGGCGGCCGCCGCGGTCCGGGACCGCCGCCGCGCCACGTGGTCGCCGGTGCCGGCGTCGCCGCCGGTGTCGGGCCGGACGGCCACCGCCACCTGCGCGCCGACCAGGTCACCCAGGGACCGTTCCAGGTACGGGCCCAGCAGGGCGGGCACCCACGGGCCCCGGCCGTCCTGCTTCCGTACGGCCCGCAGCCGCAGCCCGTCCCACCGCTCGACGACCTCGCCGTCGGCGGTGCGCAGGGCGATGTCGTACACGTAGGTGTCGCCGTCACGGCTGCGTTCCGTGGCGCAGAACCGCAGGTCGCGGCGACCCGTGACGGCGGCGCCGCCGGGCCTGATCCGCTCCACACCCGCGGGCAGCAGCGTGGCGTCGGGGACGCAGACCTGGTTGCCGTGCATCAGCGCGTCCCGCACGCCGGGGTCACCCAGCAGCAGGTCGCCCGGCACGTAGGACGAGAACCAGTCGACGCCGTCGATCGCCTCCACCTGCGCGTCGACGTGCCGCGCGGCGGCCTGACGGTAGCCGCGCAGCCGCTGGAACCGGTCGCCCTGGAAGAACAGGCTGCCGTAGAGGTCGTCGGCGGGTGACAGCGGCACCGGTGCCAGCTCGTCGGGCACCTGGTCCGGCGGGCCCTGCGGCACGTCGACCGTGCCGTAGCGCAGCCGGGCGGTGAAGTGGTCGGCGGCGAAGGCGGTGTCCTCGCTACGGATGGCCAGCTCCACCGTGTCGTCGTCGGTCGCCACGGCCGCCACCCGGATCCGGTTGCGCCCGTTCGGCGGAACGATGATCGGCCGCAGGAACTCGGCCTGCTCGATGGCCGGCACCTCGTCGCGGCCGGTGAGGGCCCGGGCCACCTGGGCCATCGCCTCCATCCCGAACACGGCGGGGAACAACAGGTTGCCGTCGAGGAGGTGGTCGGCCAGGTAGAGGTCCGTGCCCGGGTTCAGCTCGACCTCGGTGACCAGCTCCACCCGTGGGTAGCGCACCAGCGGCCGTTCCAGGAACCGGCCCAGCGGCAGGTCCGGCAGGTCGTGGCGGAGCGTGTCGATGCCCTGGGTGCGTCCGCTGATGACCACGGTGTCCGGGGCCTGCGGGTCGGCGAGCAGCCGGCGCAGGATCGCCACCCCCTGGTCGGGGGTGAGTGGCGCGACGCCCTCGCGGCGCAGCGACTCCACCACCGACAGCCGTTCACCCATGCCGACGCCGGACCAGACGGACCACTCCAGGCACAGGGCGCGGCATTCCGGATGCTGGCGGCCGAACTCGGCGGTCGCCACCGCGAGCCAGTCGTTGGCGGTCGCGTAGTGCGCCTCGCCGCGCAGGCCGGTACGGCCGATGATGCTGCCGAGGGTGACCAGCAGGCGCAACCGCTGCGGGTCCACCGCCGCCAGCGTCGCGGCCAACCCGTCCAGCTTCGGAGCGAAGGTCCGCCGGAACGCGGCCTGGTCGAGGGCGGTCAGCCCCGCCGGCTCGTTGCGTCCCGCACCGTGCAGCACGGCCGTGACGGGACCGAGGTCGGCCGTGAGTTCGGCGACGGCCCGGCGGACCTGCGCGACGTCGGTGACGTCGGCCCGCGCGTAGCGGACGATGACACCGGCGGCCGTCATCCTGGCGAGGTTCGCGGCCAGTTCCGGGTCGTCGGCCGGGTCGGAACGGCCGAGCAGGGCCAGCGCGGCACCGCTGTCGACGGCCATGGCGAGCGCGCACTCGGCGGTGATGCCCTTGCCACCACCGGTGACCAGCAGGACGTCCGTCGTGTCCAGGGCGGGCCGCTCGGCGGCCGGCCGCACGGGCAGCGCCCGCAACGTCGGCACCCGCCGTCCTCCGGGGTCGTCGAGGAACACCTCGGCGAAGCCGGACGTCGCGGCGACCTCGGCGACCACCCGGTCGACGGGGTCGCCGTCGACCGGCGCGTGCACGATCGTCACATTCAGGTGGGGCGCCTCCAGGCGCAGCGTCTTGGCCAGACCCGCCGCACCCCGGTCGTGTTCGACGAGCACGAACCGGGAGTCCGGGGCGGCCGTGAGGGCCTGCCGGGCCCCGCGCAGCGCCAGTTCCAGGGCGGCCTCGGGGCAGTTCGGCGGCAGCCACACCAGCACCCCTTCACCGAGGTGGGCCCGCTGCAACGCCTGGGCCAGGCGCCCCGCCATGGGGTGCCCGTCGTCGGCGTGGACCTGCCAGCGGCCGTCCCGTTCGGGCGCGATCCGCGCCGGCAGGGGACGCGCGACCAGGTCGACGCGCCACGCCCGGGCCCAGGGCGCGGCTCCGGCCACCTCGGGCACGGCGGTGTCGCCCTGCCCCGCCGTCTCGGCGAGGGTGTCCAGCGCTTCGGCCAGCTCCCGCACGGTGGCGACGGCGAAGTTCGTCGGCACCTGCGTGGCGGGCACGTTCATCTGCTGGGCGAGCTGGTTGACCACCTGACCGACCGTGATCGAACTCAGGTGCAGGTCGTCCAGGAGGCGGCAGTCCGGCCGGACCGCCTCCAGTGGCAGCTCGGCACGCTCGGCGGCCATCCGACGCAGCACCTCCAGCGCCGAACTGTCGGCGGGGATCCCGCCCGCCGAGGCCGCCGCGGTGGCGTCCGCGGCCGATGCGACGGCCGTACGCTGCGGCAGCGCCACCGTCGGCGCCTGCTCGCAGGGGCTGGCGAGGAAGTCGAACTGCGCGCCGATCGACAGCGGGCGGGTCAGCCGGCCGTGGAACAACGCGGCGTCCACCGGCGCGGCGCCCACCACGTACGCCGAGCCGACCACCGTGAGCAGACTCGCCAGCGACTCGTCGTCGGTGTTCAGGGCCACCGCCGGCACGTCGGTGGCGCGGGTCGCCAGTGTGCTCAGCACGCGGCCCGGACCCACCTCGACGAACAGGTCGATGTTCTTGGCAGCCAGGACGACGGCCTGGGTGAACAGCACCGGGTCGGTGATCTGGCGGCGCAGCAGCGCCGGCAGGTCGGTCTCGGGTGCCAGGACGTCACCGGTCACGGTGGACACCACCCGCCCGGCGAGCGCACGGAACGGCACCTGCGCCAGTTCGGCGCCGAACGCGTCGGCAGCCGGCGCGACCAGGGGCGAGTGGAAGGCGTGCGACACCGACAGCGACGTCGCGGTGAGACCCAGGTCGCCGGCCCGCCGGCAGGCCTCGGCGACGGCGTCGACCGGCCCGGCGACCACGGTGTGTTCCGGGCCGTTGTACGCGGCGATCACCACCGGGAGCCCGTCCAGCACCGGCCGCAGGGCGTCCGGGGCCGCGCCCACGCTCGCCATGGTGCCCGAGGCGCTGTGCCGGGCCATGGTGGCACCGCGCACCCCGGCCGTACGCAGCAGCTGCTCCTCGTCGATCGCGCCCGCCCAGTGCAGCGCGGACAGCTCGCCGAGGCTGTGCCCGACCGCCACGGCCGCGTCGATGCCGAGGGTGCGCAGGGCGTGCAGCCCGGCCAGCGACCCGGTCACGATGCGCGGCTGGGCCACCTCGGTGGCCACCGCGTCCCCGCCGCTGGGCAGGTCGGCCCGCAGGTACGTCTGCTCCACCTCGGTGAAGCGGCGGCGCAGCGCACCGCCGCTGATGCCGCGTCCGGAGCCCTGGCCGGGGAACAGGAACCCGATCCGCCCCGGCCCGCTGGCGTGGCCCAACATGCACCGGCCGTCGGCGGAGAACATCTGCGTCTCCCCCGCCTCGACCGCGTCGCGGACCTGCCGCAGCCGCCGTTCGGCGTCCTCCGGGGAGGACACCACCACGGCCGCCCGGAAGGGCAGCTCCCGCAGCTCGCCGTGCAGGGCGGCGGCCAGGTCGGCCAGCTGCGCGTACGACACGGCGGGCACGAAGTCGATCAGCCGGGTCAGCCGGTCGGTCAGGTCCTGCTGCGACGCGGCGTCGACGACCAGCAACTCGACGTCCTGCACCGACGCGGCCAGCGACCGGGTGCGGGTGTCCAGCGGGACACGGCGGCGCGGGCGGGTGTTCTCCAGCACGATGTGGGTGTTGATGCCGCCGAAGCCCATCGCGGTCACGCCCGCCCGGACCGGCCGGTCGGCCGGCCACGCCTCGGCCTTGCGCAGCGTCCGCAGGGTGGCCGCCTCGTCGGTGAGCGCCTCGTGCGGGTCGACGCAGCCAACGGTGGGCGGCAGCACCTCGTGGTGGACCGCCATCGCGGCCTTGATCAGACCGGCCACGCCGGCGGCCGCCTTGGTGTGCCCGATCATCCCCTTCACGGAGCCGATGGCCGCGGGCGGCGCATCCGCGGCGGCCTCGGCCCGGGCACCGGACAACGCCCGCAGCTCGGTGGCGTCGCCGACCTTCGTGCCGGTGCCGTGGCCCTCGAACAGGCCGACGGTCTCGATGCCGAACCCGCACCGCTCGTAGGCCCGGCTCAGGGCCAGCCGGTAGCCGGTGACCTCCGGCCGGGTGATGCCGCCCTTGCCGTCGGAGGAGATGCCCCAGCCGGCCACCGACGCGTAGATGCGACGGCCGTCGCGCACGGCGTCGGACTCCCGCATCAGCACGACCATGCCGCAGCCCTCGCCGGGCCAGAAGCCGTTCGAGGAGCGGTCGTAGACGCGCATCTCACCGGTGGCCAGGGCCCCCGTCTTCGCGAAACCGATGATCTCGAACGGGTCGATGGACAGGTCGACGCCGCCGGCGACCGCCACGTCGATGTCCCGGTCGAGCAGGCCCTTGCAGGCGGTGGCCACCGACAGCAGCGACGAGGAGCAGGCCCCGTCGACGGTGTAGCCGCCGCCCTTGAGGTCGAAGTGGTTGCAGATCCGTCCGGCGATGGTGTTGGACAGCGCGCCCGCCAGGGTGTCCTCGTCGATCTCGGGGAAGGGGCTCTTGTAGCTGGACTCCAGCCCCTCGAGGAACTCCGCGAGTTGGTCGTCGTCCCAGTCGCGTTCCTTCAGCGCCGCCGCGACGGTGCGCCGCACGTACGGCCAGCGCAGGCGCATCTGGTTGGCGCGGGAGAACTCACCGGTGAGGCTGTTGCCCACGACCACGCCGGTGCGGTCGCGCGGCAGCCCCTCCGCCATCGGGAAGCCCGCGTCGGCCAGTGCCGTGGCGGCCACGTCCAGGGCCAGCCAGTGCGTCAGGTCCGTCGAGCGGAAGGTGCTGCCGGCGACCTTGTAGCCGACCCGGTCGAACTCGTAACCATCGATGACCGCCGCGGTTCGTGCGTAGAACCGGTCCGGCGTGGCCGGGTCGGCGTCCCAGTAGTCCCCGAGGTTCATCCGGACGTCCGGCAACCGTCGGAACGCTCGCCGGCCGGCGAGCGCGTTCTCCCACAACTCCCTGGGCGACGTGGCGTCCGGATAACGGCACGCCATGCCGACCACAGCGATTCTGGTCATGTCTGTTCGCCCCTCCTCTGGCGACCCGGTGCCGTCTGACGCCGGCCTGCCGGCCGCACTCACGACTCCAGCGGTGACTGGTTGCTCCGGGCCGACACGAACGTGCTCCTGATCCGCTGCCGCCACACCTCGTAGGCGGGACGGTCGCCGTCGGCGGCCAGCCCGACGAGCGCGGCGTCGGTGACCGCGGCGGCGGCGGCCGTGGACCGCCCGCAGAAGATGTCGGTCGCCACCTCGTTGTGCGGCACGACGAGACCGGCCCGCACCCGGGCGCCGGCTCCGAAGGCGGAACCCTGGGCGAGGTCCGCCGCGTACGGCCCGGCCGCGTCCCGGAACCACTCCAGCTCGGCCCGGGAGGCGCCACCGGCGTACGTGGCGGCCAGCCCCGCCCCGGCGTACAGGTCCGGCCAGCGGTCCGCGGCGAACCGCCCGAAGATCTCCACGACCCGGCGCGGGTCGGTGCCGGCGACGAACCAGGTGGCCCGGCCGATGCCCTGGTCGATGACCCGCGCCCGGTAGGCGCGGGGGCCGTCGGCCGGCCACGGGAACGCGTCCTCGCGATGTTGCAGGTACACGTAGCGCGTGGTGTGGAAGTAGGCCTGGTGGAAGCCGTAGCCGTCGAGGACGAGCCAGCGCAGCAGCGGGTCCGGGGCGTGCAGCCTGGACCACCGCCACCGGGGCAGTCGGGCCATCGCCCAGCCCACGCCCACGTACGCCATGTACACGTGCCGATCGCCGCCGCCGCGCAGCAGCTCGGCGACGTGCCGCCCGCCGCCGGGCAGGGCGTCGCGCATGGCGAAGCCCATGGCCGCGCCCTCGTAGCCGAAGCCCCGGAAGGCGGCCGGCATGGCGCTCAGGGCCGCTTCGGCCTCGGCGGCGGAGCGGGCCTCGGCGGCGGCGGCGTACCCGCCGATGAACGACGCGCCGACGGTCTCCAGCCGGTCCCGAGCATCCGGGTCCTTCACGTGGAAGCCGCGCACGGACATCTTGGTCTGCGAAATGTCGGGGGTCAGGACTCGACGCCGCAGCGTCCGCCAGGCTTTCATCGAAGGCTCCAGACTGACTGTTGTTTCCGCCATTCTTCCGCGCCCGGAAGCAACATTTCTTCTTCACCGTTGCGGCATCAATGCGCCAAACTGCGAGCACACCGAATAGCGTTTCCAATAATGGATAGCAGGCAGTTCCGGTCACCACGTCCGGGCACGCCGCGACGGACCACGCCACCGGGTGTCCGGCGGCGGGACGGTGCGACGTTCTCAGTGGGCGGCGAGCGGGCCCACGGTCGAGAAGTGCCGCCGCACCAGCGCACGCCAGACCTCGTAGTCCGGCTCCGGCCCGGTCGGCAGCCCGTCGGCGACCACGTCGTCGGCGAGCGCCGCCGCCTGGTCGGTCGACAGCCCGGTCAGGGCCTCGACGGCGGTGCCGGTGTGCGGCGGGGCGAACCCGGCGTGGACCCGGGCCCGCGCCGCGAAGACCGCGCCCTGGGCCAGGTGCGGCCAGTCGTCGCCGGCCCGGCGGACCAGGCTCCCCAGGCTCGCGGCGTCCCCGCCACCGGCGAACGTCGCGGCCAGGCCCACCCCGCTCCACAGGTCGGCCCGACGCTCCGTGGCGAACCGCTCGACGGCTGCGGCGACGTCGTCGGCCTGGGCGCCGTGTACGAACCACAGCGCCCGCCCGACGCCCTGGTCGACGGCGCGGGGGAAGTAGTCGGCGCGACCCCGCCACGGGTACGCCGCGGGCCGCTCCTGCCGCTGGACCACCCTGCGGGTGTCGAAGTAGGCGCGGTCGAAGCCGTACCCGTCGACGGCCAGCCAGCTCATCTGCGGGTAGTAGGGCGTGCCGGTCAGATCCGGCAGCACCTTGCGCCACAGCGGACGGGGCAACCTGGCCATGGCGAAGCCGATGCCGATGTAGGTCAGGAACGTGTGTGGCACGCCCGGCCCGGCCAGCAGCGCCCGGGCCCGCCCGCCCCGGCCCGGGGCCATCGCGTCGAGCACGGTCAGCGCCATGGCGGCGCCCTCGTACGCGAAGCCGCGCATCTCCTCCTCGACGAGGTCGAGCCGCCGCTCCAGCTCCCACTGGTCGCGCATGTCGATGCCCCACTCGAACCCGCAGACCACCGCCTGCGGGATCGCCTCCAGGCGGCGGGTGCGGTCGTCGGGGACGACCGGGAAGCCGCGCCGGGCGAATGTCGTCTCCACCAGCGACGGGGTCAGCAGCAGCCGGCGCAGGGATCCGAGGGTGGTCGGCATGGTCGTACCTCCTAGCGGTGCCGCGAACCGCGCGGCCCGGTCGAATCCCATCGTCGTACGACGGGTCGGCAGGTCGCGCCTTTGACCGTGCCCTGTGAGGTGCGGGATCGTCGGGGCCCGCAACGGCGACGGCCGGCGGCCCGGTCCATGACGGAACCGGCCCGCCGGCCGCGATCGCCGGGTGACGCGGTGGGACTCAGCCCGGTCGGCGGGGGTGCCCGCCGGCCCGGCCGGGACGCCGGAGCAGGATCGCGATGGCGACGACGATCAGGACCAGGTTCAGCCCGAGCAGCACGAGACTGAACGGGTCGGTGGCCGCGTGGGCGTGCCCGCCGGCGGCGTCCGACGGCGGGGCGTCGTCCGACGGCGGCGCGGGCGCGTCGACCCCGGAGGTGGTCGCCCCGCCCGGTGGCGCGACGGTGAACCGGTCGATGCCGCTGATCTCGGTGCCGTCGAGCAGCAGCAGGTGGTAAGCCACGAGGTAGCCACCGGGTGCGCTGACGGTCAGCGGCACCACGATCCGGTCGCCGTCCCGGCGGGGTTCGCCGGCCATCGTCGCCGGTCCACCGTCGGCGGGGCCCACGCTGACGTGCACCTCACGGGGCGCGACGGCCCCGCTGAAGCGCAGCGCGTACTCGGTCGGCGGTGCGGACAGCACCGCCCCGTCGGCCGGGCTCGTCGCGGTCAGCCGCACCGGCGTCGGGTCGACGACCGCCGCCAGCACCACGACCGAGACGCCCACCGCCAGCACCAGGGCCGACATCACTCTCGAAGCCGTCCGACGCCGGATGGGGCCGGCGTCGACCGTCACGACCGGCCGGCGACGGCGAGCACCGGCCGGGGCGCGCAGGTGCAGGTCGCCTGCTCCGCCTCGGTGCTGTTCGGACGCAGGTGCAGCACCATCGCCACGATCATCGGCAGGAAGACCGCCGTGTTGTAGAACAGGTGCAGCTCGACCCGGGGCGCCACCAGTTGCACCAGGCTCGTCGGCACCGCCTGGCCGAAGAACACGACCCCCGCCTGGGCCTGCACGAACAGCAGCAGGTGCTCCACGTGGTGGAAGAACTGGATGCCGAAGGCGACCAGCCACCAGGCTCGCGAGCGACCGGTGAAACCCGATCGCAGCAGCCACAGGCCGACCAGCATGACCAGCGCGTAGCCGTAGTGCAGCCACTCGGAGCTGACCAGCCACGGGTAGAACTGGCCGAGCACGCCGCGGGACTGCTTGACCGGCCAGCCCAACACCCAGATCTGGTAGGCCTGGGTCAGGTGTTCGGCCCAGTGGGCCACGACGATCACCAGGAACAGGTTGAGCCCGGTGCGGTGGTGGCGACCGTTGAGCCGCCCGACGAGGCCCACGGGCTCCTGCCGCGAGACGTTGACATCCATCTGTCCTCCTCTGCCCTGCCTCGGGACGTCCGGTGGAGGTCCGAGGTAACTCCACGGTCACCCTGCCAAGCCGGATCCGTCCGACACGCCTCTGAAGGTGCTCGATATCGCCCGGAGCGGCCCCGGCGGCGGTGCCGGACGACGACGGCACTGACGGAGATGCGACCGAACACACCCCCCGACCACGATGGACAACGCTTTACCCCATCCATTGGTCCCCGATCCCGGACGCGGTGCAGCCCGTGCCCGGCGTACCGTTTTCCGCACTATCAGGAGGCGATGCGGTGCACCCCGAAAGAAATGCGGCGGAAACTGAGCGCACGCTCGTACTCGAAGCATTCGCCGACACCATCATTCCCGGCGAGAAGCGTTTCCCCGGCGACCGCTCGGTCGCCGGGGCCGCCCCCGGTGGCGGCGCCGTCGCCGCCGGGGCGGTCGAGCTCATCGAACACCCCGCCGGAGGGCTCGCTCCGGCACTGGAGTCGATGGTGGTCGCCCTCAACGAGCATGCCGCGGGATACGCCGCCGAGCACGGCGTACGCCTCGCCGACGACGTGCCGCCCTTCGTGGCCCTGCCGTTCGCGCACCGGGCCGCGCTGGTCGACCTGCTGACCCGCCCCGGGCACCCGGAGAAGGACATGTGGGTGGGGCTCGCGCTGTTCAGCAACATGGCCTACGACAGCGCCGCGCACCTCGACACCATCGACGCCCTGGCCGCCGGGCACCCCGGACTGCTGGCCATCGGCTACGCCCAGCCCGACAGCGACCAGCTCTGGCGCTTCGCCCCGTACTCCTACGGGCGGCAGTTGGCCGAGCCGCACCCCGACACCACGAGCACCGGGAGCCCGGCATGAGCGCCACCGAGACCACCGACGTCCTGATCATCGGCAGCGGCTTCGGCGGTGCCATTCCCGCCTACCACCTGGCCGCCGGCGGCGCGAAGGTCACCGTCCTGGAACGGGGGCCCTGGCTGCGCAGCGACGAGTTCGAGCACAACTTCCTGCTCGGCTCGTCGTACACCCGGGTCTTCGACTTCACCGTGGGTGACGGCATGAGCGTGCTCGGCGGCAACTGCGTCGGCGGCGGCAGCGTCGTCTACTTCGCCACCATGCCCCGCGCCCCACGCTTCGTCTTCGAGCGCCACGGCAGCATCGGTCGGCGGATGTGGCCCGCCGCCATCAGCCGGGACACCCTGGAACCCTGGTACGACCGGGTTGCCGAGGCGCTGCCCATCACCCGCACCGATTGGGACACCGTCCCGTACGCCGGGGGTCTGTTCGCGGCGGCCTGCCGGCACGCCGGCCGCACCGCCAACGCGGCGCCCTCGGCGATCGACGTGGCCCAGTGCACCAACTGCAACTGGATGATGGCCGGCTGCCGGTTCGACGCCAAGCGCTCGTTGCTGTTGAACTACCTCCCGGCGGCGCTGGCCCACGGCGCGGAGATCCGCCCGCTGCACGAGGTGCAGAGCATCTCCCGCACCGCCGACGGCGGCTACCGGGTGCACTACCGGGTCGTCGACGCCGAGGACTACCGCATCCTGCACGACAGCGGAACCATCGACGCCCGGATCGTCATCGTCGCGGCCGGTGCCGGCGCCACCCCGGTGATCCTGCAACGTTCCGCCGCCACGCTGGGCGCGATGCCGCACGCCGTGGGCCGCTACTTCTCCGGCAACGGGGAACGGCTCAACACGGCGGTGTTCGATGAGGACCGGGTCCGCGACGTGCTCGGCCTCAGCCGGCCCGACGGGTCGGCCTACGGCGCGTACCAGATCGGGCGGGGACCGACCGTGGCCAGCTGGGACCGCCTCGACGGCACCCTGCCCGAGTACGAGCGGTACTCGCTGGAGCAGCTGTACTTCCCCCCGGGCCTCGGCACGATCCTCGCGCAGGTGCCCGGCGCCGACGACCCCGCCTGGTTCGGGGTCGGCAAGAAGGAGATGCTGCGCCGCTGGCAGTCGTGGCTCACCATCTTCATCATGTCCGAGGACGACAACGAGGGCGTGTTCGGTCCTCCGCCGGAGACCGGCAACGCCGCCCGGTTCTCCCAGCAGATGCTGGGCCACGGCCCGTTGCGCTACCGGCCCACCGCGAACACCCGGCGCGGTTGGGACCTCGCCGACGCCGACATCAAGGACATCCTGGAACGCGACGGCCTCGCGACGGTCCGGCCCTGGACCAACGACCTCGTCGGCGCGTACACGGTGCACCCGCTGGCGTCGTGCCGCATCGGCGACGACCCGGCCACGTCGGCGCTCGACGACCGGCACGAGCTGCGTGGGCACCCGGGCATCTTCGTCACCGACGGATCCGCCGTGCCCGGCGCGCTGACGGTCAACCCCGCGTCGACCATCGCGGCGCTGGCTGAGCGCGCGATACCCGGGATCGTGCAGGCCGCCCGGGACCGCGGCGTCGATGTACGGTACGGGGCGCCGTCGCCCGACGGGGAGACGGCGGGTCGGCGGGCCGTCATGCCCCGGGCCTGACCGCCGCCCGGCCCTGCGAACCCGGACGGGAGCACCGGTGGACCTGATCAGGCGGGCGCTGCGCCGCCCCTCGCAGACCCACGTCCGGCACCTGGCGCCGGTCGCCGCACGAACGGCGACCGGCCTGGTGGCCGCCGTGTACACACAGGTCGAGGCGGATTTCGGCATGCTCGCCCCGCCGGTGGCCCTGCACGCCCCGGCTCCCGAGGTGCTGGCGGCGGTGTGGTGCATGCTGCGGGAGACGACCCTCGCCGACGGGGTCGCTCCCCGCGCCGACAAGGAGGCGGTGGCGACCGCGGTGTCGCGGATCAACACCTGCCCGTACTGCGTGGACGTGCACGGGGCGGCGCTACGTGGCCTGCGTCCCGGCACGGACGCCACCGCGCTCGCCGAGGGGCGTCTGGCCGACATCGCCGAACCACGGCTGCGGGCGCTCGCCGGATGGGCGACCGCCCCGGCCGGGCACCCCGACGGCGGGCCCGGCCACGCGCCCCCGTTCCCGCCGGCACACACCGCCGAACTGACCGGCGTGGCCGTGACCTTCCACTACATCAACCGGATGGTCAATGTCTTCCTAAGGGACTCGCCGCTGCCGCCGTTGACCGGACGGGCCCGCAGCACGGCCACGGGGGCCGCCGCGTGGGCTATGGGTCGATTGGCCCGGCGGGCCCTGCTGCCGGGCCGGTCGGCGCGGCTGCTGCCGGACGCGGCGGTCCCGGCCGACCTGGCGTGGGCGGCCGGCTCGCCCCACGTCGCCGGGGCGATGGCGCGAGCCACCGCCTCGATCGAGACGGCCGGGCGTCGGGTGGTGCCGGCCCCGGTCCGGGCTCTGGTCACCGAGCTGGTGGCCGGCCCGCCGGAGTCCACGCTGGACGGCCGGTGGGTCGACGTGGCCCTGGCCCGCCTGCCCGCCGCCGACCACGCGGTGGGACGGCTCGCCCTGCTGACGGCCGTGGCCTCGTACCGCGTGACCGACGCTGTCGTGGCCGCGGCCCGCACCGACGGCTTCGGCGACCGCGAGCTGGTCGAGGCGACCGCCTGGGCCAGCCTCACCGCCGCGCGGCGGGTGGGCACCGGGGCCACCGCCGGCCCGGCACCGCGTCCCGGCACGGGGTCGGCGGACGCGACCAGCGGGCCGGGCCCGACCACCCCGTCCGGCGACCAGGCGAGCCGGTAGCACAGCCGGCGGCCTCCACGGGTGGGCAGAGGCCGGACGGCAGGATTCCTGCTGCCAGCGATCGCGGTCAATCAAGCTACCGACCTCGCCCGCCCCGGCAGTTGACCGGGCGTAGCGGCGGCCCGTTCCGCGGCGTACGACGTCGCAGGGGCCATGACTCGCATCGGTCACGTCCCGCGACCCCCGATATACCAGCAGACAGGCAACAGGTTCCGACATAACTGCGAAAGATCTTATTGCCGTCAATAGTCTATGCACTCTTCAGTTCTGCCATTAAAGGCGATAACCTACCTCGGCGGGCGACCCGCAAGCGACCGCATTCCCACGCCCGACGGGCCACCCGATCGATCAAGACGTCGGTACAGCCAGGCCGACAGCGTTAAGCCGGAAATAGCCCACCTTATCGCTACTTTCGACCACGCTTCCGCATGGCGGACTGACCCCTATGCTTCAACCTCGGAAGTGGAAAGTAGATCGTACGGCTATCCGCATACGGTCGGTAAGCAATACCGCTTAAGTGAAGGTTAAGACGCTGATCAAGGGGTCCTCCCCTCTTCAAAGTTGCGAAGCGTGGGAAGCCCGTTCACACAGTATTGTCAACGGGTCTACGTTCGACTAACCTCGACTCCGAGGCAGAGACAATCCTTCGGACGAAAGTTAGCGGGAGCCTCAGTGGAATTGTCGCCCACATGTCTGCGATTGCTGGGCCGATAACCGCGGACGACACCTTTGTATAACCTTTACAGTAGGACGCCCGTCGCCACCCCGCCGCAATTCAACCCGTCCGACATCCGGGTCGATGGGAGGTAACATGGAGCAGTCGATCGAACATGCCGTCAACCGAGCGATCGCCACCATGCGCGAAAAACTGGACGAACAACTCACAGTGGACGACATGGCACGAGCCGCCATGTTCAGCAAGTTCCACTTCACCCGCATCTTCCAGCGTGCCACCGGGGTCTCCCCTGGCCGGTTCCTGTCGGCCCTCCGCCTGCAACGGGCCAAGCACCTGCTGGTCTCCACGTCCCTCAACGTCGCCGACATCAGCCTCCAGGTGGGCTACAACAGCGTCGGCACCTTCAGCACCCGCTTCACCAGGAGCATCGGCATGTCGCCGACGACCTACCGCCGCCGCGCGGGTTTCGCGGCGCAGATTCCCATCGACTCCGGGCTTCAGCAGGGACAGCCGTCCACGTCCCGCGTGCACGGGGAGATGCGGATGCCCGTGGGCCCCACCCCTGGTGCCGTCTTCCTGGGCCTGTTCGCCAACCGGATCCCCGAGGGCCGTCCGGTGCGCTGCACCGTCCTGACCGGGCCCGGCCCGTACAGCTTCGAGGCGGTGCCGCCGGGCACCTGGCACCTGCTGTCGCAGTCCGCCGCGGAGCCGGACGGGCCCGCCACGGAACTCGGCGAGACCGACCGGCAGATCCTGGTCGCCAGCGAGGGGCCACTGGAGTTCGGCTACGACACCGACCTCAGGGTCGACCTCACCTTCCAGCCGACCCGACAGATCGACCCGCCGGTGCTGCTGGCATTGCTCGACAGCCGTCAGCAGGCACTCGCCCGGGTCGCCGCCGATTCGTCGCACCCCGTACCGACGAATTCCCTCGCCACGCCCGGGCCGATCGTCAACCGGATGCCCCGGCCCGCGAAGGCGGCCTGAGCCCTCGCCTGCAGCGCCGCCAGCCCCACACCACGCAGCCCCGTGAGGGCCGGACGACCGCGGTGCCCCGCCACAGCACCCGGTCGCCGGATCGTCGGTCATGCACCGGCGTGAAAGTCTTGAGCGGTTAGGTCGGTTCACCTGGGGGGAACATGCGCATCTCAGACCTATGTAGACAGACAGGCGTACCCGTCGCCACAATCAAGTTCTACCTGCGCGAGGGTCTGCTGCCACCAGGCGAACCCACCGGCCGCAACCAGGCCCAGTACGGCGAGGCGCACCGACGACAACTCTGGCTCATCCGAGCCTTCACCAACATCGGCCAGCTCGAACTCTCCGCGGTCGGCGAACTCCTCAAGGCCATCGAGGACGACCTGCCGTGGCCCGAATTGTACGATGTTGTCAACCGGGCGCTGTTCCCCGAAGAGGCGGCGGACCGCACCACCGGCGAGATGACCCGGGCACACGCGGAGATCGACCGGTTCTTCGAAGATCTCAACTGGCAGATCAGGGAGAGCACACCGGGCAGGAACCGGCTCGCCGAGGTTCTCGCCGCGATGAAGCGGCTCGGGTGTGACTCAGGGGTGGACTTCTTCCTCCCCCTGGCGCAGGCCGCGGAGAGCCTGACAGCACACGAGATGGACCAGCTCCCCACCGAGACGGCCGCTGACGACCGCGCAGCGGCCGTCGCGCGTACGGTCCTGCTCGACGCGGCGTTCGCCGCTCTCCGGCGGATGGCCCAGGAACACGTCGTGACCCAGCGCCTCGGTGCGGTGCCGGGCGACAAGGACCCGACCGAATGACCGACCGAAAGTCCGGTGGCCCTGACCCGCACGGGTCAGGGCCACCGGACTTCGGCACGTCCTACGCGGCGGCGGCGTCGCGTTCCGCGAACTGCCCCGGCCTCCGGCCCGGCCCGGCGGGGCCCCGGTACGCCTGGGCGATGTCGAGCCAACGGTCCGCGAGGTCACCCTCCGCCCGCAGCGCCAGGTCGTCCCGGTGCCGGCGGCGGGTGACGAGCAGGCAGAGGTCCACCGCCGGGCCGGTGACCCGCTGCTCGCCGTCGGCCGGGCCGAACTCCCACCGCTGCCCGGACGGCGCGGTCAGCTCGAACCGGAACTCCGCCGCCGGCACGTCCAGGCCCCGGGCAAGGTAGCCGAAGTCCCAGGTACGCACGGCGAAGGCCACCAGGTGGCCCACCCGGTCGGTGTGGACCCTCCGGACGCCGAGCGCGTCGGCCACGTCCTGGCCGTGCGCGAACAACTCCATCATGCCGGCTGCCGCGAGGATGCCGGCCGGCAGCGGTCGCACCAGCCACGGCACCGGCTCGCCGACCGGGTGGGCCGCCAGGGCCCGCTCGGCCCGCGACCGTTCCTCCTGCCACCGCTTGAACAGGACGTCCGGCTCCTCGGCCAGGAACTCCGCCAGCGCGGCGTCCACGTTGTTGTTGAAGTCAGGACCGAGCCGGGACATCACCGCCGCGAACTGCTCCGGGTTGGCCGCCGAGAGGGCCGCGAGCCGGAAGGTCGCCGCGAGGTGGGCGATCTGGTGGGCCACCGTCCATCCCGGAGCGGGAGTGGGCGTGCGCCAGCCCTCCGGGTCCAGGCCGGCCACCAGGGCGTCCACCTCATCGCCGGCCGCGACCAGGTCGGTGTACACGTTCGGGTTCAACACGCCGCTACCCCTCTCCTCATGATCGGATCGTCCGGGGCGCGTGTCGAAACCTGCCGTGGGCACCGGTTCCGGCACCCACCGCCGCGCTCATGTCCGGACAAATCGATCATGCTGGTCGGCGTTGCGGCACGTCATCTCTGCATGTGCTCGCCGCGAACGCAGCCCGATCGAAGGGGCCCGCGGCGAACCGGGCACCGGCCGGAGGGCCGCGTCGCGACCCGCCAGCACCAGAACCGCCGCATGCGGCGATGGTCCCGGCGGGCACCTGCGGTGCCCACCGGGACCATCTGCATCAGTACACGTAGGGCCGCATCAGTACACGTAGGGCCAGGCGTCGGCGTCGTAGCCGATGCGGTTGATGCCGAGCAGCGACACACCGTTGTCGGCGTAGTAGTGGTAGAACAGGTGGTCACCGTCACTGTCGGCGAGGAACGCCTGGTGACCGGGGCCGTGGATGCTGCCGTGCGAGGCGAGGACCTGCGTGCCCCCACCGGAGAGCATGTCCCGGCCGGCGCGGTCGACGAACGGCCCGGTCGGGCTCGTCGACCGGCCCACCATGATGCGGTACGTGCTGCTGGCGCCCTGGCAGCAGCGGTCGAACGAGACGTACAGGTAGTACCAGGCGCCACGCTTGACGATGACGGGTGCCTCGATGCCAGGGCCGTAGTTGGCGAGACTGTGCATCGACGTGCCGAGCCGGCGACCGGTGGCCGGATCGATCTGGATCATCTTGAGCCCCGACCAGAAGGAGCCGAAGCTCAGCCACCATCGGCCCTGGTCGTCAACGACGAGGTTCGGGTCGATCGCGTTGTAGTTGTCCGACGTCCGGGACTCGATGACGAGACCCTCGTTGGTCCAGCTTCCGGAGGCACCGGTGGTGCTGGTGGCCAGGAAGATCGCCGAGCGGTTGGAGCCGAAGGTCGACGCCGAGTAGTACAGGTAGTAGCGACCGTTGTGGTAGGACAGGTCCGGTGCCCACAGGTTGCGCGCGCCGTCGGTGTACGTGGTGGTCCACGGCGCCCCGTTGGGGAAGACCGCGCCGGCGTTGCGGTAGGTGATCCGGTCGGTGGAGGTCTTCAACGCGACGTTGTCGCCGGTGTGCGCGACGAGGTAGGTGCCGTCGGGTCGCTTGACCACGGTCGGGTCGTGCAGGCGGACGTCCCCGGAGACCCTGCCGGGCTGCGGGTAGGCCGGCGGCGGGGTGCCGGTCGGTGGGGTGGTGGTCGGCGGGGCGGTGGTCGGTGTTCCGCCGCCGAGCCGGACGAGCTGCCACTGCTGGTTCGCGCCGTCGACATTCGAGTACGCCGCCAACCGACCACCGTCAGCCGTCGACCACTCCCACAGATCGATGACCTTGCCCGACTCCCGGTTCACGAACCGCACGAACCCACCAGCAGAATCCTCCAACCGGAACTGCTGCGTCCCCGACCCCCGATCACTCGACTGCACCAACTGGGTACCGTCGGCCGCACTCGGCAACTCCAACACCTTCCCACTGTGCCGCGACCGCACCTTGTAGAACCCACCACCAGCATCCACAAACTGCCACTGCTGCACCGCAAGATCATTACGCGACCACTGGTTCACCGGCGCACCCTCCGCCGTCGACCAGTCATACAAATCCATCGCCTTACCACTGTGCCGATTCACGAACACATACGACGCCGACGTGTCCACCGTCGCCGCCGACGCCGACGGCAACCCGAACACCACCCCCACACCCCCAACACCACCACCACCGCACCCGCCACCAACGCCCGCCACCCACGCCATCGCGAACCCACCCGCGACACCCGATCCATCTCCATCGAAACCCTCCTTCGTCAGTTCGGTGTTGCACCGGCGAACCTCACCCACCTGTCGCGGTGAGGCCCGTGTCGTTTCGCAGCGAGCGGAGAACCGCGGGGCCGGTGCCCGACGTCGTCGGCCGCTGCGATCACCGGCCCCGCGGCGTGCTGCTCAGTAACCGATGTGGAACGTGGCGTCCGCGCGGTCCACCGCGCTCGACGACGCGCTCAGCGGGTCGATGCGCAGGACGTAGTTGGCGTGGCGGAGGTAGTGGTCGGGAAAGTTGTGCGAGCGGAACGAGGTCCATCCGCCGTCGGCGAGGCCGGCGGTGCGATGGAAGGTGGCGTCGGCGGCGAACCCGGAGGAGCCGTCGTTGGCGGCCAGGCCGACCACGTAGTTGCTGTGGCGCAGGTAGTGGCCGGGGTAGTTGACCGACTCGAACGACACACCCGAGGAACTCGCCAGGCCGGGCCGCAGCCGCCACTGCGCGTCGGCGTACGGATCGAACGGGTAGGGGTCGATCCGCGCCGCGTTGTCGGCGTGGCGGATCAGGTGGTCGGGGAAGTTGTAGGACTTGATCCGGTTCCAGGCCGGTGCCCCCACCGGGACAGCATCGCGGCGTGCTCGGCGGCGGTGATCGGTGCGATGGTGGGGTGCTTGGCGTTGAGCGGCTGGGTGAACCGCTCCTTGCCGAGTGGCGCCCAGCCGTTGCTGTTGATGTCGCCGCTGCGCCACACGTAGAGCTCGCCGTTGTTCGGGGCGAACGAGTCGCCCCAGAGGAACCATTCGTTGCGGTCGTTGGCCTTGACCACGATGGGGGCCTCGATGCCGCCGTTGACCACGCCACTGGTGTACGTGCCGCGGTCGAAGCTCCGCGGGGCGAGACTGCCGGACCGGGCCCCGTAGAGCCGGCCGTCGGCGAAGCTCTTGTAGTACAGGTAGTTCGTCCCGTTCCCGACGTGCATGGTGGCGTCCAGCACGTCGAAGCCCGGGTCGAAGTAGAGCTGGGGGGCGCTGACCGTACGGAAGTCGGTGGTGTAGTTGACGTAGAAGGCGTCCCGGTTGTTGTTCCTGGCGGAGTACAGGATCCCGTACTGGCCCCGCGAGGCGTCCCAGAACGCCTCCGGTGCCCAGGTGTGGGTCGGCATCGTGTGCATCCGCACCCGTCGGTAGCCGGTGAAGCTACGCAGGTCAGGCGAGTCCCAGATGTGGATGTACTGGTTCTGCCGGGTGAAGTCGGTGCCCTTGAGGTCGGTGGCGAGCACGACGAAGGTGTTGTCCTGCTTGCGCATGATGAACGGGTCGCGCAGGCCGCCGGTGCCGCCGGTGGGGGTGACGACCGGCCCGTTCTGGTTGAGCGGGGTCCAGTGCAGCCCGTCGGTGCTGATCGCCAGGTGCAGACCGTAGTTGTCGGCCACCGAGGACGGTGATTCGGTGAAGTAGCCCATGACGTAGCCGCCGTACGTCGGGGCGGCCCGGGCCGCGGTGCCGCGGAACAGGATGCCGGTGCCGGCGGCCAGCGCCGCGGAGGCTCCGCCGGCCAGCAGAGTGCGTCGAGAGAGCATCGATGTACTCACTTCCGACCCGATGCAGCGGGTCTGCGGTGGGTTCGAGGGGGCGTGGAGGCCACGCGGTACGGCTGGTTCATTCGCCCGAGGGGGCGGTGAGGGTCACCCCGAGTCGGGCGGGCGTGCCGAAGTTGGGGGTACCGTCGGCGTTCCAGGTGAACTTCTGCGCCCGGGTGGACCGGTTCATGTCGCAGCCGCCGCCGGCGGAGTCGTTGGCGTGGTAGACGATCCAGTCCTCGGTGCCGTCGGGTGAGGTGAAGAACCCGTTGTGGCCCGGTGCGTAGACGCTGTTGGCGTCACTGCGCTGGAAGACCGGGTTCGGCGCCTTGGTCCAGTGCGCCGGGTTGAGGGGGTTGCTGCCGGTGAAGGTGAGCAGGCCGAGCTTGTAGTCCGGGCCCCAGCAGGCGCTCGCCGAGTAGACGATCATCGTGCGCCCGTTGTGGTAGAGCGGCTCCGGCCCCTCGTTGACCGGGTGGGTCTGCCGCTCCCAGGGCAGGGTCGGGGAACTCAACCGAACCCGGTTGCCGCTGAGCGTCCACGGGTTGCTCATCGGCGTGATGAACAGGCTCTGCCCGTAGCTGCCACCCGGGTTGTACGTACCCATCAGGTAGAGCCGGTTGTTGACCGTCAGGATGCTCGCGTCGAGTTGCCAGTCGTTGCCGAGGTCCGCCTTGAACGTGTACGGGCCCATCGGGTCGGTGCCGGCGCTCTCCAGCACGTGCAGTCGCTGGGTGGGGTTGAAGTCGGACACGTTCTGCCCCGCGGTGTAGTAGAAGTACCACCGCGGTCCGTTCGGGCCGTCGATCAGGTGGAACTCCGGCGCCCACATGTTGCAGCAGCCGTTCGGCCGCCCGGCCAGGTTGAAGATCACCTGCTCCTGGGCGGTCGCCAAGCCGGCCAGGGTGGTGGACCGACGCATGGTGATCGTCGAGTTCCACGTCGTCGTCGCCAGGTAGTACACGCCGTTGTGGACCCGCAACCACGGGTCGGGGCCGTTGCGCTTGATCGGGTTCGTGAACGTGCGGGTGCCGCCGCCGAGCCGGACGAGCTGCCACTGCTGGTTCGCGCCGTCGACATTCGAGTACGCCGCCAACCGACCACCGTCAGCCGTCGACCACTCCCACAGATCGATGACCTTGCCCGACTCCCGGTTCACGAACCGCACGAACCCACCAGCAGAATCCTCCAACCGGAACTGCTGCGTCCCCGACCCCCGATCACTCGACTGCACCAACTGGGTACCGTCGGCCGCACTCGGCAACTCCAACACCTTCCCACTGTGCCGCGACCGCACCTTGTAGAACCCACCACCAGCATCCACAAACTGCCACTGCTGCACCGCAAGATCATTACGCGACCACTGGTTCACCGGCGCACCCTCCGCCGTCGACCAGTCATACAAATCCATCGCCTTACCACTGTGCCGATTCACGAACACATACGACGCCGACGTGTCCACCGTCGCCGCCGACGCCGACGGCAACCCGAACACCACCCCCACACCCCCAACACCACCACCACCGCACCCGCCACCAACGCCCGCCACCCACGCCATCGCGAACCCACCCGCGACACCCGATCCATCTCCATCGAAACCCTCCTCTGATTGGTCGGCCCGCCGGGGCGCCGAGTCGTGATCCCCGGCGAGCGATGCACGGGGCCGCGAGCGGCCGCCCATGCCGGTGGCCCGAACCGGCCACAGTCGCGCCGTCACGCGGGGGCGAACGCCTGCCGGCAAGCACGGCAGCGGCGTTACACCTGCGTTAACAGCAAGTGTTCGCGTTAACATCGGAGCTTGTCAAGAAGAGGCCCACATCGATCTACACGGGCGCGAACGGGTGAAGACGGAATTGCGCGGTGAGGCACGGCGCAGTCACTCAACGCAGGTCCCCGAGGGCCGCGAGCGCCAGTCGACGGACGCGAAGGCGAGTCCGGCACCGTCGGTGCGTGCCGGACGTCGCCCCCGCGGTGATCGGCGGAGCCGCGGTGATCGGCGCCCCCGCTGTTACCGGCGGGGCCGCCGACGAGGTTCCCGGGCGGGGCCGGGCGGCGGTCGGTCGGTCAGCTCCCGGCCTCGGGTCGACCGCCCGAAGCCACGGACAGCCGGACGGCCGTCCACGACACCGGCGGCAGCACCACCTGTGCGCCGTCGGCGTGCACCGTGACCTGCCGGTGAGGTCGTAACACCACCCGATCCTGGTGCGCCGCGGTGTTGGTGGCGCGGACGTCGTCGTCGTACAGCGTCGAGGCCTCCACGCTCCGGGCACCGGCACCGGCACCGAAGCGACTCAGGTCGATGGTGAGCTCCACCGGTCGGTGGTGGTCGCGGTTGACGACGAAGACCGCCACGTCGCCCGTCGCCGCATCGTGGGTGGCGACCGCGTCGACCACCGACGCCTCGCCGTAGCGGTCCGTCCGGTACGCCGGGCCGTCGACCACCGTGCGCAGGACGTCCCCGCGGGCCAGCGCGGCCGTACGGGCGAACGGATGGAAGATGGTCTGCCGCCAGGCGGGCCCACCCGGTTCGGTGCGGATCGGGGCGATCACGTTGACCAACTGGGCCTGACACGCCGCGGTGACCCGGTCGCTGTGGCGCAGCAGGGAGATGAGCAGGTTGCCGACGACGACGGCGTCGGCGACGTTGTACTCGTCCTCGATGACCCGTGGGGCGACCCGCCACTCGTCGTGGGGCGGTTGGTTCTGGAACCGGGAGAGGTACCAGACATTCCACTCGTCGAAGGACAACTGGATCTTCTTCTTGCTCCGCAGCCGGGCGCCGATGCTGTCGGCGGTGGCGACCACGCTGTCGACGAAGTGGTCCATGTCGGTGGCGCAGGCGAGGAAGGAGCCGAGGTCACCGTCGTGTTCCTCGTAGTAGGCGTGACACGACACGTGGTCCACCAGGTCGTAGGTGTGTTCCAGGACGGTGGCCTCCCAGGCGCCGAACGTCGGCATGGCGGAGCTGGAACTGCCGCAGACGACCAGTTCCAGGCCCGGTTCGGCCGCGCGCAGCGCCCGGGCGGTCGCGGCGGCGAGCTGCCCGTACGCGTCGGCGTTCTTGTGCCCGAGCTGCCACGGGCCGTCGAGTTCGTTGCCCAGGCACCACATCCGGATGCCGTGTGGCTTGTCGGTGCCGTTGGCCCGGCGCAGGTCCGCCAGGTGGGTGCCGGCGGGGTGGTTGACGTACTCGTGGACGTCGAGGGCCTCCTGCACGCCCCTGGTGCCCAGGTTCACCGCGTACATGATCTCGACGTCGGCCTTGGCGGCCCACCGCGCGAACTCGTCGATGCCGATCTCGTTGGTCTCGATGCTGCGCCAGGCGAGGTCCCGGCGGCGTGGACGCCGTTCCCTCGGGCCGACGCCGTCCTCCCACCGGTATCCGGAGACGAAGTTGCCACCGGGGTAACGGACCGTCGTGACGCCGAGTTCACGGGTCAGGGCCAGCACGTCGGTGCGGAATCCGTCCTCGTCGGCGGACGGGTGGCCGGGCTCGTACAGGCCGGTGTAGACGCACCGTCCCATGTGCTCGACGAAGGTGCCGAAGGTGCGACGGTTGACCGGAGCCACGACGGCCGCGGGGTCGAGCGTCACGTGAGCGATGTGCATTGCTGTCCCTATCGCGGTGGTGGAGTGCTGCGGTCCCGCAGGCACGATGGACGGGTCACTTGAGGGCGCCGATAGTCAGCCCGCCGCGCCAGTACCGCTGTAGCAGCAGGAACGCGGCGATCAGTGGGACGATCGCCACCAGCGAGCCGACGACGATGACGTTGAACAGGGCGGGACCGCCGTTGCCGATGGTCGCCGACAGGTACCACGACCGCAGGCCGACGGTGAGCGGGTAGAGGTTCTGGTCGCTGAGCATCACCAGGGGCAGGAAGAAGTTGTTCCAGGTCGCCACCATCGTGAACAGCAGGACGGTGACCAACGCCGGCCGCATGGCGGGCAGCGCGACGCTGCGGAACACCCGGAACTCGCCCGCGCCGTCGATGCGGGCGGCCTCGAGCATCTCGTCGGGCACCGAGTCGTGGGCGTAGACCCGCAACAGGTAGACGCCGAACGGGTTGAGCAACGAGGGCAGGATCACCGCCCAAACCGAGTCGACGAGACCGGCCTCGGCCATCAGCAGGTACGTCGGCAGCACGAGGGCCGTCGCCGGCACCATGATGAGGCCGAGCAGCAGTGCGAACAGCGCGTTGCGGCCGGGAAAGCGCAGTTTGGCGAAGGCGTACCCGGCCAGCGCGGCGATCGCGGTCGCCCCGATGCCGCTGGCGACGGCGTACAGGGCCGAGTTGCCCAGCCACCGCAGGTAGAGGCCGTCGTCCTGGGTGAACAGCAGCCGGAGGTTGCCGACCAGGTGCGGGTCGGCGAACCACAGCGGGTGCGAGTTGAACAGCCCGTCGTTGTCCTTGGTCGCCGCGACGAGCAGCCACCAGAAGGGCAGCAGGAAGTAGGCGACGAACAGCGCCATGACCGCGTGTGCGGCGACGGCGCCGCTGCGCCGCGCCGGCCGGGTGGCCCTGACAGCCCGGTTGCTCATCGCAGTGCGCTCCTCTTGCGGGTGGCGAACAGGAAGGCGTACGCACCGACGAAGACCACCGCGCCGAGCAGGAAGGAGATCGCCGCCGAGTAGTTGTACTGCTGGTACGAGAACGCCTGGTTGTAGGCGTAGACGTTGGGTGTGTAGCTGTTGGTGATCGCACCGGGGTTCAGGGGTTGCAGGATGAGCGGCTCGGTGAAGAACTGGAGGGTGCCGACGATCGTGAAGACGGTGCACAGCACCAGCGCCGCCGAGATCATCGGTGTCTTGATGCGCAGCGCGATCTGCACCGCCCCCGCACCGTCGATCCTCGCGGACTCGTACACCTCCTTCGGCACGCCCTGGAGCGCGGCGTACAGCACGATCATGTTGTAGCCGGCCCACTGCCAGGTGACGAGGTTGCCCAGCGAGACCAGGACGGTGTCTCCGGCCAGGAAGTCGATTCCGGCGAATCGGAACGGCCCGGTGTTCCGGCTGTAGAGGAAGCCCCACATCAGCGTGCCGATGACGACCGGCACGGCGTACGGGACGAACGCCGCCAGTCGCAGCGTTCGCGCGAAGCGTGAGCCGACGCCGTCGACCAGCAGGGCCAGCACGAGGGCGACACCGATCATCACCGGCGTCTGCACGAGCCCGAAGAGGAGCACCCGCAGCACACCCGACCGGAACTCGGGGTCGCCGAGTGCCTGGCGGTAGTTGTCGGCCGCTGCGAACACCTCGCCCTCCACCAGGGTGGAGCGGTACAGGCTGAGCTTGAACGCGTACGCCATCGGCAGCAGCAGGAACACGACGAGCAGAACCGTGAACGGCGCGACGAACAGCCAGCCGACGCGTGCCTGCTGGTCGAACCGACGCCGTCGGGACCGCCGGTCGCCGGCGGGCGGGACGGGTCCCGCGGCCACCACAGTGGCAGCCGCGGGCACAGGTCCGGGCCTGGTCACTGGGAGACCTTGAAGCCCTGGTTCGACGCGTACGCCGTGATGTTCCGCTGGACGGTGTCGAGCGCGTCCGGCCAGGACGCCTGCTTCTCCACCGCCTGCCCCACGGCGGTGGTCAGTTGGTTGAAGCTGTAGCTGTTGAACGGACTCCAGTCGAACTCCTCGATGCCGTTGTAGGCCGGCACGAACACCTCGTTGACCTTCTGCCCACCGAAGAACTCGTACTCCTTGGTGCGGAAGTAGTCCCACTCCAGGATCGGCGTGGCGGTCGGGAACAGGAACGCCTCGTCGATGCCGATCTTCCAGGCGTCCTTGTTCGCTCCGAAGAGTTCCATGGCGACCCTGGTGGCCTGCTCGGGGTGCTTCGTCTGGTCGGTCACCGCGAACGACGAGCCGCCCCAGTCACCCTGGGCGTTCTCACCGGCCGTCCACTGGGGAAGCGGTGCCGCGCGCCACTTGCCGGCCGTCGTCTTCGCCACGCTCGCCAGGTAGCCGGGGCCCCACCCCGCGGCCAGGTAGGTCGCGTACTTCCCGCTGCCCAACCCGTTGTAGAAATCGGTGGTCCCATATGCGGTGGTGTCGGCCAGACCGCTGTCGACGAGGTCTTCCCAATACGCCATGACTTTCTTCGCAGGATCACTGTTAACGTTCACATCAATGAGCTGTGGATTCGCCACGTCATAGTCGAACGGCCGTGCGCCGGCCTGCCACATCAGCCCGGTCATGAAGCCACCGTCGTTCGCCCCGAAGTCGGTCATGAACACCTCGGGGGCGGCGGCCTTCAGCTTCTGCGCCTGCTCCTTGAACTCCGCCCAGGTCTTCGGCACGCTCAGCCCGAACCGATCGAAGATGTCCTGCCGGTACAGCATCGCCATCGGCCCGGCGTCGACCGGGATCGCATAGACGGAATCGCCGTTGCTGACCTGCTTCCAGGCCCAGTCGACGTAGTTGCCTCTGAGGTCGTTGGCCCCGTACTCACCCAGGTCGACGAGGTGCTTGGTGAGTTGAAAGGTCGGCAGCTCCTGGAACTCGAGCATCACCACGTCGGGCGCACCCTTGCCGGCCTTCAGCGCGGTCTGCAGTTTGGTGTACTGGTCCTGGCCGGTCCCCGCGTTGGTCCACTCGATCCTGATGTCGGTGTGGGTGCGGTTGAACAGGTCGACCACGCCCTGGAAGGCCGGGTACCACGCCCACACTTTGATCGTGACCGGGCCGTCCTGCCTGCCACCGCCGTCCGAACTGCACGCCGCCAGCAGCAGGGCGACAACGACCGCCACCGCCGCCGCCAGCGGCCTGCGTCCCGGAGCCGCCGCCAGCGGCCTGCGTCCTGGACCGGAACTTCTGACCCTCACGTGAATCCTCCATCTGAGATCGGCCACTTCCGCAGCCGATGGGTGGGCCACGAGGACCGGGGCGCGGTGCCGGACACCGCGACCGGCCGGAGCACGGCGTGTCGGCTCCGACACGCGCCGCACCCGGGGCACCCGTGGCACGTCCTGGTATCGTCTTTGCAGCGCTGCAAAGACAGCATGCCCGGCCCATCGATGGACAGCAATAGGAAACGCGCCGGAAACTCGCGGCAGCCTTCGGCGTCGGAGAAGGAGGCCGATATGCGGCGAGATGTCACCCTACGTGAGGTCGCCCAGCTCGCCGGAGTCTCCAGCCGGACGGTGTCCAACGTGGTCAACGGCTACGCGAACGTCACCGAGCCCACCCGTGCCCGGGTCATGCGGGCTGTCGAGCAGCTCGGCTACCGGCCCAACGTGCTGGCCCGCAACCTCGCCCAGGGCCGCTCGGGGCAGATCGCCGTCGTCGTGCCGTATCTCGACACGCCGTACTTCTCGGAGTTGCTCCAGGGCATCATCCGCGCCGCCCGGATGCAGGGGTACAACGTGCTCATCGACCAGACCGACGGCGACCCCGACCACGAGCGGATGCTCATCAGCCACGGTCGCAGCCGGCTGCTCTTCGACGGCGTCATCTTCAGTCCGCTCGGCCTCGACCAGCAGGCCCTGGCCGACCACGACCCCAGTCTCCCGCTGGTGATTCTCGGCGAGCGCGTCAGCCAGGGGACGTTCGACCACATCGGTATCGACGACGTCGCGGCGTCCCGGCAGGCCACCGAACACCTGTTGGACCTCGGCCGCAGGCGCCTCGCCGCGATCGGCGACCAGCCCTACCCCACCGGAGAGGCGGCGCAACTGCGCACGCGCGGGTTCTGTGAGGCGCACGAGCGCCGCGGTGTGACCGTGCACGAGGAACTCGTCATCGCCACCCCGCGCTTCAACCGGGTCGACGGCGCAGGCGCGATGCGGCACCTGCTCGACCTGCCGGATCCGCCGGACGCCGTGTTCTGCTACAGCGACCTCGTCGCGCTGGGCGCGATGCACGTCCTCGCCGCACGCGGCCTGCGGGTGCCCGAGGACGTCGCCGTGATCGGCTACGACGACATCGAGGACGGCGCCTACTCCAACCCGCCGGTGAGCACGATCTCCCCCGACAAGGAGATGATCGCGACGACCGCTGTCGAGCGCGTGCTGCTGCGCATCGCCAGTCGCACGCCGCTGCCCGGCAGGGAACTGCGCGCGCCGCACCGGCTCGTCGTACGCGAGAGCACCGTGGGGCGAGGTGCGGCGAGCCGGGCCGGCTGACCGGCCGCGCGAAGGTCGCGCGGCCGGCCCGTCGGCGTGGGAGCTCGCCCTGCCCCCGCGTGTCGGCCGAGCAGCCGGGGAACCGGCCGTCCGGAGAAGTCGCGGCGAGTGCTACGAAGTTACCCGGAAGGTGGCGTCGCTACGGCCCTGCGCGTCGGTGATCGGGTCCAGCCGGAGCAGGTAGTCGCTGTGCCGGAGATACCGGTCGGGGTGGCTGTAGGACTGGAACGACGTCCAACTGGAGTTGGCGAGACCGGCCACCTGGCGGAAGGTGGCGTCCGCGGCGAACACCGCGCTGCCGTCGTTGGCCTCGAGCCGGAAGTCGAAGCCGTAGTGGCGCAGGTAGTAGCCGGGGTAGTTGACCGACTCGAACGACACGTGGCCGGAGTTGGCGGCCAGGCCGGGCACGAGCCGGAACTGCGCGTCCTGCGCGGGGCTGACGTTGGCGTCGATACGCACGTCGAAGTCGACGTGTCGCACGTACCGGTCCTGGTAGTTGTAGGACTGGATGCGGTTCACCGGCGTGTTGCTGCCCCACCGGCCCAGCACGCGGCTCTGTTCGGCGGCGGTCAGGTTGAGCACCGAGCCATGGCGCTTCCGGGTGCCGCCCATGCCGTACGACCCGGAAGCCGGCAGCCGGTAGGAACCCGCGCTCGTGGGATTGGTCGTCAGCACCGGCAGGTATCCGCGTCCGGACGCGTACTGGTCGAGGTAGAGCGCCCACTCGTTGCGGTTGTTGAACTTCGTCCACATCGGGCCCTCGACCTGGCTGCCGGTCAGCCCGATGCCCGACAGGTTGCCCAGGTGGGTCCAGGTGCCGAGGATGGTGTTGCTGCCCTCGATGGTGATCTGACCGTCACGGGAGGCGCGCAGGTAACGGTGGGAGCCGGTGCCGGCCGGCAGCTCGATGATCTGCGTGTCGATGATCTCCTGGGTCCCGGGCCGGCTGATGTAGGACTGCGGTGTGGTGATGGTGCGGAAGTCGGTGGTCCGTGCCGCGTAGATGCGGTGTTTCGTGGCGCCGTTGTGCGGCACGTTGGTGGCCCAGTAGAGGACGTAGTCGTTGGTCGCGGGATCCCAGACGGCCTCCGGGGCCCACGCGTTGCGTCCGTCCGGGATGCGGCCCGCGACGTTGAGCAGCCACGGCGCCGACCAGGTGACGAGGTCGGTGGATTCCCACACGACGAGGTTGCGGCTGCCGTTGTTGATGGCCGACGACCAGTCCTGGCCGCAGCCGATGCACAGGTCGGTGGCGATGATCCAGTAGCGGTCACCGGCGGGTGAGCGGACCAGGGCCGGGTCGCGTACGCCTCGCGTGCCCACCGTGGAGTTCAGCACGAGCCTGCCGTTGTTCAGGTCGGTCCATCGCAGGCCGTCGGTGCTGTGGGCGAGGTAGATCTGTTGGCCTGTCGACGACTCCCCGGTGAAGTGCGCCATCAGGTAGCCGGTGAACGGGTCCTGGGCGGCGGCCTTCTTCGGCGTCACCGCCGCCCAGGTGGTGAACAACAGGCAGACGGCCGCGAGGACCGCGCTCAGCCGGTGCAGTGATTTCGACATGGGTTGGATGCCCTCCCCTAGCTGGTGATCCGGAAGGTGGCGTCGGCGCGGCCGGTGGCGTCGGTGATCGGGTCCAGCCGCAGCAGGTAGTTGGAGTGGCGCAAATAGCGGTCGGGGAAGTTGTAGGACCGGAACGACACCGCGGCGGCGTCGGCCAGTCCGGGCACCCGCTTGAAGGTCGCGTCGGCGCGGAAGGTGGCGCTGTTGTCGTTCTGCGCCAGGACGAAGTCGTAGTTGGCGTGACGCAGGTAGTAGCCGGGGAAGTTCACCGACTCCAGCGACACGTTGCCGTCGGCGGAGCTGGCCAGGCCGGGCACGATCCGCCACTGCGAGTCCGCGAGCGGGCTCACGTTCGCGTCGATGCGGGCGTCGTAGTCCACGTGCCGCACGTACCGGTCGGTGAAGTTGTACGACTGCAGCCGGTTGGCCGGCGACGTGGGTGTTCCGACGCCGACGCTGGTCTGGGTGACCGGGCGGATGGTGCCGTCGCTGTTGTAGGTCAGGTACTCCATGGCCAGCGAGCGGCGGAAGTTGTTGCTGCCTGGCAGGTCGTTGCGGTGGTAGGCGATGTACCAGCGACCGTTGAACTCCGCGATCGAGTGGTGGTTCGTGTTGTTGTTGGTGTAATCCAGCACGATGCCGCGGTAGGTGAACGGCCCGAGCGGGTTGGTGGCCGTGGCATAGGCGATCCGGCCGGGCCAGCCGGTGGAGTAGGAGTAGTAGTACAGGCCGTTGCGCTTGTGTACGAAGCCGGCTTCGCCGAAGGCGGTGCCGCTGCCGGTGCCGCTGATGGTGATGTTCTGGATGGCGCCGGAGGTCGAGGTCAAGTCGGCGTTCAGCCGGACGACCTTCGGGGCGCGGGCACCGCCGAAGTACAGGTAGGCCTGTCCGTTGTCGTCGACGAAGGCGGCCGGGTCGATCGGTTCCTCGCCGGTGTTGGCGTCGCGTCCGCGTTCGATCAACGGGGTGCCGCGGGGATCGCTGAAGCCGCCGGTGGGTGAGGTGCTCCGCGCTACCCCGATCTTCGTCCGGTCAACCGGCAGGTAGAGGTAGTAGTACCCGTTGCGGCGCACCGCGGACGGTGCCCACGCGTACTGCCTCGCCCAGGAGAACCCGCCGACCGCGAACGGCGCGCCGTGGTCGGTCCAGTCGACCAGGTTGCTCGACGAGTACACCCGCCACGCGTCGGAGTCCCAGTAGGTGCCGCTGTTGCCCTGGTCGTCGGTGGCGTAGATGTACATCCGGTCGTTGGCGACCAGCATCGACGGGTCGGCGGCGAAGCGGTTCACGATCGGGTTGGCCGCCTGGGCGGGGGTGGCGACCAGCGCCGCGGTCACCGCGACACATGCCGCGACCAGGTACGCGGCCACGCGACGGAAAGCTGTTCGCGTCATGGAGGCTCCTCTGGTTGCCGCAGCGTTTCCGCCGTGTTACTCAGATCGTCCGCCCGAGTGTCATCGATAACATCGATACGTGTCAAGGCACCCGGCGCGGGACGCCCCGGCGTCAGGTTCGACAGCAGAGGAGCGCGAGCGGGCAGAGACGCTTACCGCCACTGAACAGTGACAACCCGCAGCCGGTGAGACCGGACCGGCTGCCGGCCCGCCAAGTCAAGGCAACTAACGCCCCCTCGAGAGCCTCCGTGTTATCGATAACATCACCGCCGTCGTTCGAACGTGAGCATCGGCTCGGACAGCGCGGGCGACGGGGCGTCGGGGTCGGCGGCCACCGTCTTCTCGATGCTGCGCAGGCCGGCCTCCACCTCGTCGTTGCTGAGCTGGGCGAAGAACGAGAGAGTGCGCAAGCGCAGCCGCTCGAGCATGTCGGTGCGGGTCTCGTCGGTCGGGTGGGTCACCATGTCGAACTTGGCGACGCGCCAACCGTCCGCCGTGAACATCGCAATGACCTCGTGCAGCGGCGGGAACAGCGCGGTGTCCACCTCGAGGCCACGCGGGAAGTGGTCCAGCCACCACGGCTCGGGGTGATGGTCGCTGAAGTTTCCGCGCAGCAGCAGCCGCCCGCCCGGCCTGACCACCCTGGCCAGTTCCCGAACCGCTCGGGGCTTGTCCTGGACGTGGTGCCAGGCCAGGAACATGAGCGCGTAGTCGGCGCTCCCGGACGACACTGGCATGTCCTCGGCGGAGCCCGCCAGGTACCGCACACCGGGGTGTGGGGACTGCGCCTGCGCCACCTCGCGCATGCGGACCGACGGCTCGACCCCGGTCACCGGCCCGAACGCACGCGCCAACGCAGGGGTGAACCTGCCGGTCCCCGAGCCGACGTCCAACCCCACCAGCGGACGCCGCTCGGGCAGCGCGGCTGCGAAGGCGTTCAGCCACGCCCTCGACTGCTGTTCGGTCAGCGCCCGGCCGCGCGGGTAGTTCTGGTACTGCTCCCTGTCGTAGTCGACCCGCCTCATCGTCGCCACCTCGCCGATCACGCCCAACCGTCAGATGTATCGAACCGATACATCTGACGGTAGTCGGCGTCGCGCGCGAGAGCTATCAGGGCGAGCGGGTGCGCCTGCTGGATCCGATCTCCATCCGGCTCACGTTCGCCCCCGGGACGAAGCGGTCACGGGTAACGCCGGGGCCGGATCGAGCGTGCCGATCCGGCGGGCACGACAACAGCAGCGCGAACAGCGCCACCCCCGTCGAGCTGGTGTTACGGCAGGGACTGCGAACGGATGACGGCCGCTTCGCCGGCCTCAGCGCCGGGCGCCGCCCGGTCGACCCCGGCCGCCCCCGGAGGCGCGGTGACCGATGCGCGGAGTCCGTACCACCGGGGAGCTACCGCCCCCGGGGCGGAAGTCCCGCGCCGCGCCGGCCACCATCTCGTCGGGATCGCGTTCGAGCGCCTGCCGGATGTGCGGCGGGACCAGTTCCGACGTCGCCATCGCCATCCGCACCTGCACCGACCGGTCGTCGACCAGGCGTCGCAGATCCGCCTCGTCCAACTCGACCGCGAGCACCAGCGCGGCGCGGACGTCCACCACGGGATCCTGGGCGAGTGCGCTGCGCTGGGCGGTGGTGGTCCGCGGATTACGGGCCAGCCCCTTGCGTACGCGCGCGGTGCGGTCGGCCATCAGGGCGGTGATCACGTCGGGGTCGTGGGTGTGGGTGGCGAGTCGTTCCCGTACCTCCGGTGACGCGTCGTCGACCAGCAGCGCGGCCAGCTCGGGCTCCAGCTCGCGCGTCTCCGCGAGGAGACCGCGGAGTTCCTTGTCGGACGCCTCCGCCATCACCCGGCGAACCGACTCGTCGCAGGCCGGGTTGCCGGCGACCGCCCAGCGGACCCACCGGTCGGCGTCCTTGACCAGCCGCAGGAGATTACCGACCGAGGTCGAGGGGTTTCTCGCCACGGCCTCCCGGACGTTGCGATCATGATCCCGGGTCAGCGGGCGCAGTGCCTGCGCAGGCGCGTCGGTGCGGGTCGCGACCGCCTTGCGCACCACGGCCGACGGGTCGGACGCCAGATCGATGAGAGTCATCTGTGGTGTCGTGGGGTCCTGCGCGAGGGCGAGCCGCGCATCGACGCTGCCACCCGTCGCACCGTCCGCGACGGCACCTGACCCACTGTGACGGTCGGGTCCGCCGACGTCCTGCTGATTCCCCATGGGCGTCATCATGTCACGGGCTGCCCGAGCGCCCGTCGTCTGCGAGGCGCGGCGCAGTTCGTGCTCATCGCCGTGGCCGGCGAACGTGCCGGCGTTGGGCAGCCGGCCGATCGTGACCAGGTGGTCGAGCTGCTCGCGCAGGATGTCCGGGCCGCCGACCTCCGTCCGCAGCGATGCCTCGGACCGGATCCGGCATCGGCTCGAAGTTCCTGAGTTCGACGGCGTCTGACTCGTACGCGACGTAGGTGGCGTACTTGCCGCCGATGCGCTGCCACCAGCCTTGTCGCCGCCGTTCACGCGCTTTCCGCTACGCATCCGTAGCGTTATGGTGGGGGTATGGCAACCACCTCACGACCGGCAGTGCAGCGGGTTCGTCCACCAAAGGCTCCGTACCGCGTCGTCAACCGGGTCATCCGCTGGCTGTTGTCCGAGCCGTCCCGAGCGGGGCGCGTCGGACGGCATCTGCTCCTGCTCCACGTCACGGGGCGACGTACGGGCCGCGACCTGGTGTTTCCGGTGGCCTACCGGCCAGCCGGCGACGGCCGGCTGCTGGTGTTGACGAACTCGCCATGGCGGGTCAACCTACGCGGGCGTCCAGATGTGGCGGTGACGCTGCTGGGCAGGCGGCGCCCCGCTCGCGCCGAGTTGGTCGAGGACCCGGATCGCGTCGCGACGGCCTACCGCCACCTGATCGAGGCGGTCGGGCACCGGCGCGCCGGCAGGCGCATGGGCATTCGAATCAACGTGCCCAGGACGCCCACCCACGAAGAGTTGGCCGAGGCGGCGCGCCGCGAGGGACTGGCCCTGGTCTACCTCGATGTTTCTGGTGGTGTGCGATGAACGCCCCGGTGCTGGTGACCGGCGCGACAGGCAACGTGGGAGGCGCGGTCGCCCGGTCGCTGCAGGTGGCAGGGATTCCGGTGCGGGTGGCCGGCATCGACCCTGACCGGCTGCGCGAAACCTTCCCGCGCGTACCGGTAGCACGGCTGGACCTGAACGACGCGAGCACCTTTGACGCGGCGCTCGCGGGCGCGGGCGGGCTGTTCCTGCTGAGGCCGCCGCAGATCGCCCGGGTCGGACCGACCCTCAACGCGCTCGTCGATGCGGCGGCCCGGCACGGCGTCGATCATGTCGTGTTCTCCTCCGTCACCGGCGCTGACCGCAACAAGGTGCTGCCCCACCACCGGGTGGAGACACACCTGCGCGCGTCGGGCCTGCCGTACACCGTCCTGCGTCCGGGCTTCTTCGCCCAGAACCTCGCCGATGCCTACCGCCGCGACATCCGTGACGACGACCGGATCTACCTGCCCGCCGGCCACGGGCGGGCCGCGTTCGTCGACACCCGTGACCTCGGCGATGCCGCGGCCGTCGTATTCGCAGATCCGGACGCGCACCGTGGGGCCGGATACACGTTGACCGGCCCGGAGGCGCTGGACTTCGATCAGGTCGCGGCGCTGCTCACCGAGGCTCTCGGCCGACGGGTCCGCTACCAGCCCGCCACAGTCGCCGGCTACCTGCGCCACCTGCGTCGGCGCGGGGCTCCCCTGGTGCAGGCCCTGGTGCAGACCGTCCTGCACACCGGGCTGCGACGGGGGCAGGCAGCAGCGGTCGATCCCACGCTGCCGCGCCTGCTCGGTCGCCCGCCTCGCACCCTGCGAGAGTATGTGCACGACAATCGGGACCTGTGGCGGACGTCGACAGGGTGAGCGAACGCGAGGCGGTGACCGGGTGAGCGGGGTGACGGACCCTCGGGTACGGCGTACCCGGACCGTCGTGATCGCCACCGCGCTGCGACTGCTCGTCGAACGGGGCGTCGCCGGCACCACGGTCGAGGCCGTCGCGGAGCGATCCGGCGTGGCGAAGACGACAATCTACCGGCACTGGAACGGTCAGGCGGATCTGGTGCTCGACGCCTTCGCCAGCGTCCGCCGACCGCCCACCGATCCCGACTCCGGCAGCCTCCACGGCGACCTCGTCGAACTGGTCGGTGGGCTGGCCTCGGCGTTGTCAGACGGCCCGGCGGCCGGGTTGTGGTTCGCGCTGATCGACGCCGCCGAACGCGACCGGGATTTCGCGGCACTGCACCGACGGGAGGCCGAGGCCCGGCACGAGGTGATCCTGCGCGTCGTCGAACGCGGCATCGCCCGAGGGGAACTGGCGGAAGGGACGGACCCGCTCGATGTGCTCGACCTGCTCGCCGGGCCGCTGTTCCACCGCCGTGCCGTCGGCGGCGCCACCGTCGACCGAGCCTTCGCCGAACGGGTCGTGGCCCGGGTGCTGGCCGCATACGCACCCGGGCGCAACAGGTCGTGACCCTCGCCGCGCCGCGATCCCACGTTCGGCCGACGCGCGTACCGCCGGGCGGCGGCTCCACCGACTACGGTGAGGCCGTGCAGATTCCCGGTCTGGGTACGGTAGTCGAGGATGCTGACCTGGGCTGGTATCGCAGTGTGCCGATACCGGCGCCGAGACGCATCGTGCCCGGATGGCAACCCGTGCGCTGACCGCGAGTAGCCGACCGTTGCCCGCCAGGAAGGCAGACGTGCTCGTCGGTACCGCCACCCGTACGGGCTGGGGCGCGAGCGTCGATGGGCGTCCTCGCCGGGTCCTGCTCGGCACGGGTGACGGCGGTGTCAGGACTGGGTGCGTGTCCATTGCTGGTTGGTACCGCTTCCGCAGGTGTACTGCGTGATGTCGGTGCCGTCGGCGGTGCCGCTGCTCACCACGTCCAGACACTTGCCGCTGTGCCGGGCGCGTAGCTGGTGGTAACTGCCGGTGGCGACCCACTGCCACTGTTGGTTGGTGCCGCTCCCGCAGCCGTACTGGATGACGTTGGCGTGGTTGGCGGTGGAGGCGTCGGCGACGTCGAGACACTTCCCGCTGTGCTGGTTGACGATCCGGAAGTAGCCGCTGCCGGCGTCGCGGAACTCCCACTTCTGGTTCGCACCGCCGTTCCAGGACCACTGCTTGACCTCGGCGTTGTCGGTGACGGCCATGTCCAGCACGTCGACCACCTTGCCGCTGTTGCGGTTGGTGATGCGGTGGTAGGCCGGCGCCTGTCCGGTGATGGTGCCCGTGGCCGTGTCGACGGTGATGGTGGGATACCAGGTGAGGCTCATCGTCGTGGCGGATGGAAAGGTGATTGGCAGCCAGACGTACTGGGAGTCGTTGACCGGTCCGCCCCAGGCGCCGGCCCAGCGGTCGCCCATGTAGAGGTAGCTCGTCGTCGAAGTGCCCTGGATGGGGAGCACGAAGGTCGACTGGGAGCGGAAGGTGGTCGAGTCACCGACGTTGGTCATGGTGGTCCACGGACCCGAGATGCTGGGCGCCGTGGCATACCTCGCCTGGTTCGGGTTCCAGCCCGTCAGGCCCGAGGTGAGCAGGAAGTAGGTGCTGCCGCGCTTGAACAGGGCCGGGGCCTCGCGGCTGGCGTCGTTCCAGAAGTTGCCGACCAGCGTGGCCACCTGGAGGTAGTCGGCGGTGAGACGGTAGAGGTGCAGGTCGCGGTTCTCGTCGGCGGCCGAGAGCATGTAGGCGGTGCCGCCGTCGTTGTAGAGCGTGATGTCCCGCGACATGTGGCCCAGCGGCCGGAAGCTGCCATGGTAGGTGTAGTCCCCGTCCACCGTGGCCGACGAGGCGACGGCAGCCCTGGCCTCGCCGTAGTCGGTGCCGTTCTCCTTGTGCATCCACATCACGTACCGGCCCGTGCCGGCGTTGTAGATGACCTTCGGCCGCTCGATGTTGGCCACCCGCAGCTCCGCCGCCGACGACTGGGTCAGCACGTTGTTACGGAACTCCCAGTCGCGCAGGTTGGTGGAGCGGTAGACGGACACCGCCCGGAACGTGTTGTCGGCGTTGCGGTTCTCACCGAACCAGTAGTAGTAGCCGCCGACCTTGAGCACACCACCGCCATGCGCGTGCAGGGCGTTGCCGTAGGTGTCGGTGAACTGCGTGCCGTTCGGGATCGTGACCGGCGCCGCCTGTGCCGGAGCGGCGGTCACTGCCACGACCGCCGATCCGGCCAGGGCGAGCGCTGCGACCAGCGACAGGAGCCGTCTGTTGCGTCTCACTACGTTCGTCCTTCCGTGGGCGGACGGCGGCGGAGCGACACACTCGGACCTGGTGCCACCCACGGCCGACCGATGACGGTTCACACCGGGTTGACACCTTGGTAATCGACCGCGAACCGCAGCGCCACAATCCGAACCAACTCATCCATGAACGTACATTTCTGAACGTCGTCGGCGACCGCTTCCTGCCGGCTAGTGCCGTTGCGTGGGAGACAGCGAGGAACCGCGGACGACGAGGTCGGGGGCGAGCAGCACCCGGTGCGGTGGCCGACGGTCACCGTCGAGGAGGCGGGAGACCATGAGTTCGACGGCAAGGCGGCCGACGTGGCTCTTCGGCGGCCGGACGGCGGTGATCGCGGGATCGGCCAGGTGGGCGATCTCGTCGTCGTAGGACACGATCGCCAAATCACCGGGGATGGTGATGCCCAACTCGGCGCAGAACTGGGCGACCGCGATGGCATGGGGATCGCTGTGGACGATCAATGCGGTGATCTTGGATAGTCGGCAGTCACGGAGGATGCGGACGATGACGTCCCGCTGCCCGGGCGCCGTGACGGTCTCCTGCATGGCCAGGACGCCGGACGTTCGGGGATCGGCGGCGGCGGTCTGCCAGGCCTGCCGCAGGTGGACCGAGGTGGGGCTGCCCTGCGCGACGACGAGCCCGATCCGTCGGTGCCCCTGCTGCCGGAGGTGGTAGATCGCGATCTCGAGGCCGAGGCAGTGATCGCTGCGCACCCACTCGATGTGCCGGGTGGTCGGCGTCCACCGACGTGGCTGGCGTTCGACGAGGATGGTCGGGACCGGCAGGTGGCCGATCCATTCGAGGATCTCGTCGGCGTCGTCGCCGTTGAGGCTCGGCGCCAGCAACAGACCCTGGACCTGTTGCGCCTCGACGAGACGGCTCATCTGGCGGCGGTCCTCGTCGGGGTCGTAGCTCGAGCCGCGCAGTTGGATGGTGACGCCGAGCGCCGCCGCGGCGGCGCGCGCGCCGGCCACGACGGGTGGCCAGTAGAAGTCGAGCGAGGGCACGACCATGCCGATGGTGAAGCGGAGCGGCGCCTGTCGGGGCTGGCTGAGGGTGTTGCTGTGGGGTGGCAGCGTGGCACCGCCGTGGACCTTCGACACGAGGCCCCGTTCGGCGAGTGCGGCGATGTCACGCCGGATGGTGAGTTCGCTGACGCCGAACTCCCGGGCGAGGTCGCGGACCCGTACCGCGCCCTGCCCGCGCAGTTCGGCGAGCAGGCGCTCCTGCCGCTGGGCGCTGAACAGCCGATCGCCTTCCACGCTGCGCACACTCCTATCGGGCGAGCCAGCCTCCGTCCACCGCGAGGACGGCCCCGTGCACGTAACGGGCGGCGTCGGAGGCGAGGAAGACCGCGGCACCCATGAGATCCTCGGGATCGCCCCAGCGGCCGGCCGGGATACGGTCGCGGATGGCACGTTCCCGGTCCGGGTCGGCGCGCAGAGCCGCGGTGTTGTCGGTCGCCATGTAGCCGGGCGCGATCGCGTTGACGTTCACGCCGTGGGCGGCCCACTCGTTGGCCAGCGCCCGGGTGAGCCCGACGACGGCGTGTTTGGCGGCGGTGTAGGACGGCACCCGGACACCACCCTGGTACGACAGCATCGACGCGATGTTGATGATCTTCCCGTGCCCCTGGTCGAGCATGATCCGACCGGCCGCCTGGCACAGGTGGAACACCGCGTCGAGGTCGACGCGCAGCACGGCCGCCCAGTCCTGCGGTGGGTGGGTGACGGCGGCGGCTCGGCGGATGATGCCCGCGTTGTTCACCAGGATGTCGAGGCGGCCGAGTTCCGCCACGGCCGACTCGACGGCGTCGGCGAACTGGTCCGGCCCGGCGGTGGCCAGGTCGCCGGGTACGACCAGGGCCCGCCGGCCGAGCGCCTCCACGACGGCGACCGTTTCGGCGGGGTCGGTGCGGCCCAGCAGGGCGAGGTCGGCGCCGGCCTGGGCCAGCGCGGTCGCGACGGCGCGACCGATGCCGCGGTTCGCGCCGGTGACGAGGGCGACCCGCCCGTCGAGGCGGAAGGCGTCCAGGACCATGGTCACAGGCCCAGGCTGCGCAGTGTCGGAACAGTCTGGCCGACCCAGGCGAGGTCGGCGTCCTCACGGGCGCCCTGGGTCCGCTGCGTGCCGGCCAGGAACCACAGGAAGTAGGTGGTGTAGCCGGGTGCGCTGACGACGGTGTGGTAACCCTCCGGCATCATCTGCATCACGTGCTCGCGGATGGTGACGTTCTCCTCGTACCCGTCGTCGGTGTAGACCCGGCTGATGCCGAACCCGTTCGGCGGGTTGACCCGGTAGTAGTACATCTCCTCGTGCGCGGCCTCGGCGGGCAGGTCGTCGACCCGGTGCCGGTGCGGTGGGTAGGTGCTCCAGTTCCCGGACGGCGTGTAGGTCTCGCCGACGATGAGCCGGCGTGCGGGCAGGTCGGGTTGGGAGATCTCGGTGAGGATCTGGTGGTAGGTCCGACCGAAGTTGGCCGCTCCCCAGCGCCCGCCCACGACCTGTTCCGGTGTGATGACGTACGGGTCGGTGGCCAGGTCGCTGGGAGCGCTGGGCAGGGCGATCTCCACGTCGGTGACCGCCTCCACGGTGACGGTGGCCCCGGTTGGGACGTACACCGAGTGCGGCTTGCCGGAGAAGACGTCGGCACGCCGGCCGACCTGCGGGAAGTGGTGGTCGGCGACGGTGAGGTCCGCGGTGCCGCCGAGGATGACCGCGAGGATCTCCCGATCGCCGGACTCGCCGGTCCACGACTGGCCGGCCGACAGCTTCAGCAGGGTGAAGTCCAGCAGACGGCAGGGGTTGAAGGGCAGCGTGTTGCGGCCGTCGGCGGCGGGGATGGTGCAGTGGTATCGGTGGTTCATGGTCACCTTTCCGGGTTCCGGGTCGTGGTGGCGGGTCACCAGGGACTGGTCCAGCCGGGGATGGTGGCGCGGGTGAGGGCCTCCAGATAGAAGTAGTCACCCCAGAGGGTGCCCTCGTCGACGCCGATGCCCTTGGGCTTGTCGTAGACGCCGTGCAGGAGGAGCGCGTTCGAGACCTGAGGGCCGGCGCTGGCGTAGTTGTCCACGAGGGAGCGCAGGATCCGCCCGGCCCGCACCCGGTAGCCCTCCGCACGCGTCGGGTCGGTGACGCTGCCGGCGAGTTCGGCCAGGCCGCAGGCGGCGATGGCGGCGGCGGAGCTGTCGCGTTCCTCACCGCTGCCGTCGCCGAACTCCAGGTCCCAGTAGGCGACGTGGTCGGCCGGCAGCCGGGCGAGGAAGTGGTCCGCGCAGGTCGTCGCGGCGACCAGCAGCGAGGGGTCACCGGTGTACCGGTGGTTCAGGGTGAAGCCGTAGATGCCCCAGGCCTGCCCGCGGGCCCAACAGGTGTGGTCGGCGTGGCCCTGTTCGGTCTCGCCGCGCAGCGGTACGCCGGTGTCCGGGTCCCAGTAGAAGGTGTGGAAGGTGGTGCCGTCCGGGCGCAGGATGTGCTCGCGCAGCTGGGCGGCGTGCCGGCGGGCGGCGGCGGCGTAGCGGTCGTCGCCGGTGGTCTGGCTGGCCCAGTGCAGCAGCGGGGTGTTCATGAGGCTGTCGATGATGGTACGGCCACGTTGGCGGGGGTCGGCCAGGTCACCCCAGGCCTGGATGATGCCGGCCGGTTCGAGAAAGCGGGTCATCAGGTGGTCGGCGGCGGCCAGGGCTGCCTCCCGGGCCCGCCGGTCGCCGGTGCGCCGCGCCGCCGTGACGCAGGCGAGGGTGTAGAGGAAGCCGAGGTCGTGGGTGTCCAGGTCGATGCCGCCGTGCACCCGGTCGACGAAGCTGTCCACGTGTGACAGGGCTGCTCGCCGAAGGTGTTCGTCGCCGGTCAGGTCGTGGGCGAGCCACAACATCCCGGGCCAGAAGCTGGTCGTCCAGCCGACGTTGGCGCCCTCGGGTTGGCCGGCGGTCGGTGGTCGCAGCGGGTAGCGGTTGGCGACGGTGGTGTCCGCGGGGTACCGCGCGCCGAACGTGTCGATGTTCGCCTCGATGGTGCGAATCGCGGCGGTCACCGCGGCCGCCGTCGCTTCGGCGTCTGGGCTGGGACGGACGTCGGTCTCCGTCATGGATGCTGTTCTCCCTCGCTCGTACGGGCCGTGCCGGGCAGGTGTGTCGTCGGCGTCCCGGCTCGATCGCCGGAAGGGGCGCGGTTCAGGTGCTCGGGGCCGCGATCGTCGGTGGATCGAGCGCGGCCCGCAGGCTGTACCGGCTGTTGGACCACACGACGTACCACAGCGGCGCGGCGGCGACGCCGAGTGCGATCGCGGGACGGGCCACGAAGAGCTGCGCCAGCAACGCCAGGACCAGCAGTGACGCGGCGGTGAGGTACCAGCGGCGCACCGCCAGGTACGCGCAGGCACGGGCCACGTCCCGCAGCCGCGCGGCGGGCCGCTCGGCGATGGTCACCAGACCGAGCAGTGCGGTGGCGGCGGTCAGCACGGCCAGCACGGCGAGGATCGGCAGCGTGAGCGCACCGGCCCGGTGGCCCCACAGCGCGTACGCGTCGACACCGAGGACGACCAGGACGGCGCTGGCTGCGGCGGCCCAGAGCACGGCCGGGCGGGCGGTGGCCCGCCAGGCACGGCCGAACGTGCGTAGCACCCCGCCGGCCCTGCCGGACGAGTAGTCGGACATGACCGCGAAGACGCCGCACAGGCCCGGCGCGCACAGCGGGGCGGCCAGTGCGTACAGCGGCCAGGCCCGCGCGGCGTCGGTGGTGAACGCGAGGGCCACCAGCGGCAGGCAGCCGACCACCAGCAGCATGTTGCTGACCAGTGCCGTGTAGACGCCGTCGACGACGGCGGTGATGGTGTCGTGGCGCGAAGGCGGGTTCATCGGTCAGCCCTTCAGTCCGGTGGTGGCGATACCTTCGATGAAGTACCGCTGCCCGAGCAGGAAGATGACGGCCACCGGGAGCACGGACAGCACCGAGCCGGTCATGATGAGCGCGTACTCGGCGTTGTACTGCGAGATGAACGTGTTCAGCCCCAGTTGGATGGTGCGCAGGTCGGGGCTGCGCAGGTAGATCAGCGGGCCGAGGTAGTCGTTCCAGGTGGTGACGAACGTGAGGAGCGTCAGACTGGCCAGGGCGGGACGGGACAGCGGCAGCATGATCCGCCGGTAGATGCCGAACTCGCTGAGCCCGTCGACCCGGGCCGCCTCGCTCAGTTCCTCCGGGATGGTCTCGTAGAACTGCTTGATCAGGAACACACCGAACGCACCGAACGCCTGTAGCGCGACGATCGACCAGAGGGTGTTCGACAGCTGCAGCTTCGACATCAGGATGAACTGCGGGATCATGTACGACTGCCACGGCACCGCGATCGTCCCCACGTACGCCAGGAACAGCAGGTTGCGGCCGGGAAAGCGGATCCGGGCGAAACCGTACGCGGCGAAGCTGCCGGTGAACACCTGCAGGAAGGTGACCATGACCGACAGCAGGAGAGTGTTCCTCAGCCACGTCGTCATGTCGGAGCGCTGCCAGATGTCGACGTAGTTGCGCCACACCACCTCGTCGGGCAGCCACTTGATCGGGATGGTGAAGACGTCGTTGTTGGTCTTCAACGACGACATCACCATCCAGTAGAACGGCAGCAGCAGCAGCGCCGCCGCGAGCACGAGGGCGGCGTAGCCGGCCAGCCGCCAGGCCCGGGGCGGCACGGGTCGGCCGGCCGGGGTGCTGCCGCCCGGCAGGGTGCTGGTCGGGGCCGGCGCGGAGAGGTCGGTCGCCGTCATCAGCTGCTCCCCCGCTTGTTGATCAGGAACTGGATGACCGTGACGCCGAAGCAGATGGCGAACAGCACGATGGAGACCGCCGAGGCGTAACCGAACTGGTTCTCCACGAAGCCCTTCTGGTAGATGTAGTGCGACAGCACCAAGGTCGACTGACCAGGGCCGCCCTGCGTCATCACCAGGATGAGGTCGAAGACCTTGAAGCTCTCGATGGTCAGCATCACGGTGACGAAGAACGTGGTGTGCCGCAGCCCCGGAAGTGTCACGTTCACGAACCGTTGCCACGGGTTGGCGCCGTCGATCTGGGCCGCCTCGTGGAGCTGGGCCGGGATGGTCTGCAGGCCGGCCAGGAAGAGCAGCATGTAGTAGCCCATGTACCGCCAGGTGCCGACGATGATGACCGCCGGCATCGACCAGTCCCCCGACGTCGTCCAGCCCGGCGGGTCGCCCACCCCGGCCGTGCGGAGGAGGGCGTTGACCGGCCCGTACTCGGGGCTGAACAACTGGTTCCAGACGACCGCGATCGCGACGATCGACGTGATGTACGGGAAGAACGCGACGGTGCGGAAGAACCGCACGCCACGGAGCTTGCGGTTGAGCAGCAGCGCGAGGCCCAGCGCGGCCACCAGGGTCAGTGGGATGTGGAAGACGGTGTAGTAGACGGTGTTGCGCAGCGCGGTCCAGAAACTCGCGTCGGCCCACATCCGGCGGAAGTTCGCGGTGCCGGTCCACTCGGCCACGCCGAAGACGTTCCAGTTGGTGAAGGAGACGTAGAACAGCACGGCGACCGGCACGAGCGTGAGCGCGGCGAAGCCGACGAAGTTGGGCAGGATGAACGACCAACCGGCCAAGGTGTTGCGCCACACCAGGCTGCGTCCAGGCCGCGTTCGCGGCATCGTTGCCATGGGCACTCTCCGGGGCGTCCGGCTTGGCAGCTGGTCCGGCGTGCGGCGTGGGCGACGCGCCGGACCCGCCGGCGAGCTCACTGGTTGAGGACCTCGTTCTTGGCGCGGCTCTGCGCCTCGTTCAACGCCGCGTCGACGCCCTTGCTGTCGGACAGGATCGCCGAGTGTGTCTCGTTGAGAATGTTCTGCAGGCCGGCGGTGTGCTTGGACACCGGGTTCTCCGGCTTGATCGTGTGGGTGGCGTACGCGAAGGTCGACAGCTCGTCCTGCGGCACGCCGTCGAGCCCGAACAGGGTCCGGCTGACCGCGTCGGTGACCCGGGCCGGCGTGATGCCGATTGCGGCGAGAGCCTTGCCGGCCTCCTCGCTGGCCACGTACTGCAGGAACGCCCTGGCCGCCGCGACCTTCGACCTGTCGATCCTCGGGTTGATGCCGAGCCCGGTCGGGTCGCCGAAGGTGACCGGCGTGGCGGAGGTGCCGGTGGTGGACCTGTCGAACTGGGGTGCCGGGGCGATGCCCCACTCGAACGTGTCGGCGTCTCCGGTGGAGCGCTGCTTGAGCAGGGTCGCGATGTACCAGGTGCCCATCAGCAGCATCGCCGACTGTTGCTTGCCGAACTGCGCCTGGTAGGTGAGCTTGTTGGTGTTCGCGGTGCCGTAGGTCGGCTGCGCGCCGGCCGCCTGGAGGTCCAGGGAGCGCTGGTAGTACGGCTTGAGATAGGCGAAGTCACCGGAGAGCAGGTCCGCGCCCGGCGTCTGGGCGAGGGCGAACCCCTGCACCGTGGACTGGAAGACGTGCTGGTAGGTGCCGGTCGCGGTGGAGCCGGCACCCTGCAGGCCGGTGGTCAGCGCCTTGGCCGCGGTGACGTAGTCGTCCCAGGTCCAGCTGCCGTCCGGCGGGTTCACCCTCGCCTTGGCGAACAGGTCCCTGTTGTAGAACAGCACCCAGGAGTCCTGCCGGTACGGCACCGCGTACGTCTTGCCGTCGACCTGGTAGGCGGCGGCCGAACTCACTCCGGCAAGAGCCGAGGAGGCATCGCTGACGTCGAGCAGTTGGCCGCCGCTCTGGTAGGTGTAGAAGTTCTTCAGGTTCTTCAGTACGTACACGTCCGGGGCGGTGCCGGCGGCCAGGTCGGCGGTCATCTGGGTGTCGTAGTTGGCGGCGTCGTACTCCTTGAGTTCCACCGTCACGTTGGGGTGGCTCGCCTTGAAGCCGTCGGCGAGGGTCTTGAACTCCGGTGTCGACGCCAGGCTCCAACCCGCCAGGGTGATCGTCACCGGGGCGTTCGGGTCGACCGGCTCGTCCTCGCCGCCGCAGCCGGCGAGGACGAGGGTCAGTGCCGTCGCGGCACTGACGGCAACCGATATTGCACGTTTCATCCGTTACTCCTCAGGTCAGGGGCCTCGGATCGGCCCGGACTGCTACCAGGTCGCTGGACCGCGGTTCTGGCCCGCTCGGGGTCCAGTCGGGTCACCGTGCTCGCCCCGCCCGGCCAGACGGCCGCGACACGCAGGCCGCCGGCGTCCTCGTCCAGCACGACCCGGCACGCCTGTCTGGCCGTGACCGCACGGGCTCCGGACAGCCCGGTGAGGACGACGACCCACGCACCGGGCCGGACCGGGTGGTCGACCCAGGGCACGACGAGGCCACCGGCGAGCGGCCCGCCGTCGGGAAGGGTCGTGGCACCGGCCGTGCCACCGCCGTGCACGCCGTCGAGCGAACTCGTCAGGCCCGCTCCGGTCACGCTGACCGCGCCGCCGCCGAAGGTGGCCACCGCGTCACCGGCAACGGCCCAGCCACCGACCCGCAGCCGCAACCCGGCGGCGTCGAGGCCGTCGGCGAGATCGTCGACCCGCACCAGACGCAGCTCCCATGGCCCGAGGACCAGCGAGTACACGGTGAGGTGCCCGGCCGGTCGGCAGGTGCCGGCACGGCCACCGCCGTGGTCACGGTGGCCCGGGTCCGGATCCACCCAGTGGGCGAGGGTGCGTGACCCGGCCACCCCCACACCATCGCCGCCGACGTGCGTCGTCAGCAGGCGCATCCCGGCCCGATGGGTGGCCCGACCCCGCTCGTCGACGAGGGTGACGGACTGGTCGAGCGGGGTGGCCCAGCCGCTCTCGTCGAGGACGGGGCTGGTCGCGGTGGAGTAGCCGAGCCGGGCGTAGAGCGGCGAGTCACCGACGGTGGCGTCCTCGACGGCGTGGTCGGTGCCGTGGTTGACCACCCGGACGATGCCGTCGGCGCGGGTGGCCGAGACCAGCCAGCCCGGCGCGCGTACGGCCCGGACGGTGTCCCGCTCCTCGACCGGCAGCGGCTCCTCCGCCGCCGTCCAGACCGGATGGTCGGCGGGCAGGGCGATGCCGAGCAGGCCCTTGCTGGCCCAGTACGGCGAGCCGGGCCCCGAGTAGGCCTGGGCCAGGCGTGGCCACGGCCCGTGCCAGCCCATGGTGAGCAGACCACGGTCGTCGAAGGCGCCACGGTCGACGAAGTGGCGCACGACGCCGGTGGCGGCGCGGCGCAGCTGGCCGAGGCTGACCGACGGCACCTGCGCGATCGCGCCGACCCAGAACGGCGCCGCCGCCGCGAACCGGTAGATCAGGCTGCGCCCCTGCACCAGCGGCGATCCGTCCGCGCCCACGAGCGCGACCGCGTCACGCAGGTACCGGTCGAGACCGGCCAGATCCCGCTCCCGGCGCCCGGCGGCCAACTCCGCCGCGCCGGCCATCCGCGCCCACAACGTCGGATAGACGTGCAGTGCCCAGCCCACGTAGTGGTCGTAGGCGCGCTCCGGCCCATCGGACATCCAGCCGTCCGCGCGGGCGAATCCGTCGTGGGTGGCCAGGTCCTCCGCCATCTCGTCCATCGAGTGCGGCCCGCCCACCGAGCGCAGGAACGTCTGCACGACCAGCCGGAACCAGACCCAGTTGATCCGCGGGTAGCTGGCGTCGCCGACCGCCGGGGTCAGGTAGTCCACCACCCGCTCCCGCACCTCGGACGGCAGCCGGTCCCAGATCCACGGGCGGGTCAGGTCGAGGACGAGCGCGAGGGAGGCGGCCTCGACCTTCGCCTGGGGGTGCTCGTCCAGCCGCACCCAGCGGTCGGCACACCTCGGGTCGGTACCGGCCGCGACTCCCGCCGCGTACCAGTCGGCCAGCTCCTCGACACCCGCTCCCCGCGCACCGGCGATCCGGAAGCCGGCCAGCAGGAACGTCCGGGCGAACCCCTCCAGGCCGTCGACGGCCCGTCCGTAGCCGCCTTCCCGGCCAGGTACGACGACCAGTGCGTGGCCGGGCGACGCGAAGGGCCGGACGGCAGCGAGCATCCGGTCAGCCAGCGCCAACCAGTCACCCCGGCTCCAGGTCCCGGCGGTGTCGGCGGTGTCGGCACCCCCGCCCGGTGCGGATGCCGACTCATCGGCTGCGCCACCCATCAGCCGCAGTCCCGTCGCATCGATCCGCCTCCAGGAGCGTGTCGGAGCGGCGCGTTGCCCGCGTACGTGACGCGCAGGCAACAGCCAGGTTTCCGAAGTAAAACGCTCACAACGAAACAAGTCAATGCCTGTATCGAACCGGGACGACCACGCACGATCAGAAAGGCACAGACACGCACCTCGACCGCGGTGGCAGGTTCCCGCTCGACCGCCACACATCACCACGGAAGCGACTCGAACGTACCCCCGCTCCCCGCCCCTCTCCGCATCGACGTCTCCGGTCGCTACAAAACGCTCTGATACGATCAGAGTCGATCACACTCGCGCTACCTCCGAGGAGTCATGGCCGCTGACCGCTTCGTCGGCCCGCTCGCCTCGGCCTGGCGGGAGGTCGGTGCCGCCCGGCTCGAAGGGCTGCTCCTGCCCCCCGAGCTGGCCCTTCCGGTGCCCCCGGCGCAGCAGCGCGACGTCTGGGCCGAGCCACACCTGCACGGCCCCACCCTGGCCCACCTGCGGGCGCCCGCCGAGCGTGCCCGGGCCACCCCGTGGCCGACCCCGCTGGCCAGCCAGTACGTCCGGTACCACCGGGACGGCGACCGCGACACGTACGAGCGGCAGGTCTTCGCCCGGCAGCGACGACTCACCCGGGCCGCCGTCGTCGCCGCCGTCACCCTCGACGAAGGCTGGCTCGACGAGATCGTCGACGGCGTGACCCTGCTGTGCGAGCAGAGCAGCTGGTGCTGGCCCGCCCACGACGACACCCGCGCCGTGCACGGCGCGGTCCTGCCCACCGTGACGGACCCTTACCTCGACCTGGGTGCCGGTGCGGTCGCCGCGCAGTTGGCCTGGATCGACCACCTGCTCGGCGAGCCGCTCGACGCGTACGCGCCCGGCCTGCGCGCCCGCGTCCGCCACGAGGTCGACCGGCGCGTGCTGACCCCGTTCACCGCCCGTCGCGACTGGCACTGGCTCGGCCTCGACGGCGACGTGCACAACTGGAACCCGTGGATCCACGGCAACGTCCTCGTCGCCGCGCTGCGCCTGGTCGATGACCAGACCCGGCGGGCCGAACTGGTCGACCTGGTCGTCGAAGGGCTCGACCGGTACGTGGCGGTGCTGCCCGCCGACGGTGCCGTCGACGAGGGCTACGAGTACTGGTGGAACGGTGCCTGCCGGGCGCTGGAGGCGCTCGACATCCTGGCCCACGCCACGGGCGGGGCGCTGGACGGCGTACCCGGCGACGCGCTGCGCCACACCGTCGCCTTCCCGCACCGCACGCACCTGGGCGGTGCCTGGTACCTCAACCACGCGGACGGCGCCGCCCGGCCGACCACCACCCCGCCCTGGCACGCCCTGCACCGCGCCGCCCGCCGGGTCGGCGACCGGGACGCGCAGGCCCACGCCGCCGCCCACCGCCGGCCCGACGCACCGGTCGCCGGCGCCGAGCAGGACCTCGGACGGCTGTTGCGGGCGCTGACCGACCCCGGCTGGGTCCACGCCGCAGCCGGCGGGTCGCCGCTGCCGCGTGACGTGTGGCTGCCGTCCACACAGGTCATGCTCGCCCGCCGCACCGCCGGCAGCGTCGAGGGTCTGACGCTCGCGGCGAAGGGCGGCCACAACGGCGAGAACCACAACCACAACGACGTCGGCAGCGTCGTGGTCGCCCTCAACGCGGTGCCGGTGCTCGTCGACGCCGGTCGCCCCACCTACACGGCGCAGACGTTCGGCCCGGACCGGTACGGCATCTGGACGATGCGGAGCACCTGGCACAACGTCCCGCGCGTACGCGCCACCGGTCAGTCACCCGGCCGGGGCTTCGCCGCCCGCCACGTCACCCACGCCACCGACGACACCAGGGCCGAGGTCACGATGGACATCGCCGCCGCGTACCCGCGCCCGGACCTGCGGCACTGGTGGCGCACCGCCCGGCTGGAGCGCCACAGCGGACGCGTCGTGGTCGTCGACGTCTGGGAGCTCGAACCGGCCGTCGAACCACCGCCGACCCACGTCCACCTGCTCGTCGCCGGCCAGGTGCGGCTCGGCGCCGGCCGCGCCGAGGTCACCGCGCTCGACGGTGCCGGCCGGGTCGGGCTCAGCTGGCGCCCGGCGTCCGCCCCCTGCGCCGCGACGGTACGCCCGATCGAGGACCCTATGCTCTTCGACGTGTGGGGAGCACGGCTGCACCGGCTTGAGATCGACGTCACCGCGTTCGGGCCAGCCGGCGAGCTCGTCCTCACCGTGGAGGAGCTTCCGCCACACGAAGCGTTCCTCGGAGGTGCCCCATGACCAAGGACATTCCCGCCGCCGGCACGGCGGAGGCCCGCGGGCCGCTCCAGGTCGCCCGCCGCCAGCAACTGCTGGAGGCGCTGCAACGCGACGGGGCGATGCGCGTCTCCGACCTCTCCCACGCGCTCGGCGCCGCGCCGGTCACCATCCGCCGCGATATCGCCCAGCTCGCCGCCGAAGGCCTGGTGAGCCGGGTCCACGGTGGGGTCGCCCTGATCACGCCGGACGACCCCCCGACCGCCGACGAGGCACCCGGCGCGGGCCCCGACCCGCTCGACGGGCGCACCCTCGGCATGCTGGTGCCCTCGCTGGACTACTACTGGCCGGACGTCGCCCGCGGTGCCGAGGAGGCCGCCCGCGAACTCGACATGCGCGTGGTGCTGCGCGGCTCCTCGTACGACACAGAGGACGACAAGCCCCAGCTCGCCCGGCTCGTGGAACGGATGGCCGTCGACGGCCTGATCATCGCGCCGCGCATGGACGCACCCACCTCCGAACGTACGATCGAGTGGCTCGACCAGCTCGGCTTCCCCGTCGTCCTGCTGGAACGCACGGCCACGGTGGGTAGCCACCACGCCGTGATGGAGTCGGTGGTCACCGACCACGCCCTCGGCGCGGCCATGGCGGTGCGGCACCTCACCTCCCTCGGGCACCGCAAGGTCGGCCTCGTGGTCGCCGCCAACAGTCCCTCCAGCCGACACGTGCGACGCGGCTGGCTCGACGCCACGGCGGAGTGTGGCCTGAACCCGGAGACCACGGTCGCGGCGGTGGTGCCGGACGCCCGCGCACCAGAGCGGGACGCCGCCCTCGACGCCGTCCTCCACCAGTGCCGGGAGACCGGCACCACCGCGCTGCTGGTGCACGCCGACCCCGAGGCGATCGCGCTGGTGCAGCGCTGCGAGGAGCGGCACCTGACCGTGCCCGGCGAACTCTCCATCGTGGCGTACGACGACGAGGTCGCCGAGCTGTTCAGCCCACCGCTGACCGCGGTCCGGCCGCCACGACGCTCCATCGGCCGCGCCGCCGTGCGACTGGTCGCCGACCGGCTCACCGACCCCGATCGCCCCGCACACCGGGTCGTCATCAGCCCGTCCCTGCGGGTACGTGAGTCGACCGCTCCGCCTCGCGTGCTGGGCGACCCCGGCCGGGGTCGCCCAGCACGCGAGGCCTGAGCCCCCGTCAGCGTCGGTACGGCCCGCACACCCCCGGTACCGAGCTGGTGCTCGGTGTCCGGGCCGTACCGTGGATCCGCGGAGTGGTGGATCGGTGGTGGCGTCGGGGCGATCGTCAGACGGCCGTGCGCGACCACTGCTGGTTGGTGCCGGTGTTGCACGGGTACTGCTTGAGGATCACACCGTCCGCGGTCGATGCCGACGGTACGTCCACGCACTTGCCGCTGTGTCGTGCCCGGAGCTGGAAGTAGCTGCCGCTGGCGACCATCTGGAACTGCTGGTTGGTGCCGGTGCCGCAGGTGTACTGGATGAGCTCGGCACCGTCGGCGGTCGACGCGCTCACCACGTCGAGGCACTTTCCGCTGTGCCGGCTGACGATGCGCCAGTAGCCGCTGCCGGCGTCCTGGAACTGCCACTGCTGCCACGCACTGCCACCGTACGTGTACTGGCCGACGCGCGCGCCGTTGTCGGTGTTCGGCGACTGAACGTCCATGGCCTTGCCGCTGTGGCGCACGTTGATCCGGTAGACCGTTCCCGGCGGCGGCGTCGTGGGGCCGCCGCCGACGGTGTCGCCCCACGCGTAGCGGACCCGGTCCGCGCCGGAGGTGTTGCGGACGGCCAGGTTCAGGTTGGTGCCGCTACCGCTGAGCGAGAACATCGAGTACCAGTCGTGGTCGGAACTGCCGGTGCGCTTGCCGCCGAGGGCAGGCCAGTAGGTGCCACCCATCCGGTTGTCGCGCATGACCTGGGCCATGGCGCGGATGTGACGCACGAAGTTGTCGGTGCTGTTCGCGTCGGCGTAGTTGAGGCCGTTGTCCATGGGCGCGCCGAACTCGGTCGCGACCGCGCGGGAGGCGCAGTTGCCGAGGCGGGTCTGGATGTGGCTCCGGAAGGCGTCGTAGGTCATCTCGTTGTAGAAGAAGGCGTAGTGGTGGAAGGACAGCAGCGTCGAGTCGAAGCGGGCGTCGTCGCAGACGTCCCGCAGGTCCTGGCTGTAGCCGGTGCCGCCGATGAGCACCCGGCCGGGTACCGCCGAGTAGTGGTAGCTGAGCCAGTCGGCCGCGACGTTTCGCCACTCCGCCGAACTGTAACCGTGCGGCTCGTTCATCGGCTCGAAGTAGACGTTGGCGTTCGAGCCGTACGTGCTGGTCACCGTGGACCACATCCTGTTCCACGCGGCCAGGTTCGTGATCCTGCCGCCGGAGGCGGCACCGTCCTCCCAGTAGGCCAGGATGACCTTGAATCCACGGGCGGTGGCGGCGTCGATGGCGCCTCGGTAGGCGTCCCACCACGTCGTCCCCACCGTGTGGGTGTTGATGGGCAGCCGGACGGTGTTGACCCCCATGGTGGAAGCCATGTCGTCGTAGAGGGCGTTGGCCTTGGCCCGCACGGTCGCGTTGCTGTCGGACGAGCTCAGGCCGTGCACGACGAGCGGGCCGGTGCTGAAGTTGTCACCCAGCACGGCCCAGTTCATCCCCCGGAACTGGTTGGTGGCGGCAGTGGCCGGCGACGACGTGACGACGACGCCGACCATCGCTGTCGCCGCCGTCACCAGCGCGCCCAGCAACCGACGCGACGACCGGGTGCTCCACGATGGTGCTGACGGGTAACCAACAGACGACATGATCCGTGTCAAGAAATGTCGAATCACTAGATCTGGCCTCTCTGGGTTCGGACATCGGAATGATGTCGTCCGGGTTACATCGGTAACGGAAACGACAATGGGAATCCAGCATTCGAACCGACACGTTCAGAACCGTTCGACTTCGAACATTGTCCGGTACGGCCGACACCCACCACGGACCGGTTTCGTGCCCGCGGTGGGTGTCGGCGCTACCGCACCGCAGTGTGCTGTCGGATGTCAGGATGTCCGGCGGAACGTGGCGTCGGCACGGTCGGTAGCGGTGCTGATCTCGTCGATCCGTAACACGTAGTTGCTGTGCCTGACGTACCGGCTGGGGAAGTTGTAGGACTGGAACGACGACCACGACGAGTTCGCCAGTCCGGCCACCTGGCGGAAGGTGGCGTCCTGCCTGAACGTCGTCGAGCCGTCGTTCGGTTCCAGGCCCAGCACGTAGTTCCTGTGCCGCAGGTAGTGGCCGGGGAAGTTCACCGACTCGAACGACACGTACCCGGATCCGCTGTTCGCCAGTCCGGGCACCACCCGGAACTGTCCGTCCAGCGCCGGGTCGACGTTCGGGTCGATCCGGACGGCGAAGTCCTGATGCCGCACATGGCGGTCCGGGAAGTTGAACGACTGCAACCGCTGGACGGGCACCGCACCCGCGTTGTTGAGCTCGCCCGACGGGCCGGCCAGGACGGTGGAGGTGGAGACGGGGACCCCGAGGTTGGGCGTGCCGTCCGGGTTCCAGGAGATTCGCTGCGCGCGGCTCGTGCGGGTGGTGCCGCAGCCCTGGGAGGGCGAGGAGTTGGCGTGGTAGACGATCCAGTCCTCCGTGCCGTCGGGCGACGTGAAGAAGGAGTGGTGGGCGGGCCCGTACACGCCGTTGGCGTCGTTGCGCTGGAACAGCGGGTCGGCGAGCTTCGTCCACGAGCCACGGTTCAGCGGGTTGGCGCCGGTCAGCTCGAGCGCGCCGATCTTGTAGTCGGGTGTGCCGCAGTAGCTGGCCGAGTAGGTCAGGAACGTGCGACCGCCGCGTTGCAGGACGTAGGGGCCCTCGTTCACGGGGTTGCCCTGACGCTCCCACGACAGGGTGGGCTCAGAGATCAGCGTCCCCAACGACGCCGGCGTCCACGGGTTGGTCAGACGCGTGATGTAAAGGCTCTGCAGGCCGCCGTTCTCGAATCCGGAGTTGTTGGTGAACGCGGAGAACACGAAGTAGTTCACCCCGCTCACCGTCATGACACTGCCGTCGATGGACCAGCCGTTGTTCGGCATCAGGCTCAGCTGGCCCCGGTAGGTGTAGGGCCCCATCGGATCGGTTCCCGCACTTTCCAGCACATGCTGACGCTGACCGCCGCAACACGCACTCGGGCCGGCCGAGTAGTACAGGTACCACCGCTTGCCGTTGGGGCCGTCGAGCAGGTGCATGGTGGGCGCCCACATGTTCGACGTCGCGTTCGGCTGCGACATCGTGAACACCCGGGTCTCCGGCGCGGTACGCAGGCCGCCGAGTGTCGACGCCTTACGGATGTAGATGTTCCCTGTCCAGGTGGTGGCCGTGTAGTAGTAGTTGCCGTTGTGGTAACCGAGCCACGGGTCGGCACTGTTGGGCGTACCGACGATGGGATTCTGGAACGACGAGCCGGGAGCGGCGCTACTCGGGGTGGAGACGGTCACCATGCCGACGCTGAGCAGAACAGCGGCGACCAACGCGGTGACCAGGGATCGTGGACGTATGAGCATGACGCGGGTTCCTTTCTCGGTCCTGCCGGGCGAGCCTCGCCGTCGCCCCCACCGGGCCCGACGGGGCCCGCTAGAGGGTCGGCACGACGGGGCGGATGGTGCCGTCGGCGTTGAACTCCATCCGGTCGACGGTGGTCTCGCGGTTGGTGCCGTTGCCGGCCGGCACGGCGAACCGGTGATAGGCGATGTACCAGGTGTCACTGCCGGGTGCCCGGACGACGGAGTGGTGGCCGGTGCCCTTGATGCCCACCTCGAGCCGCTTCTGCAGCACCACGCCACGCCTGGTCCACGGCCCGAGGGGCGAGGGGCCGGTGGCGTACGCGACCCGGTAGTCCTCACTGCGCGTGTCGTTCTCCGACCACATGAAGTAGTACCGGCCGTTGCGCTTGAACACGAACGGCGCCTCGTTGTAGCCGGACGGCGTGATGACCCGCGCCTGCGCCGCGTCGAAGGAGACCATGTCGCTGTTCAGCCGCACCGCCCGCGCGACGCCCTGCCCCCAGTACAGGTAGGACCGTCCGTCGTCGTCGGTGAACACCATCGGGTCGATGGCCTGCCCGCCGGAGAACTGGTCACTACGGATGAGGGGTCGGCCCAGGGCGTCGCGGAACGGCCCGACGGGGCTGTCGGCCACCGCCACGCCCAGCTGTTTGGCGGTGTTGCCGCTGGCCGCGCCGCCGCTGAAGTACAGGTAGTAGCGGCCGTTGGCGCTGGCCACCGCCGGCGCCCAGGCCGAGTTGTCCGCCCAGGACACGTCCGGGCCGTGGTCGAGGATCACCCCGTGGTCGGTCCAGTTGACCAGGTCGGTGGAGGAGAACGCCTTGTAGTAGGTGCCGGCCCAGCTCGCGTAGCCGTCGGTGGTCGGATACAGGTAGTAGCGGCCGTTGAGTACGGCGATGTGCGGGTCGGCGAAGAGGCCCGGGATCACCGGACCCTTGGTGGTCCGGGGCGCCCACGGCGCGACGAGCCGGAAGGAACTGTCCGCCCGGAACGCGGCCGTGTCCTGGTAGGTGTCGAGCCAGAGCGCGAAGTCGCGGTGCCGGATCCGCCGGTTCGGATAGTTGTACGAGGTGAGCGCCACTGATCCGGCGACCGAGCCGTCCACCGGGCAGAAGGTGGCGTCGGCACGGAACGTGGCGTCGCCGGTGTTGGACTCGGCCCGGAGCCGGTAGTCGCGGTGTCGCAGAAACAGTCCTGTCGTGGTCTGGAACGAGTAGCAGGTCGGGGACGCCAGACCGTTGACCACGGTGAAGGTGGCGTCCCGCTTCGTCTGGGCGGCGCTGCTGGCGGTCACCGGATCGAGCTGACCGAGCTGGTCGACGTGCCGAACGTACCGTCCGGCCTGGTTGACCGACTCCAGCGAACGGGCGCCGGTCGGCAGCGTGGCGGCGTGGGCCGGCTCGTCGAAGACCACCACGAAAGCGGCGGCGGCCACGGCGGAGAGCACGAGGAGTGGACGTGAACGCATCATCGATGCTCCCGACAGTCGGGGTGGAAGCAGGTGGGGTCTGGTCGAAGCGCCAGAGGGGGTCGGCGGTGCCGCCGCCGTCCGGGGTAATCATCCATGTTAGCGTTAACAACTGTTAGCATGCGCTGTCCCGGAGCTTCGCAGTCTTGCCGTGGTTGACTCGCTACACGAGCAGCTCTTCCGTGTCACGCCGATACAGGCAACATGTGTCCTGTTCGTTAAGCTCGTGTTGCGGACAAGTGTTAGCGATCGCATCGTGCGTGTCAAGGAATCGAACAGGCTCGTTCACCTCGGGCTTGCCACACGGCCAGCAGGTGCGCCTGGCGCTGGTACGGCGACCATGACGCCTCTCGGCCTGGCCCACTGGTGGCTGCCGCCGGGATGGCTGAAGTCGATGGCCCGTCCGTCAACTGCCTCGTCGCCGGTCGGGCTGTACCGGGCACTGTGCTCACCGCCGCGTGTGTGGCGGCCAGACGGCCGATCCGGTCGCGGACCGGATCGGCGAGCAGGTGGCCAAGCCCGGAGGAGCCGTGACGGCGCAGCCGTACCGTGATGTCCAGGCGCCACCACGTAGAGCGTAGCGGTCGATGGGTGGTCGGGGTGGCGGGGCGGCGGGCTCGTCCTCCCCCAGGGGTCGAGGCCCGCCGCCCCCCGCCGGGGGTGTGGTCAGTGATCCGGCCGATGTGGTCCGGAGAAGTCCGCGACGGCGGCGCGGCGCCCGTCAGTCCTGGGAGTGTCCAGGATGCGATGCTGTGGAAAGCGGGTGCGTGAGCCGGCGGCGGTGTCCGTGGCAACGCTCGCGAGCACTTGTGGAAGTTGTTGGACAACAGTCGAGAGCGGCAGTCGCATAGTGCTCGCGGTCTACGCGATGTCGTGCCCGCCGAACACGACGAGAGCCAGGATCATCCTCTGCTCTGCGGTCAGGTGATCCAGAGGTGCGGACCGCCGGCGGGATCGCGCATGTGTGAGCTGCGGGAATCGCTCCATGACAGCGAGGTGGCCGAGGCAGCGATGGTAGACCGATCGGGCGAGCCTGGCCCGGGTCACGCTGTCGCTGAGCGACCTGAGCCGGTGGTCGCGGCAGGCGACGGAGATGGCGGAGGCGACGATGTCACCCGACGTGTCGGCGTCACCGAGCACCATGGACGCCAAGGCGAGCAACGCAGCCCCATGGCGTCGGCAGAGTTCGCGGGCGCAGGCTTCGCATACGTGCTCGACACCGACGGCTCGTAGGGGACGGTCGGCGGTCGACGCGGCAACGTCGGTCATGGGCTACCCCCGGGCTCAAGGTCGTTGAGTCGACGACTGATGAGCCACCGGGGTCCAGGGCGGCACCTGTGACTGTAACGCCGACATCGACACGTCGCACCCTGGGCCGACGGCGTCCGAGTCAGGGTCGGAAGTCTGCGATCGGCGCACGGTCGGCTTGCTCGAGCCGCAGTTTCCCCGCGGTTCTCGTCGGGATGGCGTCGTCGATGCGGGCGATCCGGGCCATGTTCGTCAGGCGCAGGATGCGGTGGGTCCAGGGTGACGGGCGAGACACTGTGAGCACTGATCCGGCCGGAATCGCTTCGCGAACCTGCACGAGGAAGTTGGGCAGGTCGGACCCGACATAGGTCAGGGCGTCGACGTCGATGTCGACCCGGTCAGGGGCGGCGACGGTCAGGCGGTGGACGGCGTCGTCCAGTTGTGGTCGTGCGTCCATGTCAAGTTCTCCGCCGAGTTTCACCACGGCTCGTGATCGGTCCGGTGAGAACGTGACGGTGACGTTGTGGGTGACGCTGCCGGGCATGGCTCCGCCCTTTCGAGGGGGCTGGTAGATGACATGCCAGGGTCTCGGGCAGCGGCCAGACGAGAACTTCATCATTGACGTTATCTGCATTCTGCCGCGAGCGCAGCACCAGACGGGGGCCGGGTGAACTTGCGTCCACTGTGCGCGGTCGCCCGGGGTCAGCGTAGGGTGGGCACCGCTGCCCCAGCCCTCGGTAGCACCTCACTGGAAGGTGCACCATGCTCATGGCCTACTTTCAGCATTATCCCGCTCTGCGTACAACCGACCTTCCGCCGCCTTCGGGGTGCCGGACATGACCGGTGTCGACGATCATGTCGCTCGGCTGACGGCGCTTGTGGCCGGCCCGTCGAACCGGGTCGAAGGAAACGGCACGGTGGGGTTGCTGCGGCGGGTGTGCGGAGCGGCGGTGCAAACCCTGTCCGCCTCCGGTGCCGGGGTGGCCATGATGGCCGGCCAGGGCATCCGGGGAGTGTACGCGGCGTCGGATCCGAGCGCCGAGCGCCTCGAAGAGCTGCAGTTCACCCTGGGCGAAGGCCCGTGCCTGGACGCCTACGCGTCCCGGCGGCCCGTACTGGTTCCGGAATTGACCGACAGCGCGATGACCCGCTGGCCGATCTACGCACCGACCGCCCACGACACCGGCGTCCGTGCGGTTTTCGCGTTCCCTCTGCAGGCCGGCGCCGCCCGTCTCGGAGTGCTGGACGTCTTCCGCGACCACACAGGGGAACTGAAACCGGAGGAACTGCGGCAGGCGCTGCTGCTCGCAGAGATCACGGTCGGTGCCCTGCTCGACCGTCACGAACAGAACGGCGACCGAATCAGTCCTGTCGATCTGGACGAGGCGATCGAGGGCCGTGCCGAACTGTTCCAGGCCCAGGGGATGGTGATGGTGCAGCTCGGCGTCAGCATCGAGGAGGCCATGGTACGGATGCGCGCCTACGCTTACGCCGACAACCGCCGTCTCAGTGAGGTGGCCCATGACATCGTCGCCCGCCGATTGTTCTTCGATCCGGATCACACGTGAGACACCCGTCGCCCACAACGGGAAGGCCGAGAGGTTGACATGACGACTGTATCCGCACAACGGCTGGCAACGATCTTCGTGGAGGTTGCCGACACCTTGGTCGACGAATTCGACTTGATCGAGTTTCTGCACATGCTCACCGACCGAGCCGCAGCGCTGGTCGACGCAGCCGCCGTCGGGATCCTGCTGGCCGACCCACGGGGCAAACTCCAGTTCATGGCCGGCTCCGACGAGAACGTCAAGCTGCTGGAACTGTTCCAACTGCAGAACAAGGAAGGCCCCTGCCTGGAGGCGTTCCGCACCGCCCAGCCGGTCATCAACGTCGACCTCGGTGCGGCCGGTGCCCGCTGGCCCAAGTTCGCACCCCGCGCCACCGAAGCAGGCTTCCAATCAGTGCACGCGTTCCCGCTCCGGCTGCGCCAGCAGGCCATCGGTGCCATGAACGTGTTCGGCGCGACCAAGGGTGGCGACTTCGCAGACACCGACGTCACCGTCATGCAAGCCTTGGCTGACATCGCTTCTATCGCTCTGCTCCAGGAGCGGACCATCAACCGCGGAGAAATCCTCACCGAACAGCTACAAGGGGCGCTGAACAGCCGCATCGTGATCGAACAGGCGAAAGGCGCGGTCGCTCAGGCCCGCGGCGTCAGCGTCGATGACGCCTTCACCCGCATCCGCAGCCACGCCCGCAGCCACAATCAGAGGCTCATCGACGTCGCACAGACCATCGTGGCCAACCCGGCTACAGCACAACAACTGCCATAGAGCACCTGGTCATGGTGTTCCTGGCGGTCCGAGCGGGGCGTTGAGGGGACAATCAGGCCTGTTGCCCAGGCGGTTGGAAACGCATACCCGGCCGGATCCGGTGCGCCGATGCGCCTTCGTTTGATGTGTCAGAATCCTGTTGTGCAATGATCGGGATCGTCGATGAACTCGGTCCCCGGCCCGTCACCTTCCTGCGATCGCCACCGGCGCGTACGGCCCACCTCCCGATCAGACAGCTCAGATCGTCGTGCCGACGGTGGGCCCGCTCACACACGTTCAGCGGGTACGACTTGTCGCATTCGACGGAGACAACCATCCGCGCGCCGCGATGACGGCAACGGGTCAACCCGTCCGGATCTGCCGCGACGATCCGCGCGAGAGGCAGGTCGACCGTGTCGGCTGGCGCAGATGAGCGCTGACAGGCTGCCACAACCGTCCACCGTGTGCTTACCTTCTGATATGCCGCACCCCATCATGTTCGACGAGGCTGACCCGATCCTGAGCCGGCTGCGGGCGCTCGCCCTGGCCTTCCCCGACGCGGCCGAGAAGATCTCGCACGGGCGTCCCGCCTTCTTCACCACCAAGGTCTTCGCCTACTACGGCGGATCGGTCAAAGTCGACGGCGTCTATCGGCAGCATGAACATTCGGTGCTCGTGCTGGTTGATCCCGACGAGCGTGCGGCGCTGTTGGAGGAAGACCACTGCTTCGTGCCGGCCTACCTGGGTTCCTCTGGGTGGATCGGGGTGGACCTGACCGACGACACCGACTGGGATGAGGTCGACGAGCTACTCGACGCCAGCTACCGAGGTACGGCCGGCTCACGCAGGGTCGCTGTGCTCGACTCCCGCCGGTCCCGAGCATGATGCCGGCCAGATGAGCGACGACCGCCACGACGGACCCGGCCCATCGGACGCACGGATCGGTTACGCGCAACGGTCTGCCGCAAAGAGACGGCGGACCGGGGGCCTCCACCAGCGCCGTGCACATCAAGCATGGGCAAGCCCAAGGTTGGTAGGTAGGCTGCCCACCTGCCGCGATCCGCGCGACGACGCGGAGGGCTCGGGTCACCCTTCGTCATCCCGACGTCGGCTCAGACAGCCAGCGCGCTCGTGTCGGCTCCGCCTGAAAACGATTGAGGCGGCGTTGACAGCTCGGCCAACCCGGTGAACACCGGCGGCGACGGCGGGGCGCTCCCGACCTCGCACGTCAGCCCACACCGCCATGACAACCGCAGCTGTCAACGGATCTTGGATCTGCTGGCCAGGTGTTCAACGCCTGACCTACGCGTTCAATCTCGGGCTGGTCTTGCTCAGGACCATTGAGCACGGCGATGGAGGCGGGTAGGCGGCAGCTTTCGGGGGCGGTTCACGACTTATAGAAGTAAGTAAAAGCCCTGACCAGAGTTTCTGCTGGTCAGGGCTTTCGTCTGTCGGGACGGCCGGATTCGAACCGACGACCCCTTGACCCCCAGGACGCTTCGCCACACGTCCACGCACGTCACGCACGCTATCCCCAAGATCAGGCCGTTCGGTCGACATCGTGCCGCGCACCATCGCGCAGGCCGTGTGGTCCCCACCTGGTCCCCGGTAGGCCCGATGACCGCGGACTAGATGCGGACCATCGCATCGGCTGCGATCATCTCGCTAGCATGGCGTCACACCGGTCAAGTAGCCTGCCCGGCGTGCTGACCGATACCTGTCCTCGATGTCGAGCCCGCTCCCTCTTTGAAGTCGTCTGGATTGGCGGCTCAGACTGGGGATGGCAGGGCACGACGCGCTACCACGCGGCGTTGGTGTGTGTCGCCTGCGGACGGCCGGTCGCTGGCCTCACAGACCAGGCCGGCAAGAACATCTTCCGCCTATGGGTCGACCGGGTCGACGGGAAGGAGTTCCCCGACGTTCCTAGCCACATCGCCGAGACGGCGGATGAGGCTTACAGGTGCCACAGCATCGAGGCGTATCGGGCGGCTGTCCTACTGGCTAGGTCTGTCATCGAGGCTACGGCCAAGGAGAAGGGCATCACGAGCGGCCCCCTCCTCAAGAAGATCGATGAAATGTTTGACCAGCGGCTAATCCGAGAACATGTGAGGGATGGGGCTCACGAAGTTCGCCACCTCGGCAATGACATGGCTCATGGCGATTTCATTACGCCCGTCCAAGCCGAGGAATCAAGCCTGATCCTGACGCTTATGGGTGAGGTTCTCGAAGAGATCTTCCAATCTGTCGCCAGGGTTCAGCGCGCTCGGGAGTTGCGGGCGGCGAAAGCGGCTGAGACGGGAAGCTAATCGAATCTCCTCGTCCGTGGTGCCCGGCGAGGGGATCCGTGACGGCATGTCTGAGGAGGGTCGGGGTTCGAGGCAGAGCCCCGAGATTTTCCGATCCTGTGACCCTAAGCATTGCCGGGGCTCCCAACGAAAGGATTCAGTATGGCAAAAGCTGGAGTCGCAAAGTGCACGTTCTGCAACGCCAATAGACCATTGACAAAAGAACACATTTTTCGACAAAGCTGGAAGAATCATTTCGGCAAGTCAACCCACAACATTCACGAGTGGGGGTGGCAACGAGATGATTCAGGCCAAGCTGTACATGATTCGAGATCTTATCGCAAAGTCGGCTTCGAGCAGACAGTAAAGGCTTTCTGCGGTCGGTGCAATAACGGCTGGATGAACGACTTAGAACAGGAGGCCGGAAACCTGGTTCTGGCTCTTGCTAAGGGCGAGGACCGCAATCTGACGCCAGAGGACCTGGCGACCATTACAAGATGGGCCGCTAAAACGGCTTTCGTTGTCGAAACAACACTGAAAGCAAACCAAACTAGCCGCGAAGACCAGTACATTGATTTGCAGCAAGGGAAGGTACCCGCACGCTTTCACTTCTGGATGTACCCGGTCATCGCCAACCCATTCGTAAAGACCAGGTCAACACCAATTGGCTTGACAGACAGAGGCCCCTACCGTTCTATCGTTGAGGACGAGTGGCGTCTGACGTCGATCCTCTTTTATCAGGTACATATGCTTTCGATTCACTCCAGCAACGAGAAAATGGACGACCTACTAGCGGTCCTGAACATACCGCGAATCTGCGGCAACCCCGTGAGCACCCGGCACGATGGATGGACTTGGCCACCGGCCCAACCTACCCCCGCCTTCCTTACCGACGAGATGCACTCACTTGTAGTGAATTACATATCCGGCCGACTCCGTGAAGCAGGGATGGAAGCCTGGAATCCACCGGCGTCCTAGCATTTCGAGGCAGTAAGCGCGGTCGGGATGTCGACGAGCCGGATAACCTGTCTCGGCCCAATGAACCGCCGCGCGACGAGCAGTCCCGCCTCGTGAGCATCAGTGCCGGCGTGGCTCGCTGACGCATCCGCAATTAGCCACGGCGTGAGGCCCTGCTCGAATGCGTCCACGGCACCTTTCAAGACGCAGCTTTCGGTGGCGATGCCGCAAAAGTAGAGCTCTTCCCAATCATGCTGCCTGAATAGCCCTACCCCCTCTGGGGTGAACGGGCTATAGATCCTCTTGTCAAGTACCACGCCCCGATCCACATACGGACACAACTCAGACACGAGATCAGTATCAGGGGAAGACTGGAGCCGTTGCCAGCCAAAGAAGCGCTCAAACGGACTGCCCGGGTAGTTCAGGTATCGGGTGAAAAGCGTGTCGCCGCCGGCTGCCTGCCAGCGGCGGACCAGGTCGACAACGACGGGAACGATGTGTGCGGACTGCTCTCGCACGAAGCCGTTCTGCATGTCGGTCACGACAAGCACAGGGCGACCCGATGTCATTGACTTAACCTCGATCCGTATCACGGAGGGTTTCGATGGCTTGATCTAGGGCTGGCATTAGGTCACATGTCCTTAAGATTGCTCGGCGCATTGCCTGATGCTGTCCGGTCTCCCGTAGGCGGGAAACAGTGAGTCGGGAGCGCACTCCCCGAAGGTAGCGCCATCCATATTCCGGCGGCACCCGTGGATCTCGCCCCTGCTCTATCTGACGCGCGATCGCGTCGCCATACGCCCACATGGACTGGATTGCAAGCTCGCACGAGATTATCTCAGGCTCCGTTAGGGAGCGCTCGGCAGAGATCGGGTGGTACACGACTCCGGACCATGAGGCGTAGCCCACAGAGATCCCCGGAACGCCGAATGATTCGATGCCCGTGTGATCGTACGATTCGGCTATCAACGACTGCTCGACCAGTTCGGCATGCGCCAAGTGTTCGTCATCCATCGGGCGATCGCGGTGCAGCAACACCTTCGGCGTCGACATGATGCGTAGCGCGGTTCCTAGAAACTCTGCCGGCCACGCTGGCTCTACAACCCAGTGGGCACCAAGGACGTACACCGCAGACTCATCCTCGACCGGCGCAGTGGGCGCGAGGTAGTCGATAGCCCATTTGATGTTGTCGCCATAGGAGGCGACCCGCCACACGGCTAGCGCCGCGATCGTGGACAACTGCACAGGCTCGACCAGGTGGAAAACCACTGACCCGCACGGCCAGACGTAGAGGGTGCAGTCGCCTTCCGGGTGCTCGACGGGTGCTGAGTAGCAGGTATGCCACTCCCCCACGGCTGCCGCGCAGCCTGCGACCTCCCGCAGTCGCGCAGCGCCGCCAGCGCCGACGAACGCCGTTACGAACTTGTGGGATCGCGCCGAGAAATGCGGCCGGTCCTCAGCGCCACTGGTCAGCTCGCCGAACAGGTCGTGGGGCTTTGCGTCGTACGCCAGGCAGTAGAGCTGCCGGTAGATCGGGTCGGTGACCGCTACGCGCCCGGTCTCGTGGCGGTACATCGTTTTTTCGATGGCCTCAACCGTGGGCGTCTCGCGGATGCCGCGCTGGTGGCCGACGCGGTGCAGCTCTCGCGCGGCGCGCTTACGCGACTCCCAACCGGCCGCCTTACGACGGTTGACCAGCACAAGGTTCGGCTTGTACTGCCGAGGGACCTCAGTGGACATGGGCCGTGTCCTTCGTGTCCGTGCGTGGTACCTGCCCGGATCGCCGCCGGCCGGGCAGTCTCATTGGCAGGCGAGCAACGCGCCGCCGCAGACAGGAACCAAGGACAGGAGGCACCAGATGATCCGACCTAGCCGGTGGTGCCTCGACGCGGCCTCTCGGCCTGCCACTTCCGGATGGTGTCGGGCTGCCAGGCCGGGGACCGGCCGAACATCCGGTCAGGCGCGGGTGCCTGACCGCGTGAGACGTAAGAAGCCCAGGTTGCGCGGCTGATCGGGGCACCTACCGAGGCGAGGTAGGTGCGTACGTGGTCCGTCGTCCACCAGTCGGCGGGCAGGTCAGCGTCAGTCATCAGTACAAGCCTACGCGGTACAGGCGCTTGCGCGAATACAACGTGGCGCTGTAGCGTCACGAATACAACGCCACGTTGTATTCCGTCAGTTGGGGTCCGGGGAAGGCAGTGCGTAACAGCACTGCGCGCCTACGTCCCGCTGTGCGGTCGTTCATTGAGAACTTCAGAGCAGAAGCGCCGCGTTTGATCTGGCTTGCGGTATTCCCGCCTTGAGCCACACGGTGGCCGACCCCTGTAGATCCAGGGCGAGCGGGCCGAGCGGGTCGGGTCTTGGCGCGCGGAACGCCTTCTGCCTCTTCGTACCTGCGGGGTGAGGTACCTGCGCTGATCCAGCGCGGTACCTCACCTCGGCTTTCCCGTCTTGATCCCTGCCTTGTGGAGGTGAGCCGTCATGCCCGTGAGCGTCTTCGCTGCCGTTCGAGTGACCACCAAGAACAGCGCCGTGTGGCGTACCTGCAACCGGTGCGGGCGGCTCGCCCCGCTGGCACCCGATGAGCGTCACTGCCGGTCCTGCCCGCCGACCGTGCGCTCCCGCCGTTCTGGAAGGAACCGATCGAAGTGATCACCAACCTCCCCACCGCTGAGCCGACCGCCGCCGACCTGGCCGCGATCGACAACGAATGGCCGCTGATCGCCGCCGACCTGGACGTGCTCGACGCCGAAATCACGCTGATCTACGCCGAGAACCACGGCGGACCGACCGCCCTGGACTGGCGCAGGTTGCGCCGGGCCGAGGCCCGCGTCACCCGCGCCGCCGCCGAGGTGGCGACCCGCACCACCGACCCGCAGCGCGCGGCCTGATGTCGCGCATCCGTGCCGCCTACTACGACCCGGACGGCACGAAGTACGGCATCCCCACGTATTGGTGGCGCGGCGCTCCCGCCGGCTACGCCACCCGCCGTCAACTCCGCGCCGCCGGTCTCCGACCCGGTGGCCAGCCCATCGCCGCGCAGATCCTTTGGCGCGGCGTGGGCGGTACCCGGACCGCGTACCTGTACCGGGTCGACCTGGCCCGGCCGAAGCGCACCGCCACCCCCGCCCAGCTCCGCGCGATCGACGCCGCGTTGACGGCCCGCCGTACCTGCCCGACCTGCCGGGTTGTCCGGCCCTACTGCATCCCGCGCTCGCTCGGCGAGTGCGTCGACTGCGCCTACCCGATGGAGGAAGCAGCATGACCGCCCCCACTATCAACGGCACCCGCTACCCGCAACCCGTCGAAACGCTGTTGCCGGCCGCCCGCGCGCTGGACCTGCCGGACGGGCAGGAGTTCCCGTCGCGTAACCGGTTGATGCGGGAGTTCCGCATCGGTGCCCCGAAGGCCGATGAGCTGTTGGCCCGCCTCAAGTCCGAGCACGCCGAGCGGACCCGCACCGACACCCTTCGCTCCGCGATGGCCGTCCGGGGTGCCCTGCTGGCACCACAGACCGCCACCGACGCGCCGGCTACGCCGAGGTTGGACTACGCCGAGCCGATCGGCCCGGACCCGACCCCGGTGCCGGACGTGCCCGAGCACACGCCGCCGCCCGCCGAGCCGCCGATCATCCCGCCGGCCGTGCCGCTGGCCGAGGTCGGCACGGTCGGTCACCCGGACACGCCCACCCCACCCGCCACCGGCAAGCCGGCCCGCCCGGCGGTGGTGTGGCCGGTGATCCTGCTGGCGCTTCCGGCGTTCGTGGCGATCTGGTCCGGGTGGGTCGGACTCGGCGGACTCACCGGATTCGGGGTGGTGCACCCGCTACCCGGTATCGCCGACGGGTTCGCCATCAACACCGCGATCACCCTGCCCATCGGCGTCGAAACCTACGGCGCGTATGCCCTCTACGTGTGGCTGTCCGGCCGCGTACCCGCCCGCGCCCGCAGCTTCGCCAAATGGTCGGCAATCGCGTCGCTGCTGGTCGGCGCGCTCGGCCAAGTCGCGTATCACCTGTTGGTCGCCGCCGGAGTACAGGTGGCCCCGTGGTGGATCACCACCGCCGTTGCGTGCCTGCCGGTGGCGGTGCTCGGCATGGGCGCGGCGCTGGCGCACCTCGTTCGCTCGCACGACTAGCCCCGCCCGGCGGCACGGCCCCTGGCCTGGAAACCGATGCCGTGCCGCCGGCCTCACCCCTCAACCCTCACGGACCTTGGGAGAGACACCCATGCTCGCAGACCCGACCAGCGCGCACGCCGCGACCTTCGCCGCTGTGTTCGTTGCCCTCTACGCCGCCCATCAGGTGGCCGATCACTGGATTCAGACCCAGCACCAAGCCGACTGCAAGGGCCAGCCCGGTTGGGCCGGTCGCCTCGCCTGTGCGGCGCACGTCGCCACCTACACCGGGACGGCGGTGCTGGCGTTGGTGTTCCTGATCGCCGGCACCGGTCTACGCCTCGACCCCTGGGGCGTGGCGGTCGGACTCGGTATCTCCGCCGTCACCCACTACATCGCCGACCGGCGCACCCCGCTGCGATGGATCGCCGAGCGGACCGGCAGCGCCGCGTTCTACCGCCTCGGCACGCCCCGGCCCGGCCGCGACGACAACCCGAGCTTGGGCACCGGCGCGTACGCCCTCGATCAGTCGTGGCATGTCGGGTGGCTGTTCATCGCCGCGCTGTTCTGCGCGGTCTGACCGCCCCCGTGGGGCACCCGCCCATCACCGGGTGCCCGCGCGGAGGTGGCCCGACCGGACCACCCCTGACCGAAGGAGCTTCGGCATGAGCTGCCCGCACCCCGCTTTCCACTACACCTACGTCAACGGGAAGAAGTACATGGTCTGCACCCAGTGCGGAGCCATGTGGGAGGTCTGACCCCCGCCCGGCGGCACGGCCCTCCGGCCTCGCAAACCACGGGCCGTGCCGCCGGCCCCCATTCCGACCCGCACGAACGGATTCATTGGAGGAACCCCCATCATGACTGCCCCTGATGAAGATGGCCGTTTCGACTGGCAGGCCGCCGAAGCTGACCTCACCACCGGGCCGGACGCCGAGGTGGTCGACCTGGACGACGCTCGCGCCCGCCGTGCCCCGCGCCCCCCGACCGGCCCCGACCCCGACGACGCGGACGACGCAAACGACGCCGAGGATGCGGAGACGGTTGACGCGGGACCGGAGCGGGTCGGCGGGCCGGTGGACATGGCCGACGACGTTCCGGCCGAGGTGGTGGCCCGGCAGCAGCAGCGCCGGCCGATCCTGGCCGAGTGGGCGCGCTCGGGCCGTGCCCTACGCGCCGCTGTGAAGCACCAAACGAAGGATGCCGGTTACGTGGCCGCGTATCACGGTGTGCGGTTGCCGAAGTACGCGGTGAAGGCCCTGGCGTGGGCTCCGATCGGCGCGGTCCGCAGCATCGGCCAAGCCGTCCGGTGGGCCGCCGCCGAGGAAGGCAACTGGCACCTGCGGCAGGCCGCCGCGTCGCGGGGTGACGCCGACACGTGGTTGAAGCTGGACGCCCGCCGGCAGCGCCAGTCCGTGTGGCGGTGGTGGGTGCTGGCGGCCGGAACCGCGGGGACCGGAACCGGCGTGATCGTGCTGGCCGCCGGCCCGTCGTGGTGGTCGGCGGTGGCCGGCGCGGTGGTGGTGCCGTGGTTGGCGACCCGGGGTCGTCCGGCGGACCGGCCGATCACGGACCGGGTGACCGAAGGCACCCGCTACCGCAAGCTGACTGCCGAGCTGGTGCGTCGGGCGTTGACCTCGTTGCAGATGCCCGCGATCAATTCGGCGGTGGCCAAGGATCCGAAGGCCATCAGCTTCCCGGTCGACATCCACCGTGACGGTCCCGGCCACCTGGCCGTGGTGGACCTGCCCTACGGGGTGGAAGCCGCCGAGGTGGTCGCCCGGCGCGGCAAGCTGGCATCGGCGATGCGGTTGCCGCTGGATCAGGTGTGGCCCGAACCCGCCCCGGGCCACACCGGCCGACTCGCGCTGTGGGTCGGGTATGAACCGGCCTCGCAGATGAAGCAACCCGCCTGGCCGCTGCTCAACGCCGGGGTGAAGGTGGACGTGTTCAAGCCGTTCCCGTTCGCCACCACGCCCCGGCTGGACACGGTGAGCGTGGATCTGATGTTCCGCAACTTCCTGTTCGGTGGCCAGCCCGGGTCCGGCAAGACGTTTGCGTTGCGGGATCTGATCCTGGCCGCAGCCCTCGACCCCCGGGCGGAGATTCGCGGGTACGAGTTGAAGGGCGTGGGTGACTTCGCGGTGTTGGAGCCGGTGATGGCCGAGTACGGCAACGGCTTCGATGACGACACCCTCGCCCGGTGCTTCGGGTTCATCGAGTGGCTGTACGAGGAGTGCCGCCGCCGCTCCAAGCGCATCGAGCACTACGCGAGGTTGGGCAAGGCCCCGGAGAACAAGGTCACCCCGGAACTGGCGTCACTCAAGGACTCCGGCCTTCACCCGCTGGTGGCGTGGTTCGATGAGCTGCAAGAGCTGATGACCAGCAAGTACGGCAAGGACGCCGGGGAACTCCTGGAAAAGGTCATCAAGCTTGGCCGGGCGCTCGGGGTGATCATCCTGATCGGCACACAGATCCCGGACAAGGACAGCTTGCCGACCGGCATCACCCGCAACGTCAACTCCCGGTTCTGCCTGTCCGTCGCTGATCAGACCGCGAACGACATGATCCTTGGCACGTCGGCGTACAAGAACGGGTACCGGGCCACGGTGTTTCAGCCGGTCATCGAAGCAGGGTGGGGCATCCTGCGCGGCTTCGGACCGAAAGCCTCGGCGGTCCGGTCGTTCTACGTCGACACCACCGCCGCCGGCCGCATCGTCGCCCGCGCCGTGGCGCTGCGCCAGACGGCCGGCACCCTGCCCAAGCCGGACGAGCAGACCCGCGAGGTTGCCCCGGTCGCCGACGTGCTCGGCGACCTCGCGCAGGTGTGGCCGGGGGATGAGAAGTCGGCGTGGAACGAGACGCTGTGCGGTCTGCTCGCCGAACTGCGACCCGACGTCTACGGCGGATGGGAAGCCGCACAGCTCACCACCGCGCTCAAGCCCCACCCGGCCGTCAAGGTCGCCGACGTGGGTCGCCGCATCGACGGCAAGTCAGTCACCCGGCGCGGCATCAAGCACACCGACCTCTTGGCCGCGATCGCGGAGCGTGACCGCAAACGGTCCGCCGACTGACCGCCCCGCAGGGTGCTAGCGCTAGCGGCCCGTGCTGCTAGCGCTAGCACCCCCGCTAGCACCCAAACCGAATCATGAGCTGCCCTCTAGCGGATAGCAGCTCACAGCCGTTCACGCCCAAAAACCGGCCTTGGAGGCTGCCGTGAACCCCCTGACCAAAGCCGCTATCACCCTCGCCACCATCCCCGCACTGGTCACGCTTGGTTACGGTCTTTTGTGTTGGGTGAGCCCGTTCAAGACCTGCCAACGGTGCGCCGGCACCGGCCAGACCACCACCCGATTCCTGCGCCGCCCGCGCGCCTGCCGCCGCTGTGACCGAGGCATGAGACTGCGCACCGGACGGCGCGTCTACAACGTCTTCCACCGGCTACACGCTGAGGCGCACCGATGAACCGCCGCAGCGCCGCCGGGCACACCGACTGGTGCGGCCGGGACCACCGCTGCAACCTTGGCGAACACCGCTCGCCGGAAATCGTGGTCGACGTCCCCGGACGGGCGCGGGCCGTGCTCGTGCGCGTGCGGACCGCCGCCGGCCGAGACCACGCCGAGATCCGGCTACGAGTCGCCCTCGCCCCCGCCGAGGTGGCCGCCCGCCGACAGTTGGTCGGGTTACTCGGCGACCTACGGCACGCCGTCACCCGCGCCGCGATCGCCGCTCGGCCCCGGCCGAGGTGGTGAACCGATGGCGCGGTGGCTTGCCGCGAGCGCGGCACTCGGCCGACCGGTCAACGACGACGAGCCCTACCCCCACGTCTGCGGACGGCGGGTGGACGGCACGAACACCCGTAGTGGACGGCCGGTCTACCTGCAACGGCGTGACTGCGCCGCCTGTGCACAGGAACGCCACCAGCGCCGCCCGGCTCGGCCGCCGCGTTCCGGTTCGCTGCCGCTGGCGGCATGACCTGATCGGCGCGCTTCGCGCCCTCACCCCTGGTGGCTAGCGCCCGACCCGCCCCGGCTTGGACCGCCGCACCGGAAAGGAGTTCCCTCTATGCCCGACCCTGCCCGGCTGGTCACCGCCGCCGCGCTGGCGTACGCCGGTCGTGGGTGGCCGGTGTTCATGCTCGGCCGCACCAAACGGCCCGTGGCCAACTGCCCGGCCTGCCCGAAAGCCGACGAAGACCCGACCCACGATCAGGAACGCTGTTCGTGCCTGACCTGTCACGGCTTCTACGCCGCCACCACCGACCCCGAGCGGGTGGCCGCGATCGTGGCCGCCGTCCCCAACGGACAGCTAGCACTGCGCACCGGTGCCGCCTCGGGAACCGTCGTCATCGACATCGACCCCGCCCACGATGGCCGCACCACCATGACCGACCTCATCAGCCGGGGACTTCTGCCGCCGACCGCGTACGTGGGCACCGGCTCCGGTGGGTGGCACCTGTACTACCGGCACCCCGGCCGCCGAGTGCCATGCAGCCAGGGCAAGCCGGGACAAGGACTCGGCCCCGGGGTCGACGTAAAGGCCGATGGCGGTTACGTCGTGCTGCCGCCGTCGGTGCACCCGCGCACCGGACGCCCGTACCGATGGGCGACCGGCAGGGACACGGAGGTAGGGGAGATGCCCCCCGCCCTGCTGACGGCCTGCCTGCCGCCGCCGGCACCACCCATCCCGGCCGTGACCGGCCCAACGCGCGTACGTGAGGCGGGGGGCATCTCCCATCCCGACCGCCTCCTAGCCGTGCTACTCGACCGCGTCACCGCCGCCCCCGAAGGCGTGCGCCGCACCACCCTCTACGGCGCAGCGCGGGGCGTGGCCCGGATGGTCACCGCCGGAGCCATCGACCACGCCGACGCCATCGCCGCCCTCACCGACGCCGGCCGCCGCGCCGAGCAAACCGACCGCGACATTCGCGCCGCCATCCGTGGCGGCTTCCGAGCCGAAGGAGTCGCCGCATGACCGAGCCGCTGAACGTGTTGGAACTGTTCGCCGGCATCGGTGGCCTGTCTCTCGGCCTGCAACGCGCCGGGATGCGGATCGTCGGCCACGTCGAAATCAACGCGTTCTGCCGTGCCGTCCTACGCAAGCACTGGCCGGAGGTGCCCTGCCATGACGACGTACGCACCGCTACCACCTGGTGGCGCAGCAAGCCTCGCCCACGCGTCGATGTTGTCGCCGGTGGCTACCCCTGCCAACCCGAATCGTTGGCCGGACCCCGTCGCGGCACGGACGACGAACGGTGGCTCTGGCCCGAGATGGCCCGCGTCATCCACGCCCTACGCCCCCGCTACGTCATCGGAGAAAACGTCCTCGGCCACCGCACCCAGGGACTTCGTTTCGTGCTCCGAGACCTCGACCGGCTCGGATACACCGCCCGCGCCGGCATTGTCCGCGCTTGCGAGATGGGCGCCCCACACCCACGACCCCGCCTGTTCGTCCTGGCCCACGCCCACCGCGAGGGACGGCCGGCGCGGCGCTGGTTGGAACCGGCCCGGACGGCCCCTGTCGGAGCGGGCCGGTGGCCCGCTGAACCCCGAGTGGGTCGAGTGGTTGATGGGCTTCCCGGCCGGGTGGACCGAGTTACCGCCCTCGGCAACGCCGTCGTCCCCGCTGTCGCCGAACACATCGGCCGCATCATCCTCGACCACCATCAAGGCAGGTGAACCCATGCCCGACCCGACCAGAACCCCCAGTGAGCCGATCGACGGCGCGGCCATCCTCGACACCCTCCACGCTGCCCTGACCCGATACGTGATCCTGCCGTCCGCCGAGGCAGTCGACGCCGTGGCGCTGTGGATCGCCGCCACCCACGCCCAACCCGCCTGGGCGCACGCGCCCCGCCTCGTCATCCGGGCACCGGAGAAGCGGTGCGGCAAGTCTCGGCTGTTGGATGTGGTGGAAGGGTGCTGCCACAACCCGCTGATCACCGTCAACGCCTCACCCGCTGCCGTCTACCGAGCCATCGGCACCGACAACCCGCCCACCCTGCTCGTCGACGAAGCCGACACCATCTTCGGCGGGAAGAACGCCGACGCCAACGAAGACCTACGCGGACTACTCAACGCCGGCCACCAACGCAACCGGCCCGCGATCCGATGGGACGCCGGCACACAGCGATTGGAGAAGATCCCCACCTTTGCCATGGCGGCACTGGCCGGTATCGGCGCGATGCCCGACACCATCGAAGACCGCGCCGTCGTCGTCCGGATGCGCCGCCGTGCCCCCGGCGAAACCGTCGCCCCCTACCGGCACCGCCGCGACGGACCCGCCCTACGCGCGATCGCGCAACGCCTCACCGTATGGCTCGGCGCGAACCTCGCCGCACTCGAAGCCGCGGAACCACCCATGCCCGTCGAAGACCGCGCCGCCGACACCTGGGAACCCCTCGTAGCCGTCGCCGACCTGGCCGGTGGCACCTGGCCGACCCGTGCCCGGCACGCCGTCACCACCCTCACCGCTGAGGCCGACGAAGCAGGCAACGTCTCCACCCGCGTACGGCTACTCGCCGACGTACGGACCGCGTTCACCGTGCTCGGCGACCCGCCCGCCGCATCCACACACGACCTACTCGCCGCGCTCAACGGCGACGACGAAGCACCCTGGGCAGGATTCGGGCCAACCGGCCTCACCGGCAAGCGACTCGGCGACCTGCTCCGCGAGTTCGGCATCACCTCGACCACCATCCGCTTCCCCGTCGGCCAGGCCAAGGGCTACACCCGAGAAGCCTTCACCGACGCATGGAACCGGTACTGCCCCGCCCCATCCGTACCATCCGTCCCACCCTCGTTTCCGCAGGTCATCCCCGGTACGGATTACCCGCCTGGTACGGATCGATCCGTACCACCAACCCCACCCAGCCGTGCCCCTGGTACGCATCAATCCGTACCAGCACACCAATCCGTACCGCACCTGACCAGGCAAAACGAGCTTGGTACGGATGGTACGGATACCCCCCGGCGACACGTCACCCACCGCCGACCCTGACCGGCCACCCCTGCCCGACCGTCGGCCACCGGCCCACCGAACGGCCCGCTGAGAGCCACACAGACGCAACCGCCCTACGCCGTACACCTGGGCACCCGAAATCTTGCGTCTACGGCGCTCTCAGCGGGCCGTTCTACGCCTTTCTGAGCCGATACCTCCCTGTCATACCGCAGAGTCCAATCACCCCGGAAAGGCGCTCACCGTGCGACTCGTGCCGCAGAATCAGCCCGCAGACGCGACCGACCGCCAGGAAGGAGACAACGTCATCCGCCTCTCGCCCAAGCCATTCATGTCCACCGAGGAGCTAGCCGAACTGCTCGACGTGGACCCGTCGACCATCCGGCGGTGGCGCACTCTCCGACCGTTGCAGGGTCCGCCGTTCATCCAGATCTCTGACCGGGTGGTGAAGTACGCGACGGCCGATGTAGAGCGTTGGCTGTCGGCCCGTCGCGTCTACCCGCAGGCGGCCTGATGGTCACGCCGCAGCAACCACCGATCGGCGTGCGCCTGGCCACCGACGTTGAGCACCGGCCCGGCCGCGACCGGCCCTACCGGGCGCGGGTGCGGTGGACCGACCCGACCAGCAACCGCCGGCTGTCCAAGTCAACGACGGTCGCCACACCGGAAGAAGCGCAAGCCTGGATCGACGGCATGGCCAGCGCCGCACAAGGTGGCGTCGACCCGATCGCCGCGACCAAGCGCCTCGCCGAGTACGGCGAGAGCGTGATGACGCTGGCCCTACGCGGCTTGGAACGCAAAACCCTTGATCCTTACCTGGCGGGTTGGCGCAAGCGGGTGGTGCCGACGCTCGGTCACATTCCGGTTCGGATGATCACCAATGGTGCGGTGGATCGGGCGGTGCATTCCTGGATTGCCGACGAATACAGCCGATCGACAGTGAAGAACAGTCTCGCCGTGCTGGTCCGGGTGATGGAACAGGCCGTACGGGACGGCATCATCCAACGGAATCCCGCCCAGGTGACCGGATGGCAGCGCGAATACCAACGGGCCGCCGACGAGTTGGACGATCCACGCTCACTGGCCCTGCCCGATTGGGAAACGCTGACCAAGCTTGCCGCTGCCCTGGTCGACCGGTCCGCGAATCACTTCACCGGGTGGGCCGACGTGGTGATATTCGCCGCCTGTACCGCCGCTCGAATCGGTGAGGTTTCCGGCGTGCGGGCCGAGGACATCGACCGGGAAACGTGGATGTGGACGGTCCGCCGCCAAACCACCCCCAGCCCAGGTGGCCTCATCGACAAGGGCACCAAGGGAAAGCGCGCCCGGACCGTGCCGCTGATCGAAGAGGTACGGCCGATCGTGGCTCACCGCCTGGACGCCGCGTCCAAGCCGGAATCCAGGCTGTTCACCGGCCCGCGCGGTGGCCGAATCAGTACCGCCGTTCTCCGCGACGCGACGCATTGGGATGAGGTGGTCACGAAGCTCGGATACGAACACCTACGCCGACACGACCTACGGCACACAGGCCTCACCTGGATGGCCGACGCAGGCGTACCGGTGCACGTCCTACGGAAGATCGCGGGTCACGGGTCGCTGACCACCACCCAGCGGTACCTACACCCCGACCGGCAGTCATTCACCGACGCGGGAACGGCGCTCAGCGCCCACTTGAAGGCCCGTCGGTCCCCAGGTGGTCCCCAGCTACGCGCCGTCTAGATCAGGAAACCCCTACCACTTCAGTACGAATTAGAGGCCGTTGACCAGGGAGAATATCCCGGTCGACGGCCTCTTTCGTGCTGTCGGGACGGCCGGATTCGAACCGACGACCCCTTGACCCCCAGTCAAGTGCGCTACCAAGCTGCGCCACGTCCCGATGCTGTCGCGTATCACCCCGCGACAGCCGCTACAGCTTAGCGCAGGTTCCCTGTTCCGTCGCATCGCCCCCTCCTGTGCCGGTTTCGAGCCGCCTACGCCTATTTCGAGTGGGCCACCACACCACCCCTATAGCGTCCTAGGAGGATAGGTGGGAGGGCTCCGCGAGGCGGAGTGGGAGAACGAGAACCGGGGTGGGAGAGTTTCCCACCCCGGTTCTCGTCGAAAGTGCGGTCAGCCGTGCGCCTTGCCCCGACCGCCCGGGCCCAGCTTCTTGCGCGGGCGTACCGAGATCTCGATGGGGCTGCCCTCGAAGCCGAACTCCTCGCGCAGCTTGCGCTCGACGAAGCGCTGGTAGCCGGCGTCCAGCGGGGCCGTGGTAAACAGCACGAAGCGCGGCGGGGCCACGCCGGCCTGCGTGGCGAACAGGATCTTCGGTGCCCGTCCTCCGCGCACCGGGTGCGGGGTCGCCTGCACCAGGGCGGTCAGCCACGAGTTCAGCTGCGCGGTCGGAATCCGGGTCTCCCAGCTCGCCAGGGCCTTGCGCAGCGCCGGGGCGAGTTTGTCGACCGCCCGGCCGGTCCGCGCGGACAGGTTGAGCCGGATCGCCCACGGGATGCGGCGCAGTTCCCGGTCGATCTCCTTGTCCAGGTAGTACCGGCGGTCGGCGTCGACCAGGTCCCACTTGTTGAAGGCGATGACCAGGGCCCGGCCGGCCTCGGTGACCATCGACAGGATCCGCTGGTCCTGCTCGCTGATCACCTCACTGGAATCCAGCAGCACCACGGCGACCTCGGCCGCCTCGATCGCCCCGGCTGTTCGCAGGCTCGCGTAGTACTCGGTGCCGCTGGCCTTGCCGACCCGTTTACGCAGCCCGGCGGTGTCGACCAGTTGCCAGACCTCCCCGCCGATCTCGGCGAGGCTGTCCACCGGGTCGACGGTGGTGCCGGCCACCGAGTCGACCACCGCCCGGTCCTCGCCCGAGAAGCGGTTGAGCAGGCTCGACTTGCCGACGTTCGGCCGTCCGACCAGGGCCACCCGGCGCGGGCCACGCGGGCGGTTCTCGACGATCTTCGGTGCCTCGGGCAACGCGTCCATGATCGCGTCGAGCAGTTCACCGGAACCCCGGCCGTGCAGCGCCGACACCGGATACGGCTCGCCGAGGCCGAGCGACCACAGCGAGGTCGCCTCCATCTCGATGGCGGCGTTGTCGGCCTTGTTCGCCACCAGGATCACCGGCTTGGCGCTGCGCCGCAGCATCTTCACCGCCGCCTCGTCGACGTCGGTGGAGCCGACCATCGCGTCCACCACAAACAGCACCACGTCGGCCGTCACCACGGCCGTCTCCGCCTGCGCGGCGATCGCCGCGGCCCGGTCCTTCGCGTCCGGTTCCCAGCCACCGGTGTCCACCACGGTGAACGACCGGCCCGCCCACTGCGCGTCGTACGGCACGCGGTCCCGGGTCACCCCGGGCACGTCCTCCACGACCGCCTGCCGGCGACCGATGATCCGGTTGACCAACGTGGACTTACCGACGTTGGGCCGGCCCACCACGGCCACCACGGGCTGCGGGCCGCTCGGCTCCTCGACGTCGAGGTCCGGCTCACGCAACTCCACCCAACCACTGCCGTCGTCGGTCACGCCACTCCCCGCTCGGTCAACAGCTCGCGCAGCCGGGCGACGACCTCGTCGATGCCCAGCCCGGTGGTGTCCAGCTCCACGGCGTCCGCCGCCATCGCCAGCGGGTCGGCCTTGCGGGTCGAGTCGAGCGTGTCCCGCCGGGCCAGGTCCGCTGCGGTCACGGCCACCTCGGTCGCGTCCTCCGCGCTGCGCCGGGCCGCCCGGGCCTCCGCCGACGCGGTCAGATAGACCTTCAAATCGGCGTCGGGAGCCACCACCGACCCGATGTCGCGGCCCTCGACCACGATCCGGCCGGCGTGGGCGATCATTTCCCGCTGCCGGGCCACCAGCAGCGCCCGCACCGCCGGCACGGCCGCGACGGCGGAGACCGCCCCGGTGACCTCGGGGCCACGGATCTCCACGTCGACGCCGACACCGTCGGCGGTCACGCCGTACCCATGCGGGTCGGTGCCGATGCGCAGGTCGACCTCGCCGGCGACCTTGGCCACCGACTCGGCGTCGGTCAGGTCGATCCCCGAGCGCAGCACCGACCAGGTGACCGCCCGGTACATCGCGCCCGTGTCCAGGTAGCGGGCGCCGATCCCGGCGGCCAACCGTCGGGAGACGGTGGACTTTCCCGAACCGGACGGCCCGTCCACAGCGACCACACAGCGCCCGGCCGGCACGCTTTCCTCCACCGTCGTCCTCCTCAGCCCGTACCCCGCGAATCACCCCACCGGCGACCGCGAGCGGTTGTCACACGTCTTCCATGATGCCCGGCTCCTGCCGGCACGCCCCGCACACCGCCGCGGGGCGCCCACGCGCCGCCCACGGCCCGCCGGGCCAGTCACGGAGCCTACCGTCAGCCGTACCCGCCAACGCGGGGTCAGTCACCCACGGCCTTGAACAGCGCGGCGACCTCCGCGTTGGTCAGCCGCCGGGTCCGCCCGGCGCGCAGGTCGCCCAGCCGGATCGGCCCGATGGAGGTACGCACCAGCCGGCTCACCGGGTGACCCACCTCGGCCAGCAGACGGCGGACGATGTGCTTGCGCCCCTCGTGCAGGGTCAGCTCCACCTGGGCGGTCTTGCCCAGGGTGTCGATGACCTTGAACGAGTGCACCCGCACCGGGCCGTCCTCCAGCTCCACGCCGGCTGCCAGCCGCTTGCCGAGGTTACGCGGAATCGGCCCGGCCACCTCGCACAGGTACGTCTTGAGCACCTCGTACGACGGGTGCATCAGACGGTGCGCCAGCGTGCCGTCGTTGGTGAGCAGCAGCAGGCCCTCGCTGTCGGCGTCGAGCCGCCCGACGTGGTAGACACGCTGCTCCACCCGGTTACCGATGAAGTCCGCCAGCGCGGTCCGGCCCTTCTCGTCGGCCATGGTGGAGACCACCCCGCGCGGCTTGTTCAACGCCAGGTAGACCAGCCGGGTGTCGACCTGCAACCGCTCGCCGTCGACGTGGATCACGTCTCGGGACGGGTCGGCCCGGTCACCGAGCTGCGCCACCCGCCCGTTGACGGTCACCCGGCGGCGGAAGATCAGATCTTCGCAGGCCCGCCGGGAGCCCACACCGGCGGCGGCGAGCACCTTCTGGAGACGCTCGGCGTCGGTGTAGACGGGGGCGTCGGGCTTCGGGGAGCGGTCATCGCGTGGCATCAGCAAGCTCTTCTACGTCGTCGGGGAGGAACGGGGCCAGCGGGGGAAGGTCGGCGACACTGTTCAGGCCCAGCTTCTCCAGGAACATCGTGGTCGTCCGGTAGAGGAACGCCCCGCTGTCCGGTTCGGTGCCGCACTCCTCCACCAGCCCGCGCGACACCAGGGTACGGATCACGCCGTCGCAGTTGACACCCCGGATGGCGGAGATGCGCGACCGGGTCACCGGCTGCTTGTAGGCGATCACTGCGAGGGTCTCCAGCGCGGCCTGGGTCAGGCGCACGGACTGCCCGTCCAGCACGTACCGTTCGACGTAGGTGGCGTACTCCGGCCGGGTGTACAGCCGCCAGCCGCCAGCCGCCCGGCGCAGGTCGAAACCGTGCCCGGCGGCCGTGTAGCCGGCGGCGATCTCGTCGAGCATCGGGCCGACCCGCTCGACCGGCTGCTCCAGCACCTGGGCCAGGATCAGCTCGCTGACCGGCTCGTCCACGACCAGCAGAATCGCCTCCAACGCCCCCCGCAGCTCGGCGTCGTCGAGCTGCGGCGCCGGCTCCGGCACGACCGCCGCCCGCCGCCGGGGCCGGGGTGCCCGCTCCGGTACGCCCGCAGCCTCCCCCTCCCCCGGTCGGCCGGGTCCGGGATCCGCTGCGATCGCCCCGTCAACGGGGTTGCCGATCTTGGTACGTTTCGGCCCCTCCGGGGGCACTTCCGTACCAAGATCCGGGCCGGCGCCCGCCGACTCGTCGGGCGCCGGGGAGATGTTGGGGGGCTTTGTCCCCTCCGGGGGCCGATTCCCTCCAGGATTCACCCCGGATGCGACGTCGGACGCTACGGCGGAAGTGTCGTCGGACGCTACGGCGGAAAGGTCGGCGTGAGTGTCGTCGGACGCGACGGCGGAAGTCTCGTCTGAGGTGTCGTCGGACGCGACGGCGAAAGTGCCGTCTGAGGTGTCGTCAGCCGGGTCGGCAGGGGCAGGGGCAGCCTCGGGGGGCTCGGTGTCCGCGGCAGGGGGGCGGGGACGGTTCCAGGGCGGGACCCAGGCGGCAGCCCGATCGGCCAGGGAGCCCTGGCGCTCCTCGTTGCTCATCCCGCTCACTCCTCAGTCCTTCCCGTACGCTCCGGCCCGGCCACCTCGGTCCGCCCGGCCACCTCGGTCCGCCCGGCCACCTCGGCCGGATCCGCCAACCCCGCCGGCCCAGCCGCCTCGGCCGGCCCGACCAACTCCGCAGGCCCAACCAACCCGGCCGGTCCAACCAACTCGGCGGGCCCAACCAACTCGGCGGGCCCAGCCAGCTCGGCCGGCCCGGCTGGCTCCGGTGGCTCGGCCGGCTCCGGTGGATCGGAGGTGCCGGCGTACTCGTCGACGTGCAACTCCGGGCCGCCCTCCGCCGGGCCGGTCCAGCGTACGGTCAACTCCTCCAGGGCCTGTTCCTGCACGAACGCGACCAGGCCCTCCCGGTACAGCTCCAGCAGGGCCAGGAACCGGGCCACCACCTCCAGGGTCGCCTCGCAGTCGGCGCACAGCAGGGAGAAGGTCGCCGTGCCGGCCCGGCGCAGCCGTTCGGCGATGATCGCCGCGTGTTCCCGGACACTGACCCGGACCAGGTGCACGTGGGCGATGGAGACCTCGGGCACCGGCTTCGGGGTCATCGCCCGGATCGCCAGTTTCAGCAGCCGCTCCGGTCCGATGCCGAGCACCAGGTCGGGCAGCGCCTCGGCGTAGCGGGGCTCGAGGGTGACCGCCCGTGGGTAGCGCCGCCCGCCGACCTCCTCCAACGCGGCGATGTGCGCCGCCGCCTCCTTGTATGCCTTGTACTGCAACAGTCGGGCGAACAACAGGTCCCGCGCCTCCAACAGCGCCAGGTCCTCCTCGTCCTCCACGTCGGCGGCAGGCAGCAGCCGCGCGGCCTTCAGGTCGAGCAGGGTGGCGGCGATGAGCAGGAACTCGCTGGCCTCGTCGAGATCCCACTGGTCGCCCATGGCCCGGATGTAGGCGATGAACTCGTCGGTGACCCGGTGCAGGGCGACCTCGGTGACGTCGAGCTTGTGCTTGCCGATCAGTTGCAGCAGCAGGTCGAAGGGGCCGGTGAAGTTGGCCAGCCGGACGGTGAACCCGGCGCTCTCCTGCGCCTCGGCGGGTTCCGCCGGAGCACCGGCACCCGCCATCCCCGACCCGGCACCGGGGGCGGAGGACCCGGGTCGCGGCGCCGCGGGCCTGCTGGGCGTCTCAGACGGGGACCCGCTGGCGCCCTCGGGCACGACAGTTGGGGCAGGCGGCGGGGCGGTCACCCGACGACCGTAGTGGACGGGTCGACCCGGTCGTCACGAAGGTGCACCCCGGCCTACCGCTCGGCCTGGGCGGCGATCACCTCGCGGGCCAGCTGGCGGTAGTTGCGGGCACCCGACGAGGCGGGGTCGAGGGTGGTGATCGGCGCCCCGGCGACGGTCGACTCGGGAAACTTCACCGTCTTGGTGATGACGGTCTGGTAGACCTTGTCGCCGAACGCCTCCACCACCCGCTGGAGCACCTGCCGGCAGTGTGTCGTGCGGCTGTCGTACATGGTGGCGAGGATGCCTTCGAGTTCCAGGTCGAAGTTGAGCCGCTCGCGCACCTTGTCGATGGTGTCCAGCAGCAGGGCCACGCCCCGCAGGCTGAAGAACTCGCACTCCAGCGGGATGAGCACGCCGTGCGCGACGGTCAACGCGTTGATCGCCAGCAGGCCCAGGGAGGGCTGGCAGTCGATCAGGACGAAGTCGTACTCCTTGCGGATGGACCGCAGCACCCGCGCCAGGGCCATCTCGCGGGCGACCTCGTTGACCAGCTGGATCTCGGCGGCGGAGAGGTCGATGTTGGCGGGCAGCAGGTGCAGGCCCGCCACGTCGGTCTTGATGAGGACGTCCTCGGCGGTGACGTCGTCCTGCATGAGCAGGTTGTAGACCGACAGGTCGAGGTTGTGCGGGTTGACCCCCAGCCCCACCGACAGGGCGCCCTGCGGGTCGAAGTCGACCAGCAGCACCTTGCGGCCGTACTCGGCCAGGGCGGCGCCCAGGTTGATGGTGGTCGTGGTCTTGCCGACGCCGCCCTTCTGGTTGGCCATCGCGATGATCCGGGCCGGACCGTGCCGGTCGGTGGGCATCGGCTCGGGGATCGGCTTGCGCATCGTGTACGCGGCCGGATCCGCCGGGCCGAGGTCCGCACCGAGCGTGGCCTGCTGTTCACGGAGCTCCGACGTCCAGGTCTCGGCACGGTCAGCGTTGCCAGCCATGTCCTCGTTGCCCCCTCCCGACGACCACCCGGCGTCGGAGCCGACCGACGTCCTTCGCGGCGCCGCTGCGCACCCCGGGCATCCGCCCCGCAAGGTTCGCGCCGATGCCGACTGTACGCCACCGGCCAGCAGGGCGTTCGGTACCCGGTCGGCGTGTCGGCGACCGGCCCCGACCAGGCCGGCGCCGGCACCGGCGACCCGGCCGCGCAACCAGGACGACGGCCCGCGCACGACAGAGACCACGGCCCGCCGCACGACAGACGGGACGACGGCCCGCCGCACGACAGAGACGACGGCCTGCCACACAGGGGGACGGCGATCCGTCGCCGGGTGGGCGGTGGCCGTCAGCCGAGGGCGCGCGGGTGGGCCGTCGCGTACACCTCGCGCAGCCGTTCCACGGTGACCAACGTGTACACCTGGGTGGTGGTCACCGAGGCGTGGCCGAGCAGTTCCTGCACCACCCGCACGTCGGCGCCGCCGTCGAGCAGGTGGGTGGCGTACGAGTGGCGCAGGGTGTGCGGGGACACCGCCCCGGGCCCGTCGACGGGCAGGTTGGCGCGCTGGGCGGCGCGCCGCAGGACCCCCCAGGCGCCCTGCCGGGTCAGTTGGCCGCCCCGGGCGTTGAGGAACACCGCCGGGCTGCCCCGTCCGCCGGCGGCCAGGACGGGTCGGCCACGCACCAGCCAGGCGCGCAGCGCCTCGACCGCGTACCCGCCGACGGGCACCAGCCGGGTCCGCCCGCCCTTGCCGCGCAGCAGCACGCCGCCCGCGTCGACGTCCAGGTCGTCCACGGCGGCACCGACCGCCTCGGAGATCCGCGCCCCGGTGCCGTACAGGAACTCCAGCAGCGCCCGGTCGCGCAGGGCGGTCGGGGCGCCCTCGCCGGTCGCGGCGACGGCCCCGGCGGTCTCCAGCAGCCGTACCACGTCGTCGACGGGCAGCGCCCGGGGCAGCCGGCGCGGCGGTGCGGGCGGGCGGACGTCCCGGCTCGGATCGCCGCCGGCCAACCCTTCGCGCACGGCGAAGCGGTGCAGGCCGCGAACGGCGCTGGCGGCGCGGGCGGCCGACGACACGGCCAGCGGCGGTCGCCCGTCGTCGCCGCCGCGCAGCCGGGCCAGGTGCCCCTCGACCTCGGTGGTGGTGACGGCCGCCAGGTCGCACACCCCGGCGGCGGTCAGGCTGGCCAGGTAACGCTGGAGGTCGCGGCGGTACGCGGCGAGGGTGTGCGTCGACAGCCCACGCTCCACGGTCAGGTGGTCGAGGTAGCCGCGCAGGGCGCGGCGCAGGGCCGGCGCGGGCTCGTCGCCCGTGCCGGCCCCGGCGGCGGCGGTAGCGGTCAGACCAGCACCTCGGCCAGCGGGAGGGTGTCCATGCCGTGCGCCTCGGCGACCGGGCCGTAGACGACCCGCCCGGCGTGGGTGTTCAGCCCCAGGGCCAGCGCCGGGTCGCGGCGCAGCGCATCGCGCCAGCCGTGGTTGGCCAGCTCCAGGGCGTACGGCAGGGTGACGTTGGTCAGCGCGTAGGTGCTGGTGTTCGGCACCGCGCCGGGCATGTTCGCCACGCAGTAGAAGATCGAGTCGTGCACCTTGTAGACCGGGTCGTCGTGGGTGGTGGGGCGCGAGTCCTCGAAGCAGCCACCCTGGTCGATGGCGATGTCGACGAGCACGCTGCCCGGCTTCATCCGGGACACCAACTCGTTGGAGATCAGGGTCGGGGCCTTCGCGCCGGGCACCAGCACCGCACCGATGACCAGGTCCGCGTCGAGCACCGCGCGCTCGATCTCGTACGTGTTGGAGGCGACCGTCTGCAGGTGGCCCCGGTAGATGGCGTCGGCCTGCCGCAGCCGGTTGATGTTCCTGTCCAGCAGCAGCACCTCGGACTGTAGGCCCAGCGCGATCGCGGCGGCGTTCATGCCGGACACGCCCGCCCCGATGACCACGGTCTTGGCGGCGTACACGCCGGAGACGCCGCCGGGCAGCACGCCCCGGCCGCCGCCGGTACGCATCAGGTAGAAGGCCCCCACCTGCGGGGCGAGCCGGCCCGCCACCTCGGACATCGGGGCGAGCAGCGGCAACGACCGGTCGGGCAGCTCGACCGTCTCGTACGCGACGCCGGTGACCCGGCGGTCGACCAGCGCGTCGGTGCACGCCTTGGACGCGGCCAGGTGCAGGTAGGTGAACAGCACCTGCCCCTCGCGCATCCGGTGGTACTCCTCGGCGATCGGCTCCTTGACCTTGAGTACCAGCTCGGCGGCGTCCCACACGTCGTCCGCGGTGGCGAGGATCTTGGCACCGGCAGCGGTGAACTCGTCGTCGGTGATGCTGGAGCCGATGCCGGCGCCGGACTCGACGAAGACCTGGTGACCGCTGCGGGTGAACTCGTGGACACCCGACGGCGTGATCGCCACGCGGTACTCGTGGTTCTTGACCTCGCGGGGGATTCCGACCTTCACGATGCAGACACCTCTCCTCGGGGCGGCTCTCCCCCGACAGCGCGGCCCCGCGACGGCCCCTTTGCCGGCGCGGTCGACCTGTCCCGCGGCGGCAGTCTAGGCCGACCGCCACCCCCGATGAGCCAGCACAGTGACAGCCGGTGCCCGTACGCCCTGACGAAGTGTCAGGTGTGGACCCGGCTGCCGGGAGGACGTCCACCTCAGCCGTGAGGACAGTGTTCGACCTTCATCGTGCCACCGGAGGCACTCCGGTGCAGACGACAGCCGAGTCGATCACTATCGTGTCGCCCCATGACAACTCCTCCCTACCAGCCCGGCTACCCGCAGGGCGTTTCTGACAAGAGCAAGGTCGTCGCCGGCGTCCTGCAGATCCTGCTGGGCGGCTTCGGCGTCGGCCGCTTCTACATGGGCGACACCAAGATGGGCGTGATCCAGCTGGTCGTCACCCTCGTGACCTGCGGCCTCGGCAGTCTCTGGGGTCTGATCGACGGCATCCTGATCCTCGTCAACGGTGCCGTCGACGGGCAGGGACGCCCGCTGCGCGACTGAGCGTGACGAATGACGAAGGGCCGTGCGGAACGTCCGCACGGCCCTTCGTCGCTGTGATCAGCGGGGCAGCGGGGCGTCCGCGGGCCGCACCACGGACCAGCCGGCGTCGCGGGCCCGGGCCGCGGCGAGCAGCCCGGCCACGCAGGCCGCGTTGGTGACCTCGCCGCCGAGCGCCATTCCCACCGCCTCGTCCAGGTCGATCCGGACGATCTGGAGGTCGGCCTCCTCGTCGCTGCGGGCGTGCCGCTGCCCGGCCGGCACCTCCGCCAGGTCCCGGGCCAGGAAGACCCGGACCAGTTCGTCGGTGAACCCGGGTGAGCTGTGCAGGTCGACCAGCACGTCGAGCCGCCCGGCGACCAGGTCGACCTCCTCGGCCAGCTCCCGGGCCGCCGTCACCGCCGGATCCTCGCCCGAGACGTCGGTCAGGCCGGCGGGCAGTTCCCACAGCCGCCGACCCACCGGCTGGCGGTACTGCCGGACCAACACCACCTGCCCGGCGTCGTCGAGGGCGACCACCGCCACCGCGCCCACATGCCGGACGTGGTCACGCACGGCCGTGCCGCCACCGGGCATGGTCACCTCCTCGGTGACCACGTCGAAGATCCGGCCCTGGTAGCGCACCTCGCGGGAACGCACCTCGTAGCGGTGCTCGACGGCGCTCACCCCGCCACCCCGCCGCCCGCGCCCGACAGTCCTTGACCCGTCCCGGCACGCGACAGTCCTTCGTCCGAGCCGGCGCGGGAGTGCCCGCCGGCGCGCCGGCCGGTCCACTCGCGCAAGCCCCTCACGACGCCGCCTTCGCGGTGGCGCCGTTCTCGCACAGGCCCCTCACGACGCCGCCATCGCAGTGGGGCCGTTCACGCACACGCCCCTCACGACGCCGCCTTCGCGGTGGCACCGTTGTGGACCGCCCGCTGCGCCGCCGCGGCGGCGTCCGCCGACGCGTCCAGGTCGACCGGGAGCTGGTCGGCCTCGGAGTACGCCACGGTGGCCCGGACGAACGCCGCGAACAGCGGGTGCGGCCGGGTGGGGCGGCTCTTCAGCTCCGGGTGGGCCTGGGTGGCCACGAAGAACGGGTGCAGGTCCCGGTCCAGCTCGACGAACTCGACCAGCCGGCCGTCCGGGGAGGTACCCGAGATGTGCAGGCCGGCCCGGCCGAGCTGATCACGGTAGGCGTTGTTCACCTCGTAGCGGTGCCGGTGCCGCTCGCTGACCTCCGTGCTGCCGTACGCCTCGGCGACGATCGACCCCTCGGTCAGCCGCGCCGGGTACGCACCCAGCCGCATCGTGCCGCCCAGGTCGCCCCGGCCGGCGACGATGTCCTCCTGGTCGGCCATGGTGGCGATCACGGGGTGCGGGGTCTCGGAGTCGAACTCCAGCGAGTTCGCCCCGTCCAGCCCGGCCAGGTGCCGGGCCACCTCGATGGTCATGCACTGAAGGCCCAGACACAGGCCCAGCATCGGGATGCCGTTCTCCCGGGCGTACCGGACGGTGCCGATCTTGCCCTCGATGCCGCGGACGCCGAAACCGCCCGGGATCAGGACACCGTCCACACCCGCCAACGCCGCCGCCGCGCCGGCCGGGGTGACGCACTCGTCGCTGGGCACCCAGCGCAGCTGCACCCGGGCCCGGTGGCCGAACCCGGCCGCGCGGATCGCCTCGCTGACCGACAGGTAGGCGTCGGGCAGGTCGACGTACTTGCCGACCACCGCCACGGTGACCGTGTGCCGGGGCTGGTGCACCCGCTCGAGCAGGTCGTCCCAGCTCGTCCAGTCCACGTCCCGGAACGACAGGCCCAGGCGGCGCACCACGTACGCGTCGAGGCCCTCCCGGTGCAGCACCTTCGGGATGTCGTAGATGCTGGGGGCGTCGGGCGCGGCCGTGACCGCCTCGGCGTCGACATCGCAGTACAGCGACAGCTTGTGCTTGACCTTGTCCGGGATCTCCCGGTCGCAGCGCAGCACCAGCGCGTCGGGCTGGATGCCGATGCTGCGCAGCTGCGCCACCGAATGCTGCGTCGGCTTGGTCTTCAGCTCACCCGACGGGGCCAGGTACGGCACCAGTGACACGTGCAGGTAGAAGCAGTTGTCCCGGCCCAGGTCGTGGCGTACCTGCCGAATGGCCTCCAGGAACGGCAGCGACTCGATGTCGCCGACCGTGCCGCCGACCTCGGTGATCACCACGTCGGGGGTGCGGCCGTCGTCGTCCGGGTCGGCCATCGCCAGGATGCGGGCCTTGATCTCGTTGGTGATGTGCGGGATCACCTGGACGGTGTCGCCCAGGTACTCGCCGCGCCGCTCCTTGGCGATCACGTCCGAGTAGATCTGGCCGGTGGTGACGTTCGCCTTGCCCGACAGGTCCCGGTCGAGGAACCGCTCGTAGTGCCCGACGTCGAGGTCGGTCTCGGCGCCGTCCTCGGTGATGAACACCTCGCCGTGCTGGAACGGGTTCATCGTGCCCGGATCGACGTTGAGGTAGGGGTCGAGCTTCTGCATGACCACGCGCATGCCCCGCGCGGTCAACAGGTTGCCGAGGCTGGAGGCGGTCAGCCCCTTACCCAGCGAGGAGGCGACGCCCCCGGTGACGAAAATGTGCCTGGTCGTCCGTGCTGAAGGGGCCAAGGCCTGCTCCCGTGTCGTCCGTCGCGGTCGTGCAGACCGCCGTGCCGATCAGCAGAGTGATCACGCGATCCACGGGACTCGACGGTAACACCTCACCGGAGACGCCCCGGTGCCGCACCCGAGGTACGCCCGACCGGGTCAGGTGGCCGCGACCTCGGTCGACGACCGCACGGCCCGCCCGGCCTCCGCGTCGGGCCGTTCCGGCCCGGCCTCCCCGGCTCCCGGCGGCTCGTCCTGCCCGGCTCCCGGCGGCCCGTCCGCCGCGTCGGGCCCCGGCCCACCCGGGCCGGCCCCGTGGCTCGGACCGGCACCGGTGTAGCCCTCCTCGACCGGCCGCCCCGTTGCGGGACGGGTGCGGTCGGTCGAGTGGTCCAGCACCCGCAGCGCCGACAGCGCCGCCATCGGCACCACCAGAGCCGCCGCCGCGCCGGCCACGTCCAACGCGTTGCTGCCCAGCACACCGCCGATCACCGCGGCCACGGCGGTGCCCGCCATCGCCGCCCGGATCGCCGGGTAGATACCGAACAGTCGCATGAGTCCACCCCACGGCTGGAGCAGCGCGAACCACACCAGCAACGCGCCGGCCAGCGCCAGGATCGTCAACGGACTGCTGGTCAGCGTCTCGATGCTGGAGGCGCTGGAACGCTGCACGGTCAGCCCGCCCGTGCCGTCGCCGAGCGCGGCCAGGAACCTGCCCAAACTGCCCCGCTCGGTCGGCGGGCGACGCAGATCCAACACCGCGAAACCCACCGTCACCGCCAGACCCGCCATGCCCGCCCAGGCCAACCGGCTCGCGGTCAGCCAGCCACCGGCACTGACCGCCGCCGCCACGCTCACCCCCGCCGTCAACGCGATCGCACCGATGGAGTCCGCGCCGAGGTACGGGCTGCCGACGACCACCACGGCCGTCCCACCGACAGCCACCACCACCATCGGCCGCCACTGCCGGCGGACCCGCTGGGCCAGCCAGCCGGCGCAGAGCAGGGCGCCGGCCAGGAACACCCCGAGCGCCACCGTGCCCAACCCCGCGTACCGGCCGCCCTCCAGAGCGGAGTAGCCCACCACGCCGTTGAGCTGCAACCGGGCCCCGGTGACCACGTCCAGCCCGACCGTGAGGGTGGTCAGCCCGGCGACCGCGCCCAACGGGCCGAGGGTGCCCGCGTACCCGGGGATCAGGCGGACCACCAGGGTCCCGACGGCCAGCAGCAGTGCCGTCAACACCGCGAACGAGGGCGCCGGATGGTCGTTGCGCCACCACGGCAGCGTCTCGGCCAGCAACGCCGCCGGCACGGCGAGCGCGGCGGCGACCAGCAGCACCTCCACCGTCGCCACGATCGGCCGCGCCACCGGCTCCGGACCGTGCGGACCGGCGTGCCGACGGGCCCGGCGCAGCAGCGGCAGCACCGCCACCGCCAGGACCACCTGGGCGGCCACGAGCACCCCGAAGAACCAGCCGGACACCTGCCGCTGGGCGGCGGCCTCCCGGTCGGCGTCGGCGGGGGCGGCGATCGCCTCGGCCAGATCCGCCGGGCGGGTGCCGGCTGTCTGCGCCGGGTGCCCGAGGAACGCCCGATCGGGCATGGGCCGACCCAACGCCGCGAGGGCCGTCGGCGCCAGGTCGATCAGTTGCAGGTAACCCTCCCGGCCGGTGCTGGCCGAGGTCAGCCAGCCCCCGTCCCAGCCCGCCCCGTGGGCGACGGCCACGTGCAGGCGGGAGGGCCGCTCGGTGTCGGACACCCCCGCGACGATCACGAGCGACTCGGCCGGACGGGCGGCCACCACCCGCGCCAGCCTCTCGTCGGCGGCGCGGGCGGCGGCGCGGCGGACCGCCGGGTCCTCACCGGCGACGGTGCCCAGGTCGACGATGCTCAGCACACACGACCCGAGCAGCTCCGCCGGGTCGTCCGGCAGGACGGGAGCGTACCGGTCGACCCGACCGAAGGGACGGGCCGCCGCCACCGCGGCACCCTCCCCCACCGCCACCGAACAGCGCACCGACTCCGCCAGCGCACCGGGCATGGCGCCCCACGGCAGCCGGTCCTGGTTGTGCAGCACGACGCTCTCCTGGGCCGGCAGGTTCGCCCCGATCCCGTCAGGTCGCTCCACCGCCACCTCGACGGGCCGGCACCCGCCGTCGCCCCGATCGCCGTTCCAGGCGGCGTAGTTGCCCGCGCCCAACGTCAACCAGCCGTCCACCGGGCAGGTCGGGCGGTGCGCGGACCGCACCGCCAGTGAACCGATCGCACCCTCGCTGGCCATCCGCCACAGCGTCGGCGTGGTCTGCGGGTCCACGTCCTCCCAGCGCAGCCCCGCCACCCCGGCCAGGACCACGTAGTCGGCACCGCGCCGGGTCGGGGCCGTCTCCGGGCGGGCCGCCAGGGCCGTGATGCCCAATGCCACCACGACCAGGGTGAGCAGGACCGGAGTGAGTCTGCGCAGCAGCATCAGCGGCGCCCCGTCGACGGTGCGTCCGCGCCGGGCGTCGCCGGTCCGGCCGGTTGCGGCGCCAGCTCGGCGTAGAGGGCACGCAACTGGCCCAGGGTGTCCGCCTCGGTGGGCCAGGTCGCCGCCCGCGTCCGGCCCCGGTCGGCCAGTTCGGCCCGGCGGGCCCCGTCGTCGAGCAGGTCCCGCACAGCCACGTCGACCGCGTCGACGTCACCGGGCGGCACCAGCACCGCGGCGTCGGCGACCAGGTCCGGTAGCCCACCGACCGCGGTCGCCACCAGCGGTACGCCCGCCCGCAACGCCTCCTGCGCGAACAACTGCCGGGCCTCCCAGTCGCTGGTCACCACAGCCAGGTCCGCGCCCACGAGCAGGTCCGCCACGTCGGAGCGGTGCCCGAGCAGGGTCACCGGGGCCCGCGCCGCCGAGATCCGGGCCGCCAACGGCAGGTAGGCGGGGCCGCTGCCGGCGATCACCACCACCGGCGGCGGGGTCCGGCCGCGCCACCGCGCCGCCGCGTCGACCAGCACGTCGTACCGCTTCTGCGGGTGCAGTCGGCCCACCGACACGATCAACGTCTGGTCACCGGCCACGCCGAACTCCGCCCGGACGGCGGCCCGTCGGCGGCGCGGCGCTGGCAGCGCCGGCGCGGCCACCGGGGCCGGTCGTGCGTCGGTCGCACCCAGAGCGACGGCCCGCGCCACGAGATCGGCGGAAGCGCCCAACGTCACCTGTGCCCTCCGGGCCACCACGCGCTCCACCAGCCGGGACACGCCTCCGCGCAGCCCACCGGCCAGCACCGCGTTGTGCCAGGTGACGACGACCGGCACCGCCGGGCGGGCGAGCACCGCGACCAGGCCCGCCCGCAGGCCGTGGGCGTGCAGCACCGCCACCGGCTCCGCCGCGAGGGCCCGACGCAACGCGACGACGGCGCGGGCGTCGGCCGGGGTCGGCATCGCCGGGATCTCCACCGCGGCGAACCGGGCTCCGACACCGACGAAGTCGAACTGGTCCTGGGTGGCGGCCGGGCCGCACACCAGCACCGATGCCCCGGCCTCGACGAGGCCCCGGGCCACGGACCGCACATGCTGGCCCACCCCGCCGGTGCTCGACGCCAGCAGCAACAGCACCGTGCCCCGCCAGGTGGGCGATGGGGACGCGCTCACCGTGCCGACCTCCCATCCACGACTGCGGGGCTCCGCTGCGCTGCACTCCTCGCGCTCACCACACCAGGCCATTCGCTCGCGACTGCGGGGCTCCGCTGCGCTGCACTCCTCGCGCTCACCGGGCCACCGTCTCCTTCCCGTCGTCCCGCTCCGGGGGGATTCCCTGGTGCCGCTCCCCGGTCCGCCCGGCGTCGGCGCCACGCCGACGCAGGCGTCGCCGCACGCCGGCGAGCAGCGGCCGTACGTCCCGCCGGTCGACCAGCCAGACCACCGCGAGGAAGACCACACCGACGAGGACTCCGGACAGCATGCCCTGCAGCAGAGCCGCACCCGTCGTCGGGGTGCCGCCGGCGGCGTCGTCCAGCAGACAGGCCAGGACCGCGCCGGCCGCCGCAGCCAGCACACCGGCCAGCAGGCCCGCCAGAGCGGCTCGGGCCGCGCCGGCGACCGCCGGCCGGCCCGCGGACCGGAACACGGCGGTCAACAGCAGCGCCCCGAGCAGCACCATGCCGACCGAGTTCGCCAACGCGACCGCGAGCACCCGGTCGGCGACGGGGAGCAGGCCCGCCAGGGGCACCGTGGCCAGCGCGACGGCCAGCCAGCCGGCGGTGATGGCGACGGTGGCGGACCGGGTCGCGCCCCGCGCGTACAGGGCGCGGGACAGCACCGCGAACAGCCCGTAGCCGATCAGACCGGGAGCGAAGCCGGCGACGGCGGCGGCCGTGGCGGCCGAGTCGAGCGGAAAGAACCGACCGATCGGCACGGCGGCACCGACGAGCACCGCCGCGCCCAGGAAACTGGCCAGCAGCACCCCCCGCAGGGTGCTCGACAGGGTGCGCTGGTACTCCCGCTCGTCGCCACCGGCCGCCGCCGCGGCCAGGGTCGGGTACGCGGCGGTGGCCAGCGGAACCGCCAGCACCGCCCACGGCAGCAGGTAGAAGGTCTGGGCGAGGGTGAACACCTGCGGCGAGCCGGTCGGACCGCCGGAAACCCGGTTGAGCAGCACCACCAGGGCGAGCTGCTGGGCGGTGACGGTCACCGCGCCGGCGGCGGCCAACCCGCCCACCCTCGCCCGGGCGTCGGCCGGGAACGCGTACCCGGGACGCAGCCGCAGGCGCAGGCGCAGGCGGCGCAGCGGAACCAGCAGGGACAGCGACAGCACCACCACCCCGAGGGTGGTGCCGGCCGACAGGATCAGCTCCGCCCCGGCACCCGTCGCGGCGACGCTGGCGCCCCGGCCGGCCACCTGACCGAAGGCGACGTAGACCACGATCACGGTGAGGCTGGACAGCAGCGGCGCGATGACCGGCCAGGCGAACCGCCGGTGCGCCTGGAGCACACCGGTGAGCACGATGCCGATGCCGTAGAGCGGCAGCTGGGGGGCGAACACCCGCAGCATCCGCGCGCCGGCGGCCAGCTCCGCGTCCGAACGCCCCTCGCTGATCAGGGTGACCGCCGGGGCCGCGAGGACCGCCAGCAGAACCGCCAGGGGCACCAGCAGGGTCACCGTCCAGGTGAGCAGGGCACCCGTCGTGGCGGCCACCGCCCGCCGGTCGCCCGCCGCGACGGGCGCGGCCAGCAGCGGTACGACCAGACTCGCGAGCGCCCCACCGGCGACGATCTCGAAGATGATGTTCGGTACGAAGTTGGCGATGACGTACATGCCGCCCAGGTCGCTGTCCTGGACGACCCAGGTGAACACGGCGGTACGCCCGAACCCGACCAGCCGGCTGACCACGGTGAGCACGGCGATGAGCGCGGCTGCTCCGGCCACCCGGCCGGCGCCGGCGAGGGGTGCCGGTGTCGTCACGTCAGTCGGCGCGCCGGCCCACAGCGTCGAGTTCGCGCAGCACCGGGGTGCGCTGGATGACCTGGGTGAAGCTGACCTTCTCGCTGGCGGCGGTCAGGCCGGCGAGCACGGCCAGCAGCCCGGCGCGACCGAGGGGGCCGGTCCGGGCGGCCAGGGTCACGCCGACCAGCGCGCCCAGGGCGTTGGCCCCGCTGTCGCCGAGCATGACGTTCTCGCCGAGATCGTCGGGGAGCAGGCCGGCGGCGGCACCGACGGCCCCGGCGGCGATCCCGCCGTGTGGCCCGCCGGCCAGCGGCGCGCCGAGCAGCAGACCGGACTTCAGCGCCCGCCCGGGGCGCAGGTCGAGCAGGTTGACCAGGTTGGCGGTGCCGGCGATCACGCCCGCGCCGAGCAGCACGTCGACGCCCCGCCCGAGGGCACCCTGCCGCTGCCGACGCCGGTGCCCGGCCACCCGGCGGTCGGTGGCGAGCAACGCGGCGGCACCCACCCCGGCGGCACCCACCCCGACGATCTTGACAAGTCCGGCGGTGACCCGTCCCTCGCGTAACGCGGCGAGGTGCCCCGCGAAGCCCTTGGCGGTCTTCTGTTCGGGTCGGGCGCCGACCACGTCGTCGTAGAGGCCGACCGCGCCGGCACCGAGACCGGCGACCAGCGCCGCCGCGCCCGAGGAGGCGCTGGTGGCCCCGAACGCCGCGGCCCCGGCCGCACCGACCGTGAGGGCCGGGCCGCCGGCCAGGGTGACCGTACGGCCGCGGAAGTTCGTGCGCTCCAGCGCGGGGGCGACCGGCGAGGTCCGCACCTCACGCAGGGCGTACCGGGCGAGCGCCGCCCCGGCTCCGGCGACCAGCAGCCGACCCAGGCCGCTCATGCCGTCGCCCCGCGTCCGGCGGTGCGGCGCGGTCCGCCGCCCGCGATCGTCAGGCCGCTCACGATCACTGTCGTGCTCCATCCGTCGGTCCACCGGGCGCGGGTCACTGGGGCAGTCTAGGCAGCAGCGAGGCGTTGTCCGCCACGCCGTACTGACCCGCCTTGCGCTCGTTGAGTTGCTGCACCAGAGCCAGGGTGGTGACCAACTGCCCCTGCACCGTGTTGGCGTTGTCGACGGTGGAGACGGACTGGGTCAGCACCGCGTCCTCCCGCACGAACGCCACCAGGTTGCCGCCGGCCGAGCCGTTGCCGGCCACGACGATCGCCCCGGTCCGGTCGAACTGCTCGACGATCTTGACGACCGACTCGTCCTTCTTGGCGGAGTCCTTGTCCACGTACGGCTGGCCGCTGACCACGACGACCGCCTCGGCGGGCCCGCTGACCTGGTCGGCGGTGGTGAGGTAGTTCGCGTTGCTGTAAGCGGCCAGCACCGCCCGCCGGTCGGCCTCACTGACCGGGGCGGCGTCCGGCGCCCGGTCCAGCAGCACGCTCGCCAGCAGCGCGCTGGAGGTCTCCACGCCGTGGCCGTTGCCGGGCAGCCCGGCCGTGGGCGCGCCGGTGGGCCGGGCGGCGGTCACGGCGAGTTCCAGCAGGTCGTTGTTGTTCTCCGGGTTGATGAACTTGTCCTGCACGTCGATCCGGCCGGTGATGTCGGCCCCGGCCAGCCGGAGCATCTCCAGCACACCTTCGGTGTGGTCCCGGCCGGTGGGCAGGCTGAGCACCAGCACCCGCTTGCCGGTCAGCTTGCCGGGCAGCAGGATCTGGGCCATCTCGGCTGCGAAGTCCTCTTCCAGCTCGAGTTCCCGCTCCATGCTCTGGACCGCCTGGCGCATCTGCTGGTTGTCCTTGCGCAGTCCGTTGACGGTTTCCTTGAGGGAGTCGGCCACGGGGCCGTTCAGGGCGGCCGTGCCGACGACCAGGCCGATCGCCAGCGCCAGGAAGACCGCGGTCAGGGACACCACGTGGTATCGAAAGTTGATCACGCTTACAGCCTCTTGATCGGGTCGGGAGCTAGAAGAGCAGGCCGAGCTGGAACACAAGATTGTCCCACCATTCGGAGGCCACGCCCAAATACGCCTTCCCGACGGTGGAGACCGCCACGGCGGACGCCATCGCGGCGACCGCCGACAGGACCAGCAGCAGCAGCGAGGACCCGGAGATGCTCTGCCGGTAGAGCCGGCTCACGCCCTTGGCGTCGACCAGCTTGCCGCCGACCTTGAGCCGGGTGAGGAACGTCGAGGCCATGCCACCGCGGCCCTTGTCCAGGAACTCGACCAGGGTGGCGTGGGTACCCACGGCCACGATGAGCGAGGCACCCTTCTCGTCGGCCAGCAGCATGGCGAGATCCTCGCTGGTGGCGGCGGCCGGGAAGGTGATCGCCGGCACCCCCAGGCCGTTGACCCGGGGCAGCCCCGGGGCCCGACCGTCCGGGTAGGCGTGCACGATCACCTCGGCGCCGCAGCGCAGCGCGTCGTCGGTGACCGAGTCCATGTCCCCGATGATCATGTCGGGCGTGTAACCCGCCTCGACCAGCGCGTCCGCCCCGCCGTCGACGCCGATCAGCACCGGCTTGAACTCCCGGATGTACGGGCGCAGCACGTCGAGGTCGGCCTTGTAGTCGTAGCCGCGCACCACGATCAGGCAGTGCCGGCCCCGGATCTGGGTGGCGATGTCCGGCACGCCGACGCCGTCGAGCAGCAGGTCGCGTTCCTGCCGCAGGTAGTCCATGGTGTTGGCGGCGAACGCCTCCAACTGCACCGACAGGCCCTCCCGGGCGTCGGCCATCGCCTTGCCGACCGACTCGGCGTCCTGTAGGGCACCGTGCGCCACCGGCTCCTCACCGACATACACCGTGTTGCCCTCGATCCGCACGGTGTCGCCCTCGCGGATCTGCTCGAAGACGCCCTCACCGAGGTCGTCGAGCAGGGCGATCCCGGCGGCGACCAGCACCTCGGGACCCAGGTTCGGGTACCGCCCCGACACGGACGGCTTGGCGTTGAGCACCGCGGTGACGCCGACCGCGACCAGCGAGTCGGCGGCGACCCGGTCCAGGTCGACGTGGTCGATGACCGCGATGTCGCCGGGGCGGAGCCGGCCGACCAGGCGCTTGGTGCGGCGGTCGAGGCGTGCGGTGCCGAGGATTCTGCCCGGTTCCGCGTTCCGGGCCCGGCGCAACGTGGGTAGACGCATCGTGACCATCCTGGCATGTGAGGCAGGGGAATCTGTCGCGACATGCCTGAGCAGGGCCGCCTACCCAGGGAAGCACACTCTGGCGGAGGCCGGTGTGCCTCCGCTCACAATCGGCGGACTCAGGGTCGCCTTTCCCGCGCCGCCAGGGCCAGCAGCTCCTCGGCGTGGGCGATACCCAGATCCGAGTCGGGCAAACCCGCCAACATTCGCGCCAGTTCCCGAGCGCGTTCCGTGTCCTCCACCATTCGTACGCCGCTCGTGGTGACCGCGCCACCGGTGTCCTTCGCCACCACCAGGTGCCGGTCCGCGAACGCCGCCACCTGCGGCAGGTGGGTGACCACGAGCACCTGGTGGCTGCGGGCCAGCCGGGCCAGCCGGCGGCCGATCTCCACCGCGGCCTGCCCACCCACCCCGGCATCCACCTCGTCGAAGACGAGGGTCGGTGGCCCGCCCGACCCCGCGAAGACCACCTCGATGGCCAGCATCACCCGGGACAGCTCGCCACCCGAGGCACCCCGCTGCAACGGCAGTGCCGGTGCCCCCGGGTGAGCCAGCAGGCGCAACTCCACCTCGTCGCAGCCGTCCGGGCCGACGCCCACCTCGACCCCGTCGACCGGCAGCGACGGCTCGGCCCGCCCGGCCAGCCGGGACAGCACCTCCACCTGGACGCGGGCGTGCGGCATGGCCAGGCCGGCCAGCTCGACGGTGACCTGCTCGGCGAACCGGCCGGCCGCCTCCCGGCGGGACGCCGACAGCCGCCCGGCCAGGTCGGCGACCTCGACGGCCAGCCGCTGGGACTCCCGCTCCAACTCGTCGAGCAGTTCGTCGGAACTGTCGAGATCGGACAGCCGGGCGCGGGCCCGCTCCGCCCAGGCGATCACCCCGTCGACGTCGTCGGCGTACTTGCGGGTCAGGGCACGCAGCGCGGCCCGGCGCTCGTAGACGGTCTGCAACCGGGCCGGGTCGGCGTCCAGCGCCGCCAGGTACGCCGACAGCTCCGCGGAGACGTCGGTGACCAGGGTCGCCGCCTCCTCCAGGCGAACGGCCAGCTCACCCAGCGCCGGGTCCGTGCCGGCCTGCGCCTCGAGGGTGCGCCGCGCCGTGCCCAGCAACGACGTCGCGTCCGGCGTCTCGTCGATCGCCTCGGCCCCGCCGGCGAGGCTGTGGTGCGCCAACTGCGCCGCCGTGCGCAGCCCCTCGGCGTGCTCCAGGCGCTGGGCCTCCGCCTTCAGCTCGTCGTCCTCCCCCGGCTGCGGGTCGACCCGGGTGATCTCGTCGAGCCCGAGGCGCAGCAGGTCGGCCTCCTGGTTGCGCTCCCGGGCGTTGCGCCGCCGGTCGGCCAGGTCGTCGACGACCCGCCGCCACCCGGCGTACGCCTCCCGCACCGCGTCGAGCAGCTTCTCGTGCTCGGGGCCGGCGAACCGGTCCAGCGCCGCGCGTTGCTCGGCGGGACGCAGCAGGCGCAGCTGGTCGGACTGGCCGTGCACCGCCACCACCTGCTCGCCCACCTCGCCGAGCATCGACACCGGCATGCTCCGCCCGCCCAGGTGGGCGCGCGAGCGCCCTTCCACGGTGACCGTACGGCTCAGCAGCAGCGAACCGTCCTCGTCGGGCTCGCCGCCGGCGTCGGTGATCCGGGCGTGCACCGTGTCGGCCACCCGCCCGTGCAGGCGCAGCCGCCCCTCCACGACCGCCCTGCCGGGCTGGGCCCGGACCCGTCCGGCGTCGGCCCGACCGCCGAAGAGCAGCCCCAGACCGGTGACCACCATGGTCTTTCCGGCCCCGGTCTCGCCTGTGATGACGTTCATGCCGCCGGTCAACGGCAGCGTCGTGTCCTCGATGACGCCCAGTCCGGTGATGCGCAGCTCTTCCAGCACAGCACCCGACACTAGACGCGGGCCCCGACACTTGACCAGCCGGCGCGGCGCAGCCGGACGGCCCCGGTCTCCCCGGACACCGCGACCTGCCGCACCCCGCGCCGTCCCCCGTCCCCGCTGCCTGCCGCACCCCCCGCGCCGTTCCCGTCGCGGAACCCTGCTGCCCGCCGCGCCGCTCCGTCCCGGAACCCTGCTGCCCACCGCACCCGCGTCAGGCGACGAGGTTCGCCGGCCCCGGCCCTGCGGGGTCGTCAGCGGCGGCTACCCCGCCAACCGTGCACCGGCAGGTCGAACTTGGCGACCAGTCGGTCGGTGAAGGGCCGGTCCCGCAGTCGCACGATCCGCACCGGCAGCGCACCGCGCCGCACCGTCACGCGAGCGCCGGGCGGCAGGTCGTAGACCCGCCGGCCGTCGCAGCACAGCACGGCCAGCGTGGTGAACGGGTCCACCGTGATGACGAACGTGGACGTGGGCGCGGTCACCAGGGGCCGGCTGAACAGGGCGTGCGCACTGATCGGCACCAGTAGCAGCGCCTCGACCTCAGGCCACACCACCGGACCGCCCCCGAGAACGCGTACGCCGTGGAGCCGGTGGGCGTCGCACAGACCACACCGTCGCAGCCGTACCGGGACAACGGCCGGCCGTCGACGTCGACGAGCAGCTCCAGCATCTGGGCCCGCTCGCCCTTCTCGACGCTGATTTCGTTGAGCGCCCACGACTCGATGGTGGGGCCACCGTCGAACTCGGCGGTCACGTCGAGGGTGAGCCGTTCGTCCACCGTGTAGTTGCGTTCCACCACGTCACGTACCGCGACGTCGAGGTCGTCGATCTCCGCCTCGGCCAGGAAGCCGACCTTGCCGAGGTTGATGCCGAGCAGCGGAGCCTTCGCCGGGCGGGCCAGCTCGGCGGCGCGCAGGAAGGTGCCGTCCCCGCCGAGGGCGAACACGATCTCGGCACCGTCGGCGGCCTGCGGGCCGGTCACCGGCACCGCCCCGGGCAGGTCCAGGTCGTCGGCCTCCTCGGCCACCACCCGCACCTCGAAGCCGGCCCCGGTCAGGTCGGCGGCGACCGCCCGGGCATGCTCGGTGCTGCGACGCCGGCCGGTGTGCGTCACCAGCAGGGCCGTCCGGCTCACCGCGTCGGTCCCTTTCGGACGGGGCGGGTCCCGCCCCCGGGGCTGTGCAGCTCGATCACCCGGCCACCTCCTCCGTCGCCGCGTCCGGCACGTCACCGGACGGCCCCGGGCCCTGCGGCCCGGCGGTCACCACGGCCCGCACCCGCCCCGCGTCGGCCGCGGGGGCGTCCCGGCGTAACCATACGAAGAACTCGACGTTGCCGCTCGGCCCGGGCAGCGGGCTGGCCGCCACGTCCGCGAGGCCCAGGCCGAGCCCGGCGGCGGACGCGGCCACGTCGAGGACCGCCTCGGCCCGCAGCTCGGGGTCCCGGACCACGCCGCCCGCCCCGACCCGTTCCCTGCCCACCTCGAACTGCGGCTTGACCATCAGGGCGAGGTCGCCGTCGGCGCGGGTGCAGCCGGCCAGCGCCGGCAGCACCAGTCGCAGTGAGATGAACGACAGGTCAGCCACGGTCAGGTCGACGGGCCCGTCGATCAGTTCCGGGGTGAGGGTGCGCACGTTGGTGCGTTCGTGGACCCGGACCCGGTCGTCGGTGCGCAGCGGCCAGGCGAGCTGGCCGTAGCCGACGTCCACGGCCACCACCTCGGCGGCGCCGGCCCGCAGCAGCACGTCGGTGAAGCCGCCGGTGGACGCCCCCGCGTCGAGGCAGCGCCGGCCGGAGACCCGCAGTCCGCCCTGGGCGAAGGCCGCCAGGGCACCGGCCAGTTTGTGCCCGCCCCGGGACACGTACTCCGTGCTCGGGTCCTCGCCCGTGACCAGCAGCGGGTCGGCGGGGTCGACCATCGCGGCGGCCTTGCGCGCCGGCACCCCCCGCAGGTGGACCCGGCCGGCCTCGACGAGGGCGGCGGCCTGCTCGCGGGAGCGGGCCAGGCCACGACGGACGAGTTCGGCGTCCAGCCGGTTACGACGTGCCATGGATGGTTGTTCTCCGGATCAGGACTGGTCGATGGTGGCGAGAGTCTCCCGCAGGGTCTCGTATGCCGCCTCGTACTGGGCGATCTGGTCGGCCGGAGGGAGCTCGGCGGCGTTGGCCATCGCCTGCACCGCGGCGTCGACAGCGGGATGGCGCACCTCGCCGAGGTCGTCGGACGACGCGGGGCCCACCCGCGGGCCGGGACGGGCACCGGGCGGCGGGCCGGGGCGGAACGGGGTGCTCACCTGCCGGTCCGCCCGGTCACGCGGCACCGCCCGGTTCCGGCCGACGCGCCGGCCGCGTGGCCTTCGCCGGCCGCGCCGACTCATCATCGCCGACCTCGGCGGTACGGGTCACGGTGGCCGGCGGCTTGCGCACGACGGCCTTCTTCGCGACGGCCTTCTTCGCGACCGTCTTCTTCGCGACCGTCTTGCTCGACACGGCCTTCTTCGCCACGGCCTTCTTCGCCACGGTCTTGCTCGCTGCGGCCTGCTGCACGACGGTCCCGCTCGCCACCGTCTCCGGGCTGCCGGTCGCCGGCTGCGGCTCGCCGGCCGGGGGTACTCCCCTGGCCTGCCGGAGCTGGCGTTCCAGCTCGTGCACCCGGCGGGTCAGTTCGGCGACCTCGTCGGCGGTGGCCAGTCCCACCGCGCCCAGGGCCCGGTCGACCTCGAAGCGGACCAACTTGGTCAACGCCTCCCGGTTGGCCGCGCCGGTGGAGATCAGTTCCTCGCCGAGGGTCTGCAACTGGGCGGCGGTCGCGCCGCTGGAGCCGGCGAGGCGGCGGACAGCGTCCTGGGCCTTCTTCCGGGGCGCCTCCGTCAGGCCCATGGCCAGCTCGAGGTAGGCGCGCCACGCGTCCTGCATGACTGAGTCCTTCCGCGGGGCGGGATGTGCAGGTGTCACGCTACCGGGCCGCGCGGTGCCACCCGTGCGGTACGGTGCCGGGGACGGACGTGCCGAGCGACAAGGGGGCGATGTGGCCAGCGTGGACGAGTGCCGGCAGGCGTTGCAGGATCTGGCCGCACGGCTCGACCGCGACGCGGAGACCGTACGCGAGCGCGTAGACCTGGACCGCACCCTGGCCTGCCGGATCACCGACCTCGACACCGCCTTCCACGGCCGGCTCACGAACGGGCGGCTGGTGGGGCTGACCGACGGCGACGACCCCAAGGCCAAGATCGCGATGAGCACCTCCAGTGACGACCTGATCGCCCTCGTCCGGGGCGAGCTGGACATCACCAAGGCGATCGCGGCGCGGCGGGTGTCGATCAAGGCGAACCCGTTCGACCTGATGAAGCTGCGCAAGCTGCTCTGAGCCGCCGACGGCGCGATCAGACCGGCAGGTCCGCCGACGGCACAGGATCAGACCGGCAGGCCGAGCGCGGCGAGAGTCTCGGTGGCCGCCGCGGAGGCGGCCCGCACCCGCCAGGCTCTCGACCCGGCGTCGCCGGCCGACCAGGCCACGGCGCAGAGGGCGCCGACCGCGTCGAGGGCACGACCCGAACCGGCCAGTTCCAGCCCGTCGTCGCTGCCGGTCACCGACCAGCCGTCGGCGTCCGCCCGCCCGGGAACCGACACCACCGCCGCCGGGTCGAACAGCCCGGCCAGGTCCCAGGCGACGTACGTCGGGCGGCGGTCCGGCGGCGCGGCGAGCAACTCGGCCACGTCACTGACGCCGGTGAGCACGAGCAGGCTGTCCAGCCCGGCGCGGTTGGCGCCCTCGATGTCGGTGTCCAGGCGGTCACCGACGACCAGGGTCCGTCCTTCTCCCGCCCGCCGCGCGGCCCTGGCGAAGAGCTCCGGCTCCGGTTTGCCGACCACCTCGTCGGGATCCCGGTCGAGCGCGGTGCGCAGCGCGGCGACCAGCGCACCGTTGCCCGGCAGTGGACCCCGTCCGCTCGGCAGCGTCCGGTCGGTGTTGGTCGCCACCCAGGTGGCACCGCCACGCACCGCCACGCTGGCTTCGGCGAGGTCCAGCCAGCCGACCTGCGGCCCGTACCCCTGCACCACCGCCACCGGCGACTCGTCGGCGCGGGCCACCGGAGTGAGGCCGACAGCGCGGATCTCGGCCCGCAGCGCCTCGGCGCCCACCACGAGGACCGCCGCGCCGGCGGGCAACCGGTCCCGCAGCAGCTCCGCGGCGGCCACCGCCGACGTCAGGACCTCGTCGGGCCGCGCCGGCACACCCATACCGGTGAGCAGGTCCGCCACCTCGCTGGAACGGCGGGAGGCGTTGTTCGTGGCGTACGCGACGGCCCGCCCCTCGGCATGCAGGCGGCCCACCGCCTCGACCGCGCCGGGGATCGGCCGGTCGATCAGGTAGATCACCCCGTCCAGGTCGAAGACGACCATGACGTACCCGTCGGCCAGCCGGCCCCCGACCCCGTCGTTCATCGTCCCTCGGCCTCCGGTCCACGCCGGTCGACGCCGTCGGACACCTCGTCGCGGCCGACATCGTCGGACGCCCCGTCGCCCTCGACGTCCCGGGACGGCCCGTCGCTCTCGACGTCCTCGGACGTCCCGTGGCCGGCGACGTCCTCGCGATCGGACACGTCGTCGCGCTCGGACACCAGGTCCCGCGCCTCCTCGTCGGTCAGCTCGTCGTCGGCGAGGTCGTCCAGTTGCGGGACCGGGTTCCGGTCGACGTCCACCGACGACGGCGCGCTGTCGGCGTCGTCGGCCTGGTCACCGCCGCCGGTGAGGTCGGCGTCGGGGTGCACGGCCACCGCGCCGGGGCTGCCGGGGCCGGCGACCATGTCCTCCAGCGCCGCCTCGTCCTCGTCGTCGCCCTCGATCAGCACGCCGTCGAGTTCGAGCAGTCGCTCGGCCGCGTCGGTCTCGCCGTCGGAATCCGCGTCGGCCGCCCGCGAGAACCACTCCCGGGCCTCGTCGCGGCGGCCGACGGCCAGCAGCGCGTCGGCGTACGCGTAACGCAGTCGGGCCGCCCACGGCGTCGGTTCGTCGGCGGTGAGTTCCCGCACCTGGAGCATCGCCACGGCGGCGTCCTTCTGACCGAGGTCACCGCGTGCGCCAGCGGCGACGATCAGCAGCTCGATCGCCACGGCCTGGTCAAGTTTGTCCTGGTCCGCGCCCCGGAACAGGTCGATGGCGCGCTCCGGCCGACCCAACGCCCGCTCACAGTCGGCGAGCACCGCCAGGTGGCTCTGCAGTCCGGACATCCGGTGGTACGTACGCAGCTCCGCGATCGCGGACTGCCACTCCCCCGCGTGGTACGCGGCCAACCCGACGGCCTCCCGCACCGCGGAGATGCGCGAGGCGAGCCGGCGCGCGGCCAAGGCGTGGGCGAGGGCCTCAGCCGGGTCATCGTCGATCAACCGGCCTGTGGCAACGAGGTGCCGGGCGACCGTCTCGGCCACCGGCTTGGCCAGCGACAGCAGCTCCGCACGGACGTCCTTGTCAAGGTCGGTCGCGGCGATGTCATCGGACAAGACCGGTTCTGTGGTGCTCCTGGCCCCGGCCTCCGGCCGGTCTCGGCGCTCGTCGTGGCGCTCGCCGCCACGGAAGCCGCCGTCGTGGCGCTCGCCGCCACGGAAACCGCCCTCACGACGGTCGCCGCCCTGGAAGCCGCCACCCCGGCGCTCGCCGCCTTCACGGTCGCCACGGAAGCCACCAGACCGCTCACCGCCCTCACGACGGTCGCCGCCCCGGTAGCCGGACTGGCCCCGGTCACCGTCCCGGCGGTAGCCGCCGTCGCGACGGTCGCCGCCCTGGGAACCACCCTCCCGGCGGTCACCACCACGGAAGCCACCGGTGCGCTCGCCATCCCGGCGGAAGCCACTCTCCCGGCGCTCACCGCCCTGGAAGCCACCCTCCCGGCGGTCACCGTCCCGGAAGCCGCCACCCCGGCGCTCGCCGCCTTCACGGTCGCCACGGAAGCCACCAGACCGCTCACCGCCCTCACGACGGTCGCCGCCCCGGAAGCCGGACTGGCCCCGGTCGTCGCGGCGGAAGCCACCCTCCCGGCGCTCACCGCTGCGGAAGCCACCCTCACGGCGGTCACCGCCCTGGAAACCGCCCTCCCGCCGCTCACCGGCACGGGAGCCTTCCCGGTAGCCTCCGCGACGGTCGTCCTGACGGTTCTCGTCGCGCTGGTACCCGCCCTCGCGCCGCTGGCCGCCGAATCCGCCCTCCCGGCGGTCACCACCACGGAAGCCACCGGTGCGCTCGCCATCCCGGCGGAAGCCACCCTCCCGGCGCTCACCGCTGCGGAAGCCACCCTCACGGCGGTCACCGCCCTGGAAACCACCTTCCCGGCGGTCGCCACCACGGAAACCGCCCTCACGGCGGTCGCCGCCCTGGAAGCCACCCTCACGGCGGTCGCCACCACGGTAGCCACCCTCACGGCGGTCACCGCCGCGGAAGCCGCCTTCACGGCGCTCACCGGAGTTGTTCGGTCGGTCGCCGTCTCGACGGAAACCGCCACCACGCGAATCACCGTCGCGGGAACCGCCCCGGAAACCGCCTTCACGGCGGTCGCCACCACGGTAGCCACCCTCTCGGCGGTCGCCGCCCTGGAAGCCACCCTCACGGCGGTCGCCACCACGGAAACCGCCCTCACGGCGGTCGCCGCCCTGGAAGCCACCCTCACGGCGGTCGCCACCACGGAAACCACCCTCACGGCGGTCACCGCCGCGGAAGCCGCCTTCACGGCGCTCACCGGAGTTGTTCGGTCGGTCGCCGTCTCGACGGAAACCGCCACCACGCGAATCACCGTCGCGGGAACCGCCCCGGAAACCGCCTTCACGACGGTCGCCACCACGGAAGTTGCCGCTGCGGCCCCGGTCGTCGTCTCGGTCGCCCCGGTACGGTGGACGGTCCTCCCTGCGAGGCGACTCGTCGCGTCCGCCCGGCCGGTCGTCGTAACGCCGGGGGCGATCTCCGCCCTGCGGTCCTGAACTCACGGGTACATCCTTCCTGATTGCGCCTTCCACGGCGCTACGCAGTCGAGGGCCGGCCCCTGTTGGGCCGGCCCTCGACTGGAAGTGTGTCCGGCGGTGTCCTACTCTCCCACACCCTCCCGAGTGCAGTACCATCGGCGCTGGAGGGCTTAGCTTCCGGGTTCGGAATGTTGCCGGGCGTTTCCCCTCCGCCATGACCGCCGTAACTTTATGGACATGTCAAACAAACCGTTCCATCGACCCCGATGTTTCTGGGGTGTGGTGTGGTGTGTTCGTTTGTCTAGAGTTGCACAGTGGACGCGTAGCAGCTTGGTAGTCAAGTCCTCGGCCTATTAGTACCGGTCAACTGAACCCGTTACCGGGCTTACATTTCCGGCCTATCAACCCAGTCGTCTAGCTGGGGGCCTTACCCCACCAATGGTGGGTGGGATACCTCATCTTGAAGCGAGCTTCCCGCTTAGATGCTTTCAGCGGTTATCCCTTCCGAACGTAGCTAACCAGCCGTGCCCCTGGCGGGACAACTGGCACACCAGAGGTTCGTCCGTCCCGGTCCTCTCGTACTAGGGACAGCCCTTCTCAAGTATCCTACGCGCACGGCGGATAGGGACCGAACTGTCTCACGACGTTCTAAACCCAGCTCGCGTACCGCTTTAATGGGCGAACAGCCCAACCCTTGGGACCTGCTACAGCCCCAGGATGCGACGAGCCGACATCGAGGTGCCAAACCATCCCGTCGATATGGACTCTTGGGGAAGATCAGCCTGTTATCCCCGGGGTACCTTTTATCCGTTGAGCGACACCGCTTCCACTCGCAAGTGCCGGATCACTAGTCCCGACTTTCGTCCCTGCTCGACCTGTCAGTCTCACAGTCAAGCTCCCTTGTGTACTTGCACTCAACACCTGATTGCCAACCAGGCTGAGGGAACCTTTGGGCGCCTCCGTTACCCTTTAGGAGGCAACCGCCCCAGTTAAACTACCCACCAGACACTGTCCCTGAACCGGATAACGGTCCGAAGTTAGATACCCAAATCAACCAGAGTGGTATTTCAAGATTGCCTCCACCCATACTGGCGTATGAGCTTCACCGGCTCCCACCTATCCTACACAAGCTAATTCGAATACCAATGTCAAGCTATAGTAAAGGTCCCGGGGTCTTTCCGTCCTGCCGCGCGTAACGAGCATCTTTACTCGTAATGCAATTTCGCCGGGCCTGTGGTTGAGACAGTGGGGAAGTCGTTACGCCATTCGTGCAGGTCGGAACTTACCCGACAAGGAATTTCGCTACCTTAGGATGGTTATAGTTACCACCGCCGTTTACTGGCGCTTAAGTTCTCCGCTTCGCCCCGAAGAGCTAACAGGTCCCCTTAACGTTCCAGCACCGGGCAGGCGTCAGTCCATATACATCGAATTACTTCTTCGCATGGACCTGTGTTTTTAGTAAACAGTCGCTTCCCCCTGCTCTCTGCGGCCATACAACGCTCCACCCGCGTGGGGCTTCACGTCTCCGGCCCCCCTTCTCCCTAAGTTACGGGGGCAATTTGCCGAGTTCCTTAACCACAGTTCGCCCGATCGCCTCGGTATTCTCTACCTGACCACCTGTGTCGGTTTGGGGTACGGGCCGCTCAGAACTCGCTAGAGGCTTTTCTCGGCAGCATAGGATCACTGACTTCACCTGAATCGGCTCGGCATCACGTCTCAGCCTTCATGCGTCGCGGATTTGCCTACGACACGGCCTACACGCTTACCCCGGCACAACCACCGGCCGGGATCAGCTACCTTCCTGCGTCACCCCATCGCTTGACTACTACCCGTCAGGTTCCCACGCTCCCCATCATCGGTCCGAAGACCTCCGACAGTTCGGGTGGTTAGCACAACGAGGTTCATCAGGGACGCTCTTTCGCGGGTACGGGAATATCAACCCGTTGTCCATCGACTACGCCTCTCGGCCTCGCCTTAGGTCCCGACTCACCCAGGGCGGATTAGCCTGGCCCTGGAACCCTTGGTCATCCGGCGGAAGGGTTTCTCACCCTTCTTTCGCTACTCATGCCTGCATTCTCACTCGTGCCGCGTCCACAACTCGATCACTCGGCTGCTTCACCCCCGGCACGACGCTCCCCTACCCATCCACACACCTGCACAACACATCA